>NZ_JALLGL010000127.1 GCF_023072675.1 Streptomyces sp. XM83C
GCCGGGGCGGGGTCCGGGGCCGGTGCGGGGCTCGTGGCCGGGCCTGGTTCCGGGCAGGAGTACGACGGTGAGGACGCCGGGCTGGACGGCGTACCGGCCGAGGACGATCCGGCTCGGGACGCCGTAGCGGCCGAGGCCGTGCCTGAGAGCCCTGTTCCGCATCCGGGCACGCCCCGTCTCTTCCTCGACCGGTTCGCCACCCCTGACGGGCGGGCGCGGTTCGTGCCCGTCGCCCATCGGCCCTCCGCCGAGGAGCCGGACGGCGAGTATCCGGTGCTGCTGACGACGGGCCGGGTGGTGTCGCAGTACCAGTCGGGTGCCCAGACCCGTCGTGTGGCCGAGCTGAACGAGGCTGCGCCGGGGCCGTTCGTCGAGCTGCATCCCCGGCTCGCGTCCCGACTGGGCGCGGCGGAGGGGGATCTGCTCGCGGTGGAGTCCCGGCGGGGCCGTGCGGTGGCGCCGGCGCGTATCACCACGGCGATCCGGCCCGACACCGTGTTCATGCCGTTCCACTGGCCGGGCGAGGGCCGCGCCAACTCCCTCACCAACCCTGCGTTGGACCCGACGTCGCGGATGCCGGAGTTCAAGGTGTGCGCGGTGCGGGTGGAGGCCGTGAAGGCGGCCGAGGGGGCGGACGGGGCGTAGGCCTTGTCGGCCGGGCGGCCCCGGGTTCGCGGCGCCTCAGGCGCGGTCGGTCCAGTCGCCGCTCTCGATGCGGCGGCCGTGTGCGCGCAGGCGGGCCTCCACCGCGGGCGCCGCCAGGTACACCCAGGCCGGGGTGCGTTGCCCGTCGTCGAGGACGACCTCGCGGCGCACGCGCGCGTACAGGTCGCGCGGGTCGCCGCCCGGTGTGCACTCCTCCAGCCGGTCCAGTTCGGCGAGGAGTTCGCCGTGGACGTCCGGGTGTGCGGTGACCAGGTCGCCGTGGACCGTGCCGCCGGGTTCCTCGACGGCGTACGGGTAGCCGGGTCCGTCGTACAGCACCGCGTCCATGAGGCGTGCGGGGCGCTCGGTGCGGATGCGCCCGCGCAGGAACGCGTCGTGGTTGCGCTGACCTGGGCGCAGGGTGCCGTAGACGAAGAACGGAAGCCTCACGGAAACGATTCTGCCTTCTCACACACCCTCCCGTTCGTGCTATGGACATGACAGGTTCGCGGGTCTTGAATCTGAGTCGCCATCAGCGCCGCCCCCACCGCCGGTGCCGCCCCCAGACCCAGCCGCGCCGACGCCATCGACAACGCCGCGTCCGTCCTCGCGGAACGCGCCGGCACCTTCGGTCTGACGGCCGGTCAGCAGACCGAGGTCCGGGACGTCATCGTCGACCCCGACGGCACCCAGCACGTCCGCTACGACCGCACCTACCGCTCGCTGCCCGTCCTCGGCGGCGACTTCGTCGTCCACCTCGCGCCCGACGGCAGCTACCGCGGCGCCTCCCGCGCCACCGAGCGTGCCGTCACCCCCGCGACCACCACCCCGGCCGTGCCCGCCCCCAAGGCCGCCGACCTCGCCGTGAACGCGCTGCGCTCCGTCAACCTCGGCGAGACGCTGCGCCGGCTCACCGCCAAGCCGGAACTGGTCGTCGACGCGCTGCACGGCACGCCCAGGCTGGCCTGGCGGACCCACGCCGTCGCCCTCGACGCGCAGGGCAACCCCGTCGCCCGCACCGTCATCACCGACGCCTCGTCCGGCGCGCAGATCGACGCCTGGGACAGCCTGGAGTCCGTCACCGGCGACGGTACGTCCCTGTACAGCGGCACCGTCCCGCTGGAGACGACCCAGTCCGGCTCGACCTACCAGCTGAAGGACCCCACCCGCGGCAACACCTACACCGGCGACGCCGCCAACAAGACCGACCTGTGCTTCTTCGGCATCTGCTTCAGCCGCGCACCTTCCACCGTCTTCACCGACACCGACAACCACTGGGGCACCGGCACGACGTCCGACCGGGCCACCGCCGCGGTCGACGCCCAGTACGGCACGAACGTCACGTGGGACTACTACAAGAACGTTCACGGCCGGAACGGCATCGCCGGCGACGGCAAGGGCTCGTACAACCGCGTCCACTACGGCAACAACTACAACAACGCCTTCTGGGACGACAGTTGCTTCTGCATGACGTACGGCGACGGTGACGGCACCACCTTCGGGCCGCTCGTCGCCCTCGACGTCGCCGGGCACGAGATGTCCCACGGCGTCACCTCCAAGACCGCCGCGCTGACCTACTCCGGGGAGTCCGGCGGGCTCAACGAGGCCACCTCGGACATCCTCGGCACCATGGTCGAGTGGTACGCCGGGAACGCCTCCGACGCCGGGGACTATCTGATCGGCGAGGAGATCGTGAAGCCCGGGTTCGGGCAGGCCGCGCTGCGGTTCATGGACAAGCCGTCGAAGGACGGGCGGTCCGCCGACTACTGGAGCAGCTCCGTCGGCAACCTCGACGTCCACTACTCGTCCGGTGTCGCCAACCACTTCGCCTACCTGCTCGCGGAGGGCAGCGGGCCGAAGACGATCAACGGTGTCTCGTACGACTCCCCGACCTACAACGGGGCGAGCGTGACCGGGATCGGGCGGGACAAGGTCGGGAAGATCTGGTACCGGGCGCTGACCGTGTACATGACCTCGTCGACGAAGTACTCGGGCGCGCGGACGGCGACGCTGAACGCGGCGAAGGATCTGTACGGGGCCGGCAGCGCGGAGTACGCCGCGGTGGCGGCGGCGTGGAGTGCCGTGAACGTGAACTGAGCGCCGCGCCCGGGGGTGCGGGGGTGCGCTTCCCCCGCGCCCCCTTTCCACCGCCAAGCCGGTGGGGAGCCTTCGCGCAGTTCCCCGCGCCCCTTCGAGGTCACCTGCGGGCCGGTGGCGGCTGGTCGCGCAGTTCCCCGCGCCCCTCGGTGGGTGACTCCGGCGGCGAGTCCGACGTAGCTGCGGACAGTCGTGCCGCGGGGGCGCGACGGGAGTCCCCCCTGCTCGAGCGAAGCCGAGAGCGGCTGCCCCTGCTGCGCCGGGTCGCAGGCCCACCCCGGTCGCGGCGCGGCGCGCGTCACTCGTTCGAACCCGGGGTTCGGCTTTCCGGGTGGTGGCGAGGGCGGCGCCCTTGACCTGCTGAAACGGCACCCGCGTCGCCCGTTCGCCGCCTTTCTGACGCCCCCTCAGCAAGCGACACCGCCCCGGTGCCACTTACCTCGGTAAGGACAGCGGCACCACCGAGGGGAGCAGCACCATGCGCCGTACCGCCCGTCTGCTGACCGGCACCGCGCTCACCGTCACCGCCGCCGCGGGCGTCATCGCGCCCGCGTACGCCGCGGACACCCCCGAGCTGGTGCTGTCCCCCGCCACGGCGGTCCCCGGCACGGACGTCAGGGTGACCACGGTGGCCTGCGGCGACGACGGTTCGGCGACCGGCGACGCCGGCGCGGTGGGGGCGGGCCGGTTCACGCTGGCGGCCACCGGTCACGGCGCGGAGGCGGCGGGCCGCTTCCGGGTGCCGCCCAGCGCCCAGCCGGGCACGTACGAGATCGTCGCGACCTGCGCCGACGGCGGCCGTGAGCTGCACGGCGACCTCGTCGTGTCGCTGAGCCCGGCGACGTCCCCGCAGGTACGGCCGCGGGGAAGTGTGAAGACGGGGGTCGGCGGCGCACTGGGCCCCGACCCCGTGCAGACCGCGGCAGGCGTGGCGGCTCTCGCCGTCGCCGCCGCGGGCGGTACCTGGCTCCTGCATCGCCGGGCGAGAGGCGACGGGATCTGACGGGCACCCTCCGCTGTCCGTCCGCCGGTACCGCAAGTCCCCTCCCCCTCCGGGTCCGACGCCCCTCGCGGCCCGGAGGGGGGCACGGGGTCTCCACCGCCCGGGAAGGGGACCGTATGCGCGGGAAGAAGCGCCGCGGCAACACCGCGATAGCCGCCGTGACCGTCGCCGCCCTGTGCGCCGGCGCCTGGCTGCTGCACGGCGCGGCCGGTGTGCACGCCCCGCCGCAGCCGTCGCCGGCCGAGGCACGCGCGGGCGGCTCCGCGGGCCGTGCGGCGCCCGCGCTGCCGCCGTCGCCGCCGGACCGTATCCGCATCCCGTCGATCCGGGTGGACGCCCCGCTGACCGGTCTTGGGCTCACCCCGGCGGGCAGTCTGGACGTGCCGCCCGCCGGGGAGAAGAACCTCGCCGGCTGGTACGAGGCCGGCACCACGCCGGGTGAGCGCGGCACCGCGATCGTCGCCGGGCATGTCGACAACGCCGAGGGCCCGGCCGTCTTCTACTCGCTCGGCGCGCTGAAGCGGGGCGCGGTGATCGAGGTCGACCGGCGTGACGGCGGCACGGCCGTGTTCACCGTGGACGCGGTCGAGGTGTACGGGGTGAAGGACTTCCCCGACGAGAAGGTGTACGGCGCGGCCGGCCGGCCCGAGCTGCGTGTCATCACCTGCGGCGGCGGCTACTCCCGGTCGACGGGCTACCAGGGGAACGTCGTCGTCTTCGCCCACCTCACGGGCTCCCGCCACTGAGCCGCCGGTCCCGCCCACCTCAAGGGCTCCCGCCACTGAGCCGCCGGTCCGTGGCCGCGCCGTCGGGGTTCCGTCCGGACGCGGCCTCCAGGACCGCGGGGAGGTCCTCCTCGGGGACCGTGCGGCGCACCGCCACCACGCGCGGGAACTCGTCGTCGTCGACGGCTCCCCTGTACTCCTGATGTACTCCTGACGCAGGCGGTGGACGGCTGCCACGAGGTCCGGTCTCGGCCGCATCCAGGCCCGTGAGACGCGGATCTGTTCGTCCAGCTGGTCCATCGACCAGCGCATCACCTCGTACGGGATGTCCGTGTGCCCTGCCTGCGGGTCGAGGCACACGGTGGGCTCCGTGCCGGCTCCTCGTCCGGGACCACCGCGATCAGGTGCGGCCCGTGCCCGGAGGTCCGGCCCAGCTCCAGATGCCAGGCGTCGTCGGGCACCGAGTCCATGGCGGTGATCGCGAAGTCACCGTCGGGGTGCGGCAGGGGCATGCCCGCATGCCGTCACCCCGGTCAGGTGTTCTCCAGATAGCGCAGCACCGCCAGGACCCGGCGGTGGCCCGTGTCGGACGGGGGCAGGTCCAGCTTGGTGAAGATGTTCGCGATGTGCTTCTCCACCGCGCGGTCGGTGACGGTGAGGGCCTGCGCGATGGCCTGGTTGGTGCGGCCCTCGGCCATCAGCGCGAGCACCTCGCGTTCGCGGGGTGTGAGGGTGTCCAGGGCGTTGCGGCGGCGGCTCGCGGCGAAGAGGCGGGAGACCACCTCGGGGTCCAGGGCGGTGCCGCCGGACGCCACGCGTTCCAGCGCGCCGACGAACTCGCCGATGTCGACGACGCGTTCCTTCAGCAGGTAGCCGAACCCGGCCGGGTCGCCGAGGAGTCGGGAGGCGTGGGTCGTCTCGACGTACTGGGAGAACAGCAGCACCCCCGTCGCCGGGTGCTCCTGCCGCAGCCGTACGGCGGCCCGTACCCCCTCGTCGGTGTGGGTGGGCGGCAGCCGGATGTCGACGACGGCCACGTCGGGTGTGTGCTCGGCGACGGCGGTGAGCAGCGTACCGGCGTCCGCGACGGCGGCGGCCACCTCGACGTGGCGCAGGCGGAGCAGTTCGGCCAGTCCGTCGCGCAGGATGGCCGAGTCCTCGGCGATGACGACCCGCATACGGCTCCCGTCCGGTCAGGCAGTGGGCAACTCCACGGTGATCACGGTAGGCCCTCCGGGCGGGCTGTCGCAGGTCATCGTGCCGTCGACGGTGCGGACACGGGCGAGCAGCCCGGTCAGCCCGGAGCCGGCGCCGATCACCGCGCCGCCGCGGCCGTCGTCGCTGACGCGGAGGTTCAGCCTGCCGTCGCGGGCGGTGACCTGGACGGCGGCGGACGTGGCGCCGCTGTGCTTGGCCGCGTTGGTGAGGAGTTCCGCCGTGCAGAAGTAGACGATGGACTCCACGGCCGGGGCGGGCCGTTCGCACAGGTCGGTGGTGAGGGTGACGGGCAGTGCGCTGTCCGCGGTGAGGGATGCCAGCGCGGCGGGCAGGCCCTCGTCGAGGACGGGCGGGTGGATGCCCTTCACCAGCCGGCGCAGTTCGGTGATGGCCTGGCCGGCGTTGCCCCGGGCGGCGTCGACGGCGGCGAGCACGCGGTCGCGGTCGGCGCCGGCGCCCACGAGTTCGCGGATGAGGGTGAGGTGCATGGCGAGGCCGACGAGGCGGGCCTGCGTGCCGTCGTGCAGATCGCGTTCGATGCGGCGCAGGGTGGCGGCGGCGTCCTCGACGGCGTGCGCGCGGGTCTCCTCCAGGGCGCGGATACGGCGTTCGTCGGCGCTCGGCCCGAGCAGCGACGCGAGCACGGCCCGGTGCGGGACGAGCGCGTGCCGCACCAGGTGGGGTGCCGCGGCGAGCAGCAGCAGGCCGAGGCAGACCGGGATCAGCCAGCGGGGCCAGGTGTCGACCTGCTGGCCGAGGAACTCCAGGGACACCTGCCGGGTCGTGCCGTCGGGGGCGCGCCGTGTCTCGTTGTTCAGCGGGGCGAGCAGTGGGTGCAGGGCGAGCAGGACGCCGTACACGTAGGCGAGGACGGCGGCGCAGGCGAGGGCCGCGGTGAACGGGGTGAGCAGGGCGCAGCCCGCCGCCCGCCGCCCGGCCCGGCCGGTGAGGACCGCGCGCCGCCAGTCGAGGGCGCCGCGGGGCCGCTGCGGCTCCGGCGCCTCGATGTCCAGGCCGAGCAGCCGGCGTACCAGGGCACGCTGTACGGCGCCCAGGGCCAGCGTGGCCCGCACGGTCGCCGCCAGCAGCCACGGGCCGAGCGCCGTCACGGACAGCACCAGCCCGGCCGCCAGCCCGGCCAGCGTCAGCAGGAACCCGGCGAGGGCGAGCGGCAGGGCGAGGACGGCGTACAGGGCGGCGGCCAGGGCGCGGGGACGGAAGGGCGCTGCGGCGAGCGCCCGCAGGCGCCGGGCGGTGTCGGCCGGGCGCGGGACGATCGGTCGTGCGAGGCGGCGCATGCCGGCCAACTTAGGCGCGCCCCGCCCACTGCCCGGGCGGGGGACACGCGGTCGTAGGGCTGCCGTCCGCCCGGTCGGCGCCCGGCACAGGCCCGGCCTGCCGGCCCGGCGAACCGCCCGCCGCCGAGGCCTCGGGGTCCCGTGCCGTCGGCCGCGCGGCGCCGTGCGCCGGGCCGAGGAGTCGTACCGCCAGGCGGGTCTGGGCGGCGGTCGCCGCGCGTACCGCCCACGGCATCAGCAGCAGCGGGCCGATACCGCCGAGGAGGGCGTGGAAGGCCCAGGCCCCGGCGAAGGTGGGCCCGCCCCACGCGGACGCCGGGTCGTCGCCCGCGCGCAGCGGCCAGGCCAGGTTCATCGGCACCAGCGACCAGCCGTACAGGGTGAGGGCGGCGACCAGCAGGTTCAGGGGGGTGGCGAGCAGGGTGTACCGCAGCGGGCCGAGGCGTGGGCCCTCCATCACGTGCACGCCGAGCAGGGTGCGCAGGGGTGCCCTCTGCCGGCCGCCGTGCGGGACCAGGCCCACGGGCAGGGCGAGCACGGCGTACGCGGTGCGGCGCCAGGTCGCGGCGGTGAACGGCTCCCGCAGGACGCGCCCCACGGTGACGCGGGCGGAGATGCCGGCCATGGGCGGCCTCCTTCCAGAAGGTGTGGTCCGGTCGTTCCACCAGCCTTCCGGGCCCGCGTGTCGTACACGATGGTGCGGCCACGGAACCCCGTGGTTCGGTCTGCCCCACCCCCCCCTGCGGCCGGCGCGGCGGGTCCCGCGTGGGCTGCCGTACCGCCTCACAGCGGGCCTCCGGCGGCCTCCGTGAACCCTCACATCCGCCGTGCGTGCCCGCTGAGGGCAGCGTTCCTCACGGGAAACAGTTGCGATGCGACCGGGAAACACCCGCACCGCACGCTCCTTTGCATGACCTCGAATACGCGTGTGGTGGTGATCGGCGCCGGCCTCGCGGGCGTCCGGCTCGCCAGGCGGCTCGGTGAGCTGGGCGTGCCCGCGCTGTGCGTCGGCGAGGAGGAGCACCGGCCGTACAACCGGGTGCTGCTCGCCGAGGTGCTGGCCGGCCGTTACAGCCCCGAGGTGATCGCCCTGCCCGCGCCGGCCGGCCTGGTGCGGGCCCGGGTGACCGGGATCGACCGCGCGGCGCGGGCCGTGACCTGCGCCGACGGCACCCGTATCGGCTACGGCACGCTGGTCCTGGCCACCGGCTCCAACCCGGTGCTGCCGCCGCTGCGCGGTCTGTTCACCCCGGACCGTGTGCTGCCGGAGGGCGTGCACGCGTTCCGCACGATGGACGACTGCCTGGGCCTGTCGAAAGCCGTCCGGCCCGGCGTGAGAGCGGTCGTGATCGGCGGCGGGCTGCTCGGGGTGTCCGCGGCCCGCGCGCTCGCCCGGCGCGGCGCGCAGGTCGTGCTCGCCCAGCAGTCCGAGCGGCTGATGGAACGTCACCTCGACCCGGACGCCTCCCGGCTGGTGCGGGAGCACCTGACGGGCCTCGGCGTCGAGGTCCACACCGAGTGCCGGGTACGTGACGTGCGCTGCGTCGGCGGCGCGGTCCGCTCGGTCGAGATGGCCGACGGGTACGCCCTCGACGCCGACCTGGTCGTCCTCGCGTGCGGGGTGCGGCCGAGGGCCGGGCTCGCCAAGGAGGCGGGGCTCGCCGTGCACAAGGGCGTCCTCGTCGACGACGAGCTGCGCACCTCCGACCCGCACATCCGGGCCGTCGGCGACTGCGCGCAGCACGACGGCACGGTGTACGGCCTGGCGGCGCCCGCGCTGGAGCAGGCCGATGTGCTCGCCGAGCTGCTGGCGGCGGAGGCCGGCGGATCCGGCGTCCTCGGGCAGGCCGGTGACGCGTCGGCCCGCTACCGCGGCACGCGCGCGTTGACCCGGCTCACGCTGGCCGGTCAGGACTGTCTGGACCTCGCCGCGTTCGGGGAGACCGTGCCCCGGCCGGGCGACGACGTCGTCCGCCTCGCCGACTCCACCCGCGGCACCTACCGCAAGGTCGTCGTCCGTGACGACCGTCTGGTCGGCGGGGTCCTCGTCGGCGAACTCGGCACCGTCGGCGCACTCGCCCGCGCCTGGGAGGGAGCAGAGCCGCTCCCCTCCGACGGCGGCCCCCTGCTCCACCTGCTCACCAACGATGGAGGCTCCTGAATGACCGCCACCCTGGGGGCCACCCCCACGATCGTGCTCGTCGGCCACGGCATGGTCGGCCAGCGCTTCCTGGAGGCGCTCGCCGAGCGCGGCCTGACCGCCACGCACCGCGTGGTCGTGCTGTGCGAGGAGCCGCGCCCCGCCTACGACCGCGTCCAGCTCACCTCGTACTTCTCCGGCCGCACCCCGGAGGATCTGTCGCTGACGGACCTGCGGTTCATCGAGGACCACGGCATCGAGCTGTACGTCGGCGACCCGGCGGAGAGCGTCGACCGGGAGGCGCGGACCGTGACCGCGAGGTCCGGGAAGGTCTTCTCGTACGACACGCTCGTCCTCGCGACCGGCTCCTACCCGTTCGTGCCGCCCGTGCCGAACAAGGACGCCGAGGGCTGCTTCGTGTACCGCACGATCGAGGACCTCCTCGCGATCGAGGAGTACGCGAAGAAGGCGCGGGTCGGCGCGGTCGTCGGCGGTGGTCTGCTCGGCCTGGAGGCGGCCGGCGCGCTCAAGGGCCTCGGTGTGGAGACGCACATCGTGGAGTTCGCGCCGCGGCTGATGCCGGTGCAGGTCGACGAGGGCGGCGGCGCGGCGCTGCTGCGCACCGTCGAGAACATGGGCCTGACCGTGCACACCGGTGTGGGCACGCAGGAGATCGTGGTCGGCGAGGACGGTGCCGTCACCGGCATGAAGCTGTCCGACGGCAGCGAACTCGCCGCCGGCATGGTGGTGTTCAGCGCCGGTGTCCGCCCCCGCGACCAGCTGGCCCGGGAGTGCGGGCTCGAGGTCGGGGAGCGCGGCGGTGTCGCCGTGGACGAGCAGTGCCGCACGGTGACCGACCCGCGGGTGTTCGCGATCGGCGAGTGCGCGCTCGCCTCGGACGGCCGGGTGTACGGCCTGGTCGCGCCCGGCTACGAGCAGGCGGCGACGGCCGCCGCGACGATCGCCGAGGACGAGGCCGCGTTCACCGGAGCGGACCTGTCGACGAAGCTGAAGCTGCTCGGCGTGGACGTGGCGTCCTTCGGTGACGCGCACGGCACCACCGAGGACTGCCTGGACGTCGTCTACTCCGACTCGCGGGCCGGCCTGTACAAGAAGCTGGTGATCGGCAAGGACGGCACGCTGCTCGGCGGCATCCTCGTCGGTGACGCGGACGCGTACGGCACGCTGCGCGCACTGACCGGTTCGGTGCCGCCGGTGTCACCGGAGTCGCTGGTGCTGCCGGCCGGTGCGGGCGCTCCCGCCCAGCTCGGCCCGTCGGCGCTGCCGGACGACGCGATCATCTGCTCCTGCCACAATGTCAGCAAGGGCACCATCCGCGGCGCGGTCACCGACCACCGGTGCACCACGGTGCCCGAGGTGAAGAAGTGCACCAAGGCGGGCACGGGCTGCGGCAGCTGTGTGAAGGTGCTGGGCCAGCTCGTCACCGCCGAACTGGAAGCGTCCGGCATCGAGGTCGACAAGGGCCTGTGCGCGTGCTTCTCGCAGACCCGTGAGGAGCTGTACGAGATCGTCCTGACGCTGCGCATCACCACGTACCAGGATCTGCTGGACCGGTTCGGCCGGGAGACGGCCCGCGGCACCGACGGCTGCGACATCTGCAAGCCGGCCGTCGCCTCGATCATCGCGTCCCTCGCCCCGACGATCGGCGCGAGCGGCTATGTCCTCGACGGCGAGCAGGCCGCCTTGCAGGAGACCAACGACCACTTCCTCGCCAACCTGCAGAAGAACGGCTCGTACTCGGTCGTGCCGCGCATCCCCGGCGGTGAGATCACCCCGGAGAAGCTCATCGTGATCGGTGAGATCGCCCGCGACTTCGGGCTCTACACGAAGATCACCGGCGGTCAGCGGATCGACATGTTCGGCGCCCGCGTCGAGCAGCTGCCGCTGATCTGGGCGCGGCTGGTGGACGCCGGCTTCGAGTCGGGCCACGCGTACGGCAAGGCGCTGCGCACGGTGAAGTCCTGCGTCGGGTCCACGTGGTGCCGGTACGGCGTGCAGGACTCCGTCCGCATGGCGATCGACCTGGAGTTGCGCTATCGGGGCCTGCGCTCCCCGCACAAGCTGAAGTCGGCGGTCTCCGGCTGCCAGCGCGAGTGCGCGGAGGCCGCGTCGAAGGACTTCGGCATCATCGCCACCGCCAACGGCTGGAACCTGTACGTCGGCGGCAACGGCGGCGCCACCCCGCGCCACGCCGACCTTCTCGCGCAGGACCTGTCGGACGCCGAACTGGTCCGCCTGATCGACCGGTTCCTGATGTTCTACATCCGCACCGCCGACCGTCTGGAGCGCACCTCGACGTGGCTGGAGCGGATCCCGGGCGGCCTGGACCACGTGCGGGACGTGGTGGTGCACGACTCGCTCGGCATCTGCGACGAGCTGGAGCGGCTCATGCGGGCGCACGTCGCGAACTACCGCGACGAGTGGGCGGAGACCATCAACGACCCGGAGAAGCTCGCCCGCTTCGTGTCCTTCGTCAACGCCCCCGACACCCCCGACCCGGTCGTGGGCTTCGTCCCCGAGCGCGACCAGATCAAGCCCGACCTGCCGCTGCTGTCCATCGGCCTGCGGCCTGCCGAAGATGTCCTGGAAGGAAGCGCCCAGCGATGACCCTGGCACTCGAGACGACCGGCCTGAAGATCCAGCTGCGCCTGGACGACGCGTGGTTCACGGTCTGCGACCTGAGCCGGCTCCTGCCCGGGCGGGGTGTGGCCGCCCTGCTGCCGTACGGCCGGCAGGTCGCCCTGTTCCGCGACCGGGCGGGCGAGCTGTACGCCATCGACAACCGTGACCCGTTCACCGGCGCGGCGGTCCTCTCCCGCGGCCTGACCGGCACCCACCAGGGCCGCCCCTATGTCGCCAGCCCGCTGCTGAAGCAGCGGTTCGACCTGGTGACCGGGCAGTGCCTGGACGACGAGACGGTACGGGTGGCGGCGTACGACGTACGCACCGCCTGAGCGGCCCGTACCGGTCGCGGAACAGGGGCGAGGGGCCCGGTCGGGGTGACGCCGGCCGGGCCCCTCGGCGTGACCGGCCGCTCGTCGCCCCGCACGAACGGCACGATCACGGTGTACGGCCTCGACGCCCACGGGCAGAGCACGGCCGTCCGTGGACCCGCGATCGCCGACAGGGCGCCGCCTCCGTCACAAAACCATCACAAGTCCCCCGCGGCGCTCCGGGAGGACTACCTTCAGCCTCCACAGCACCACACGTAAGGGGGGCAGAAGTTGACCAACCCGTACATGCAGCCGTACCACGCACCCAACGCCCCGTCCGGCCGCCCGGCCCCCCGCTGGGCACGGAAACGGTTCGTCCTGCCCGCGCTGTTCATGGCGCTCTTCCTGGGCATGGCCATCGGCGGCTCCGGGGACGGCGACGGTGACAGCAAGACGACCGACGACGCCAAGCGGGTGGCCGCCGCACCCGCTCCCACGGTCACGGTGACGGCGACCGTGACGGAGTCGGCCGCACCGCAGCCGGTGCCGACGACGACCGTCACGGCGACGGAGACGGTGGAGGTCACGACGACGGTCACAGCCCGCGCGGCCACCGGCTCGGGCACCTCGGGCGGCGGCAGCTCGTCCTCGGGCGGCGGCTCGTCCTCGGGCGGCGGCGGTTCCGTCCACTACGCCAACTGCTCCGAGGCCCGCGCCGCCGGCGACACCCCGCTCTACGCGGGCGACCCCGGCTACAGCCGCAAACTCGACCGGGACGGCGACGGAGTGGCCTGCGAGTGACGTCCCGTCAGTCCCGGCGGATCAACTCGGGGTCGATCCGCCGGCCCACCAGCGGCAGCGCACCGAGGGCCGCCACGACCACGGCGCCCACGGCGGCGGCCAGCAGCAGCGGCACGCCGTCACCGTCCCAGAACACGGCACCGCCGCCGGTGACGAGGTAACTGGACTCGGCCGCCTTCCCGGCCACGACAGCCAGCCCCAGCCCCACCCCGAGCGGCACGACGACCTGCGCGACCTGCACGGCCCGCAACGTCCGCCGCCGCGCGCCGAGCAACGACAACGCCGTCACCTGCGCCCTCCGCTCCACAGCCCGATCAGCGGCGGCAACCAGATAGGCGGCGACACCGATGACCAGGCCCAGGACCATGCCTACGGCCAGGAGGGTCTTGATGACAGCGAGCTGTCGCAGGGCTGTGATGTCGACGCCCTCCGTCTCGACTTCGAGCATCGGGTCCACCGCCGCGATGTTCTGGAGGACGGAACGCACCACGTGCGGCTCGGAGTCGCTGACGAGCAGCAACTCACCCTCGTCAGGGCGGAATCCCGTGGGAACGAGGGAGGGCGGGATGATCAGCGTGCCGCCCGAGAGAGCCGGGAAGACGGCGTCGTCCTGATAGTGCACGACGCGCTCGGGCAGGCGTACCGACACCACCCTGTGGTGGCCCTGATCGTCGACGAAGCGGAACTGAAAGGGTGTTCCGGGAGGGGCGGGCGCCTCGTTCACGCCGTGCGGCACACTCAGCAAAGCTGGCTGCCCTTCCTCACACCCCTCCAAGGCCGCCGCCATGGCGCGCAACTGTGCGCAGGAAGCGATCACCCCCTCGACCCCCAGCTCGAATTCCGCCCCGTCGTCGTCCGACCATGACGCCGTCTCCAGGACGTGCCCGCGAGTTCCTGGCACCTCACCGATCGCCCGCCGCTCTCCCTCGGTGAGGTCCCGCAGGTTCACGCGGTAGGCCTGAACGGGCGCGGTGTTCTTGGAGACCTGGTCCAGTTCGACGAGCACGCCCTGTGTCAAGGACGCGGCGAAGATGAGCACGACAAGACCGGTGGCGACGCGGAGGGGCCCGCTCGGCTCCACCTCATTGCGCCGCATGGCGAGACCCAGGCTGAGCGATCCGGTGCGCGCAGCGACTTTCCGGGCCAGGAGCCTCGACAGTGCCGGCAGCGTCAGCACCAGCCCGGCGCCGACCAGTACGACGGCCAGCGGCACGAGGATGCTGGAAAGCTTGGTGTCCGTCGGTGGGTGGCCCGCGATCCCGACCGCGCAGTACCCGGCGATGATCCCCAGACCGGGCACAAGGAGGACCAGACCCCACAGGGAGGGCGGCTTCGGTTCTGCGAAGCGGCGTACGCCCAGCGGGTCATTCGCGGCTCTCTTGGCTCCGAAGCGACTCACGAACCAGGCCAGCGCGGGGCAACCGATTAGGCAGACAAGAAGCGCGGAGACCGGCAGCGAGGCATCGGAGGGATACCAGTCGAAGCCCGGCAGCCCGATGCGGGACGCGATCTGGTTCACGACCCAGTACGTCCCGAGTCCCAGCACCGCCCCGAGCAAAGCGGCCACGACGGTCTCGGCAGCATTGACCCGCTGCAGGCCCATCCTGCTCAGACCCAGCAGACGCAACGCGGCCAATCGCCTGGCGCGAGCTGCTGCGGAGAGCCTGGCACACACAGACAGATAGACCGCCAGAGGCAGAAGGACAACACCCGCAAGCGTGAAGCGGAGGATGTCCAGCGTGGACGAATCGACAGTGGGGAAGGCCGTGCGCTCCCTGCCGAATGACGAAAGTCGGCCTCCGCGCTCGACCTCGTCCATACGCACGCCGACATAGGCGTAGAGCTCGTCGGGGTGCGCCAGCCCGGAAGCCGAGATGATGCCGGCCTCCCGTCCGGGGAGCATCTTGGCCAGTCCGGGATCCGCGCGGAGCGCCTCGTGGAGGCGGGGTGAGACATACACCTGTCCCGGAGCGGGCAGAGCCCGCAGTCCGGGCGGAGGTGCGATCGCTTTGTCGTCCTGGGCCACGAAGATCCGAGTGAGGGCTTCATCGCCGTATGGATCGACTCTGGTCAACGCGAGCCCCAGCCCGTGCCTGGCGTGGCAGGTGCCGAGACCGTTCGAGCAGTCCGGCTCACGCGACGTCTTGCGGGCGTCCTGGGCGGCGATCAGCCCCGGGATCGACAGGACGACGGCCAGGCAGCAGACTCCGATCGCACTGCCCACCACCATGAGCAGGAACCGGGTGCGGTTGCCTCTGCCGCTCCCCGTCAGGAGGCGCAATCCCAGCAGGAATTCCCTCACACCGCCTCCCGCGCCCGAGGGACGAGCACTCCGTCACACATCTCGTAGAGACTGTCCGCTCGGGAGGCGACGTGCCGGTCGTGCGTGACGAGCACCACGGCTGTACCCATGGACCGTGCGAGCGTCAGGAATTCATGCAGCACGGCCGACGCATTGCCACTGTCGAGGGAGCCAGTGGGTTCGTCGGCAAACACCACGGTCGGCTTGTGGACCAAAGCACGTGCCACGGCCACTCGTTGACACTGGCCGCCGGAGAGCTGTGACGGCCTTCGGCGGCCGAACTTGCCGAGCCCGAGCCGACCGAGCACCTCCCGGGCCTCGGCAAGGGCGGGTCCCTTGCGGTGTCCGAGCAGACGGAGCGGCAGGGCCGCGTTCTCGTCGACGGTCAGCTCCGGCAGCAGTTCGCCATATTGGAAAACGAATCCGAAGTGCTCCCGTCGGAGTGCGCAGAGGTCCTGATCGTCCATGCGTCCGAGGACGCGCCCCTGGAACCGGACCTCACCGTCGGCCACGGGCACCACTCCCGCGAGGCAGTAGAGCAACGAGGACTTCCCCGAACCGCTCTGTCCGGTGATCGCTGCGATCTCTCCGCGCCGCAGCAGCATTTCCGCATGTCTGATGGCCTGTGTCTCACCGTAGAAAAGCTCGACACCTTCAGCAGACAGCACTTCTGACGTATCGATTTCGTTTCCCTGGAAGGTGCGGGCCCAGGCACGCGCCCGGGCCTGGAAGCAGCGGTGGACTTACGCGTCGGGATGACGCGGGTTGGTATAGGTCAGCTCTTGCGAGCAGTTGTCCGGCCGGAGCGACCCCCGGTCCCTGCACGCCTTGATCTTGACGATGTGGGTGTACAGCTGCGCACCATCCCAATTCGAATGGTGCATCCACACCTTCTGCTTCTGCTTTCCGTAGTAGCGGACCCAGTCGTGGGCTTCGATGCGTACCATCATGTACACGTTGTGGCGGTCGTTCGGATCCGTGTCCGTCAGGCGCCCTTGCCATTCGAACGAGCCGTGATTCACCTGGGGCGGATTAAACCTGTACTCGCCCCACGTGAACGCCACTCCTTTGGACTCAAGCGGCTCGATCCTCGTCCCCCACGCGGCCAGCGCGGTCCCCGACGCCGACAGCAGCAGCCCTGCCGTCACCACTCCCACGAGCGCCCTTTTCATAGGTGTCCCCTCATCACGGCGACCCGACCGGTCACCAACGAGCACGCAATGTAGCGGCACGAATACGAGGCGAAACGATCTGTCCTCCCCCGCCATCCCATCAGGTGACGCCCACCCGCTGCAGAAACGTCACCGAACAGGGCAACCGCCCGGTAACCAGGTGGTGGACTCGCCGACGCCCCCGGTCGCGCCCGCCACCTCACAGCGGTTGACACAATGAGATGGAGCGCCCCTGACGGCCCTTGCTGACACGTGAGTTGAGCGTTCAGTCGGGCGTGGAGAGTTCGCCGTGGATGGTGTCGGATGAGCTGTGGGACCACCTGGAGCCGTTGCTGCCGCAGCGTGCGCGGCGCTTCAGGTACCCGGGTCGCAGGCCGCCGCCAGACCGGGATGTGTTGTGCGGGATCCTCCACGTACTGCACACCGGGATCCAGTGGGAATACCTGCCGAAGCAACTCGGTTTCGGCTCGGGCATGACGTGCTGGCGACGGCTGCGGGACTGGAACCAGGCCGGCGCGTGGCCGCGGCTGCACAAGGTACTGCTCGCCGAGCTGAACGCGGCGGCGAAGCTCGACTGGTCCCGCTGCGTGGTCGACTCCTCCCACGTCGGGGCGCTAAGACCGTGTCCTATGTGGTGAGGCGGATGAGGCGCTTGTAGCAGCACAGGGCTGCGGCGAGTCCGAGAAAGGCCAGGTAGTTGCGGGGGTTGCGTTCGTAGCGAGGGCTGAGTCGGTGGTAGCC
>NZ_JALLGL010000128.1 GCF_023072675.1 Streptomyces sp. XM83C
CTTCCCCAGCCCCCGCCCGGTTGCCCTCCGCCGAGGAATTCACCGAGGTGCAGGAGAGCGCGGAGTTCGGTGAACTGCGCCGCTCCTACCGCTCCTTCGCCTTCCCGCTCACCGTCGCCTTCATCGCCTGGTACCTGCTGTACGTCCTGCTCTCCAACTACGCGGGCGACTTCATGGGCACCAAGCTGTTCGGCAACATCAACGTGGCCCTCGTCCTCGGCCTCGCACAGTTCCTCACCACGTTCCTCATCGCCTGGTGGTACGCGCGGCACGCCGCCGCGAAGCTCGACCCCAAGGCCGAGGCCATCAAGTCCCGGATGGAGGGCGGAGAATGAACCCCGCGATCACCCTTGCGGCCGGCGAGGCAAGCGAACACCGCGGGCTGATCGTCAGCCTGTTCGCGGTGTTCGTCGTCGCCACCCTGGTCATCACCGTCTGGGCCGGCCGGCAGACCAAGGACGCCGCCGACTTCTACGCCGGCGGACGCCAGTTCACCGGCTTCCAGAACGGCCTCGCCGTCTCCGGCGACTACATGTCAGCCGCGTCCTTCCTCGGCATCGCCGGTGCCATCGCCCTCTTCGGCTACGACGGCTTCCTGTACTCCATCGGCTTCCTCGTCGCCTGGCTCGTCGCCCTGCTGCTGGTCGCCGAACCACTGCGCAACTCCGGCCGCTACACCATGGGAGACGTGCTGGCGTACCGGATGCGCCAGCGTCCGGTCCGTACCGCCGCCGGCACCTCCACCATCGTCGTGTCGATCTTCTACCTGCTCGCCCAGATGGCGGGCGCCGGCGTCCTGGTCTCACTGCTCCTCGGCATCACCAGCGACGGCGGCAAGATCGGCATCGTCGCCCTGGTCGGCGTACTGATGATCGTCTACGTCACCATCGGCGGCATGAAGGGCACCACCTGGGTGCAGATGGTCAAGGCCGTCCTGCTGATGGCGGGCGCCCTGCTGCTGACGTTCCTGGTGCTGCTGAAGTTCGACTTCAACGTCTCCGACCTGCTCGGCACGGCCGCCGACAACAGCACCAAGGGCGCCGCGTTCCTGGAGCCCGGCCTGAAGTACGGCGTGAGCGGCACCACCAAGCTCGACTTCCTCTCCCTCGGCATCGCCCTGGTCCTCGGCACCGCCGGCCTGCCGCACATCCTCATCCGCTTCTACACCGTGCCCACCGCCAAGGCCGCCCGGAAGTCCGTCATCTGGGCGATCGGCCTGATCGGCGCCTTCTACCTGATGACCCTCGCCCTCGGCTTCGGCGCCGCCGCCCTGATCAAGCCGGACGAGATCATCGCCTCCAACAAGGCCGGAAACACCGCCGCCCCGCTGCTCGCCCTGCATCTCGGCGGTGTGGACTCCAACTGGGGTGCCGTCCTGCTCGCCTCGATCTCCGCCGTCGCGTTCGCCACGATCCTCGCGGTCGTCGCCGGCCTCACCCTGGCGTCCTCGTCGTCCTTCGCGCACGACATCTACGCCAACGTCATCAAGAAGGGCACCGCCACCGAGAAGCAGGAGGTGAGCGCCGCCCGCTGGGCCACCGTCGGCATCGGCGCGGTCTCCATCGTGCTCGGCGCCCTCGCCCGTGACCTCAACGTCGCCGGCCTGGTCGCCCTGGCCTTCGCGGTCGCCGCCTCCGCCAACCTCCCGACGATCGTCTACAGCCTGTTCTGGAAGCGGTTCACCACCTCCGGTGCCCTGTGGTCCATCTACGGCGGTCTGGTCACCGCCGTCGGCCTCGTGCTGTTCTCGCCGGTCGTCTCCGGCAAGCCCAGCTCCATGTTCCCCGACGTCGACTTCCACTGGTTCCCGCTGGAGAACCCCGGCCTCATCTCCATCCCGGTCGGCTTCCTGCTCGGCATCATCGGCACCTACCTGTCCAAGGAGGAACCGGACAAGGCCAAGTACGCCGAACTGGAGGTGCGGTCCCTGACCGGCACCGGCGCCCACTGACCGCAGCCCGCTGACACAGCCCCTGCAACAACCTTCCGGGCAGGGGCGCACCGCACCCCGCACGGCCGGGCCGCAGGCACCTGGTAGGTACCTACGACCCGGCCGTGTCCCATGTCGTGGGATCGGGCCGGTGTCGTTGTCAGTGCCGTCACGTAGGCTCGCAGGTGTGATCGGGCATCGCACAGCCGAGACCGCCGAGACGAGGGAGGGGGCCCACGTGCTCATCGACACCTACGGCCGAGTGGCCACCGACCTGAGGGTCTCGCTGACCGACCGCTGCAACCTGCGCTGCACCTACTGCATGCCCGAAGAGGGCCTGCAGTGGCTGGCCAAGCCCGACCTGCTGACGGACGACGAGATCGTCCGCCTGATCGACATCGCCGTCCGCACACTCGGCATCACCGAGGTCCGCTTCACCGGCGGCGAACCCCTCCTGCGGCCCGGCCTCGTCGGCATCGTCGAGCGCGTCGCGGCTCTCGCCCCCCGCCCGCAGATGTCCCTCACCACCAACGGCATCGGCCTCAAGCGCACCGCCGCCGCCCTGAAGGCAGCCGGCCTCGACCGGGTCAACGTCTCCCTCGACACCCTGCGCCCCGATGTCTTCAAGGCCCTCACCCGCCGCGACCGCCACCAGGACGTCCTCGACGGCCTGTACGCCGCCCGCGACGCCGGCCTGAACCCGGTGAAGGTCAACTCCGTCCTGATGCCCGGCCTCAACGACGACGAGGCCCCCGACCTGTTGGCCTGGGCCGTCGAGCACGACTACGAACTCCGCTTCATCGAGCAGATGCCGCTCGACGCCCAGCACGGCTGGAAGCGCGACGGCATGATCACCGCCGGGGACATCCTCGCCTCCCTGCGCAGCCGCTTCGAGCTGACCCCCGAGGGCGAGGAGAAGCGCGGCTCCGCCCCCGCCGAGCGCTGGCTCGTCGACGGCGGCCCGCATGTCGTCGGCGTCATCGCCTCCGTCACCCGCCCCTTCTGCGCCGCCTGCGACCGCACCCGCCTCACCGCGGACGGGCAGATACGCACCTGCCTGTTCGCCACCGAGGAGACCGACCTGCGCGCGGCCCTGCGCTCCGGCGCCTCCGACGAGGAGATCGCCCGCGTCTGGCGGGTCGCGATGCGGGGCAAGAAGGCGGGCGCGGGCCTGGACGACCCGTCCTTCGTCCAGCCGGACCGGCCGATGTCGGCGATCGGCGGCTGAACCCGCCCCACCGGGCCCCGCCCCACCGAGACCTGTCCCACCGAGGCCTGTCCCGCCGAGCACGGCGGCGTCGTGTCCGACGCCCTCGGGTCACTCCCCGTCCGGCGCCTGCCACTCCTCGAACTTCACGACGTCCTTCAGGAAGCCTCGTACACCCAGGAACTGGGACAGATGCTCGCGGTGCTCCTCGCACGCCAGCCATGTCTTGCGCCGCTCCGGCGTGTGCAGCTTCGGGTTGTTCCAGGCCAGCACCCACACCGCGGCGGCGCGGCAGCCCTTGGCGCTGCACACAGGGGTCTCGTCAGTCACAGGTCCGTCTCACCGATCTCGCAGAACAGGGCGCATCGGGCCGCACAAAAGGCGACGCCGAGCAGCCACGGGGGGAGCTGCCCGGCGTCGGTCCGTCGCTCCGACGGGGGATGCGGAGCGCACACGAAGTATGTCACGACCGGGCCACCGCAGGGCAGCGGAACAGCATGATTGATCTGAGGTTTTCCTGAGGTTCACACGGAGCCGGGCCCGCGGCCGGCTCACGGCCTGCTCAGGACGGCCGTCCGGGAGGCTCCTTCGCGGCGTCCCCGGCGAAGGTCTCCCCGTGCGGCTCGCCCGCGGGCGGCGGCGTGATCATCGGCCGCATCGGGGCGGTCACGAAGGTCGAGGGAAGCCCCGGCGCGTTCTCCCGGCCGGCGTTGGCGATCACCACGGCGATGTACGGCAGGAGCGCGCCCAGCACCAGAGCCACGATCGCCACGTGCCGTTCCACGTTCCACAGGGTCGCCGCGAGGATCACCGCCATGGTGCGTACGGTCATGGAGATGACGTACCGCCGCTGCCGGCCGCGCACGTCCTCCTGGAGGCCCGCGCGGGCTCCGGTGATCCGGAACACCTCGGTACGGGTGCCGCCGTGCAGCTTCCGCATCACATCCCACCATCCGCCCGCATCGGACTCTCCCCGGCCCGTTCACGTTCCGCGTGCGCAGGGCTCCGGGGCCCGAACAGCTCCACGTTACGCCTCGCCCGTGCCGCTCACGAGACCGGGTCGCCCGCGGTCCGGGCGGGTCGACCCGCGCAGCATTGCCGCGTACGGGGGTACTCGGCATGCGCCGTACGGATCAGGGCACCAGACTCGACGCAAGGCTCACCAGTGCCGGACTAGGAGGCAGCCATGGGCTGGTTGTGGGCGATCATCGTGGGATTCGTGCTCGGGCTTCTCGCCAAGGCGATCATCCCGGGCAAGCAGCACAGTCCCCTGTGGCTGACGACGATCTTCGGCATCCTCGGCGCCATCGTCGGCAACGCGATCGCGCGGGGCTTCGGCGTGGAGGAGACGCCCGGTATCGACTGGAGCCGTCATATCTTCCAGCTGATCGCCGCGATCGTGATCGTCTTCCTCGGTGACATGGCCTACTCGGCGACGCTGGGCAAGCGCAAGCAGCGGGCCTGAGCGGCCCGGGCCACCGGGCCACGCCCCGCGTGACCCGCAGGCCCGTGACCCGCACGCCGCGACTCGCAGGCCCGTGCCCCGTACGCCGCGCCTCGCGGGTGAACGGCGCACAAAGGGGCGGTCCCCGCGCGGGAGACCGCCCCTCGACGCTGCCCTTCGCGGCCCGCCGACTGCCGTGTCGGCCGTCAGCCGGCGACGACCTCGACCGCCGCCAGGTTCTTCTTGCCGCGCCGCAGCACCAGCCAGCGCCCGTGCAGCAGATCCTCCTTGGCCGGGACGGCGTCCTCGGCGGCCACCTTGACGTTGTTCACGTAGGCACCGCCCTCCTTCACCGTTCGGCGCGCGGCGGACTTGCTGGCCACCAGGCCGACCTCGGCGAACAGATCCACCACCGGAGCCAGCTCGGCCACCCGCACATGCGGCACCTCGGACAGTGCGGCCGACAGCGTCGCCTCGTCCAGCCCCGCCAGCTCGCCCTGGCCGAACAGCGCCTTGGACGCGGCGATCACGGCGGCGGTCTGGTCGGCGCCGTGCACCAGCGTCGTCAGCTCCTCCGCCAGCGCCCGCTGGGCAGCACGGGCCTGCGGGCGCTCCTCGGTCTGCCGCTCCAGCTCCTCCAGCTCCTCACGGGACTTGAAGGAAAGGATGCGCATGTAGCGGGAGATGTCCCGGTCGTCCACGTTCAGCCAGAACTGGTAGAACGCGTACGGCGTCGTCATCTCCGGGTCGAGCCATACGGCGCCGCCCTCGGTCTTGCCGAACTTGGTGCCGTCCGCTTTCGTCATCAGCGGCGTCGCCAGCGCGTGCACCTCGGCGTGCGGCTCCAGCTTGTGGATCAGGTCCAGCCCGGCCGTGAGGTTCCCCCACTGGTCGCTGCCGCCCTGCTGGAGCGTGCAGCCGTACCTCCGGTACAGCTGGAGGAAGTCCATGCCCTGGAGGATCTGGTAGCTGAACTCCGTGTAGCTGATGCCCTGGTCGGACTCCAGCCGCCGGGCCACCGAGTCCTTCGTCAGCATCTTGTTGACCCGGAAGTGCTTGCCGATGTCCCGCAGGAACTCGATCGCGGACAGACCCTGCGTCCAGTCCAGATTGTTCACCATGACCGCGGCGTTCTCGCCCTCGAAGGACAGGAACGGCTCGATCTGGCGGCGCAGCTTGTCCACCCAGCCGGCGACCGTCTCCGGGTCGTTCAGCGTGCGCTCGGCGGTCGGACGCGGGTCGCCGATCAGGCCTGTCGCGCCGCCGACCAGCGCCAGCGGCCGGTGACCGGCCTGCTGGAGCCGGCGCACGGTGAGCACCTGCACCAGATGGCCCACGTGCAGGGACGGCGCGGTCGGGTCGAAGCCGCAATAGAACGTGACGGGACCGTCCGCGAGCGCCTTGCGCAAAGCGTCCTCGTCAGTGGACAGGGCGAACAGCCCGCGCCACTTCAGCTCGTCGACGATGTCCGTCACGGTCGTCTGTCTCCTTGAGAGGTAGGAAGGGTCCCCCCAAGTCTAGGGGGGACCTCCGACAGCGAAGTGACCCGCGGAGGGTCACACACCCTTGCTGACCGAGCTCATGTTGAAATCGGGCACCCGCAGCGCCGGCATCGCCGTCCGCGTGAACCAGTCGCTCCACTCCCTCGGCAGTGTCTTCTCCGTACGGCCCGCCTCGGTGGCCCGGCCGAGCAGCCCGACCGGCGACTCGTTGAACCGGAAGTTGTTCACCGCGCCCGTCACCTCGCCGTTCTCCACCAGGTACACCCCGTCCCGGGTCAGCCCGGTCAGCAGCAGAGTCGCCGGATCGACCTCGCGGATGTACCACAGGCAGGTCAGCAGCAGCCCCCGCCCGGTGGCCGCGACCATCTCCTCCAGCGAGCCGTCCGTACCGCCGTCGAGGATCAGATTGCCGCCCATCGGCGCCACCGGCAGCCCGGTCAGGCCCGCACTGTGCCGGGTGGTCGTCAGCCGGTTCAGCACGCCGGAGCTGATCCACTCGGTGGCCGGGGCGGCCAGCCCGTTGTCGAACACCGACTGGTCGGCGCCGGAGGCGTGAGCGATCACGAACGGCGCGCACTCCAGGCCCGGCTCGTTCGGGTCGCTGCGCAGCGTCAGCGGCAGGTCCGTCAGCTTCTCGCCGACGCGGGTCCCGCCGCCCGGCTTGGAGAACACGGTGCGGCCCTCTGCGGCGTCCCGGCCCGAGGCCGACCACAGCTGGTAGATCAGCAGGTCGGCGACGGCGGTCGGCGGCAGCAGCGTCTCGTACCGTCCGGCGGGCAGCTCCACCCGCCGCCGCGCCCAGTCGAGCCGTACGGCGAGCTCGGCGTCGAGCGCCGCCGGGTCGACGTCCTTGAAGTCCCGCGTGGAGCGGCCCGCCCACGCCGACCGGGTGCGGTCGGGCGACTTGGCGTTCACCTCCAGCGTCCCGTTGGGCTGGTCGTGACGCAGCCGCAGCCCCGTCGACGTGCCAAGGTAGGTCGACACCATCTCGTGATTGGCGAAGCCGTACAGTTCCCGGCCGCCCGCACGCGCGTGTGCGAACGCCTCACCGAGCGCCGGCGCGAACTCGGCGAACACGGCGGAGGAGGTCTCCGCGGGCGCGTCCGTGAAGTCCGGGGCGGCCGGCACGCCGCTGACGAGCGGCTGCGCGTCCTCCGCGGGCCCGGCGCCGCGCGCGGCGGCCTCGGCGGCCCGCACCAGCGGCTCCAGCTCGTCCGCGGTCACCGCCGACCGCGACACCACACCGGAGGCGGTGCCCTCCCGGCCGTCGACGGTCGCGATCACCGTGAGGTTACGGCCGCGCGTGACGCCGTTGGTGGTCAGCGCGTTGCCCGCCCAGCGCAGATTGGCGGTGGAATGCTCGTCGGCGATGACGACACACCCGTCGGCGGTCGACAGCTCCAGGGCACGCTCGACGATCTCGTGCGGCTTGCTGACGGGGGCGCTCATCGACCGGCCTCCTGCGTAGTGTTGAGACTGTGCCGGCCCGGGGGACGACCCTCGGACCCCCGGCCGGACCCGAAGCGGACGATCATCGACCGGCCTCCTGCGTCGTGTTGAGGATGTTGACGCCCCTGAACAGGGCGGAGGGGCAGCCGTGGGAGACCGCGGCGACCTGCCCCGGCTGGGCCTTGCCGCAGTTGAAGGCGCCGCCGAGGACGTAGGTCTGCGGACCGCCGACGGCGGCCATGGAACCCCAGAAGTCGGTGGTCGTGGCCTGGTAGGCGACGTCCCGCAACTGCCCGGTCAGCCGCCCGTTCTCGATCCGGTAGAACCGCTGCCCGGTGAACTGGAAGTTGTACCGCTGCATGTCGATCGACCAGGACCGGTCACCGACGACATAGATCCCGCGGTCCACGCTGCCGATCAGGTCCTCCGTCGACATGCCCGCGGGGTCGGGCCGCAGCGAGACGTTGGCCATGCGCTGCACCGGCACATGGGAGGGGGAGTCGGCGAACGCGCACCCGTTGGACCGCTCGAACCCGGTCAGCCGCGCGATGCGCCGGTCGAGCTGGTAGCCGACGAGGACGCCGTCCTTGACGAGGTCCCAGGACTGCGCCTGCACGCCCTCGTCGTCGTAGCCGATCGTGGCGAGCCCGTGCTCGGCGGTGCGGTCACCGGTGACGTTCATCAGCTCCGAGCCGTACCGCAACTTCCCGAGCTGGTCGAACGTGGCGAACGACGTGCCCGCGTACGCGGCCTCGTAGCCGAGCGCCCGGTCCAGCTCGGTGGCGTGCCCGATGGACTCGTGGATGGTCAGCCACAGATTGGACGGGTCGACGACCAGGTCGTACAGGCCGGGCTCGACGCTCGGCGCGCGCATCTTCTCCGCGAGCAGCTCCGGGATCTCAGCCAGCTCCCGGTCCCAGTCCCAGCCGGTGCCCGTCAGATACTCCCAGCCGCGGCCCACCGGCGGCGCCAGCGTGCGCATCGAGTCGAACTCGCCGCTGGAGTCGTCCACCGACACCGCGTTCAGCACCGGATGCAGCCGCACGCGCTGCTGTGTGGTGACCGTGCCGGCCGTGTCGGCGTAGAACTTGTTCTCATGGACGGTGAGCAGCGAGGCGTCCACATGGTCGACGCCGTCCGCGTTCAGCAGCCGCAGGCTCCACTCCCGCAGCAGCGCGGTCTTCTCCTCGTCCGGCACGGTGAACGGATCGATCTCGTACGACGAGATCCACGTCTTCTCGGCGTGCACCGGCTCGTCGGCCAGCTCCACCCGCTCGTCCGCCCCCGCGGCCTTGATGACCTGCGCGGACAGCTTCGCCATCGCCACCGCCTGCGAGGCTACGCGCGCTGCCGCGTCCATCGTCAGGTCGACGCCCGAGGCGAAACCCCACGACCCGCCGTGCACGACCCGCACCGCGTACCCGAGGTCGGTGGTGTCCGACGACCCGGCCGGCTTGGCGTCCCGCAGCTGCCAGGCGGCGCTGCGCACCCGCTCCAGCCGGAAGTCGGCATGCTCGGCGCCGAGCGCACGCGCGCGTGCCAGCGCGGCGTCGGCGAGGGCGCGTAGAGGAAGTGCCGTGAAGGCTTCGTCGATCGTATGAGGCACCGAGGTCTCCCTGCTGTCGTGACCTGTGAGCTCCGATCATGTCGCGCACGCGCACGCGGGACCACACCTTTCCGTAGCGGGTCGTCGTCTTTCTGTAGGGACCCCACAGTGACTCTCCTGAGCCACTGTCGGTGCCCGAATGTCCGCGGCCCCGGCGCTACCGATAGGTTTCATGACGAAGCCGCCTGTCATCCAGGTGTTCGGGCGGGTGTGTCAGACCGCTATCGAAAGGGTGATCCGTTGAGCCGCTCGGTTCTCGTCACCGGAGGCAACCGGGGCATCGGCCTCGCCATCGCCCGCGCGTTCGCCGACGCCGGCGACAAGGTCGCCATCACGTACCGCTCGGGCGAGCCGCCGTCCGGTTTCCTCGCCGTCAAGTGCGACATCACCGACCCCGAGCAGGTGGAGCAGGCCTACAAGGAGATCGAGGCCCAGCACGGCCCGGTCGAGGTCCTCGTCGCCAACGCCGGCGTCACCAAGGACACGCTCCTGATGCGTATGTCCGAGGAGGACTTCACCTCGGTCATCGACACGAACCTGACCGGCACGTTCCGCGTCGTGAAGCGCGCGAACCGCGGCATGCTGCGGGCCAAGAAGGGCCGCGTCGTGCTGATCTCGTCGGTGGTCGGCCTGCTCGGCTCGGCGGGACAGGCCAACTACGCCGCCTCCAAGGCCGCGCTGGTCGGCTTCGCGCGTTCCCTCGCCCGGGAGCTGGGCTCGCGCAACATCACCTTCAACGTCGTCGCGCCCGGCTTCGTCGACACCGACATGACCAAGGCGCTCACCGACGAGCAGCGCGAGAACATCGTCTCGCAGGTGCCGCTCGGCCGGTACGCGCAGCCGGAGGAGATCGCCGCGACGGTGCGGTTCCTCGCCTCGGACGACGCCTCGTACATCACTGGAGCCGTCATCCCCGTTGACGGCGGACTGGGAATGGGTCACTGATCACCATGAGCGGAATTCTCGAGGGCAAGCGCGTCCTGATCACCGGTGTGCTGATGGAGTCCTCCATCGCCTTCCACGCCGCCAAGCTGGCCCAGGAGCAGGGCGCCGAGATCATCCTGACGGCGTTCCCGCGGCCGACGCTGACCGAGCGCATCGCCAAGAAGCTGCCGAAGCCCACCAAGGTCATCGAGCTGGACGTCACCAACGACGAGCACCTGAACCGGCTCGCCGACCTCGTCGGCGAGGAGCTGGGCGGCCTGGACGGCGTCGTGCACTCCATCGGTTTCGCGCCGCAGGACGCGCTCGGCGGCAACTTCCTCAACACGCCGTTCGAGTCGGTCGCCACCGCCATGCACGTCTCGGCGTACTCCCTGAAGTCGCTGACCATGGCCTGCCTGCCGCTGATGCAGAACGGCGGCTCGGTGGTCGGCCTCACCTTCGACGCGCAGTACGCGTGGCCGCAGTACGACTGGATGGGCCCGGCCAAGGCCGCCCTGGAGGCCACCAGCCGTTACCTCGCCCGTGACCTGGGCAAGCAGAACATCCGCTGCAACCTCATCTCCGCCGGCCCGATCGGCTCCATGGCCGCGAAGTCCATCCCCGGCTTCGGCGAGCTGGCGTCCGTGTGGGACACCCGCTCCCCGCTGGAGTGGGACCTGAAGGACCCCGAGCCGGCCGGCCGCGGCATCGTCGCCCTGCTGAGCGACTGGTTCCCGAAGACCACCGGCGAGATCATCCACGTGGACGGCGGCCTGCACGCCATCGGTGCCTGACCCGACCGGTGTCCCGCCAGGGCCCGCACCCCCCGGGGTCGCGGGCCCTCGCCGTACCGCCCGCCGGGTCACCCGTTCGGCTCACCGGCCGGGCGGGGTACGGTCATCGGCGCGCACGCTGGATGGCGTACCGCCCCGCAGCCGTACGGCCGAGGAGGTTCCCTTGTGCGCCTGTCCCGCAGCCTCGCCCCAGTGACCGCAGCAGCCGCTCTCGTGCTTCTCCTGCCGTACCAGGCGTCCTCCCACGCGCGCGTGCAGAACGCACGGCCGACCGACGGGCAGCCCTTCGGCGCCGAGTGCCGCGTCCGGATCAGCGGCTCCCACGTCGTCGCCCACTGCCACAATCCCTACGTCCGCACCGACCGCGTCAGCCTGCACATCGAGTGCGCCCGCTGGTGGGACATCGACACCGACAGCGCCCCGGTCGACGACGGCCCGGCCGTCACCGTGCGCCTGGCCGGCCGCTGCTGGAAGGAGGTCGGCGGGGCCTGGGTCAGCCATCGGCCCGGGGAGATCTGACGGCGGGGGGCGACGCACGTCCGCGACGGCCAGGGGCGAGCGCCGACCGTGGGGCGGGAGGCGTTCGGCGGCCGTGGGTCCGGGAAGGCCGGTTGTCGGCCGTGGGTCCGGGAAGGCCGTTCGTCAGCCGCCGGCCGGGGAGCGCTGCGCGTCGGAGGGCGGGCGGGACGTGCCGAACCAGCGTTCCGGGCGGCACGAGAACGGATAGCTCGCCGCCTCCGTCGCCGCCGTCTCCGCGTCCCCGGCACGGATCGCCTCCACCACGGGCGCGTGGCTCACATACGTCCGCTGCGACAGCTCCTCGCCGACGTCCTCGCGCAGCCAGTCCCGCAGCACCTCGCCCAGGTCCGCGTACATCGCCGTCATGACGCCGTTGTGGGAAGCCGCCACCACCGCCATGTGGAAGCTGGCGTCCGCCGTCACGAAGGCCTCCGCGTCACCGGACAGCCACGCCTCCTCACGGCGTTCCAGCAGCGCCCCGAGCTGCTTGAGGTCCTTCTCCGTACGACGCTCGGCGGCCAGCCGTGCCGCGCCGGCCTCCAGCGTGGAGCGCAGCTCGGCGATGTGCCGGGGGTCCGCGTCGGCGAACCGGCGGTGCATCACCCCGGCCAGCTCGCTGGTCGCGGCCACATAGGTGCCGGAACCCTGCCGGATGTCCAGCAGACCGTTGTGCGCGAGGGCCCGTACGGCCTCCCGGACGGTGTTGCGGGCGACGCCGAGCTGATCGACCAGCTCCGGCTCGGTCGGGATGCGGGAGCCGACCGGCCACTCGCCCGAGGTGATCTGGGCGCGCAGGGCGGCGATGACCTGCTCGGACAGCGCCGAGCGACGGGGATGGCTCAGAGGCATGACTCACCTTCGCATGCCGGAGGGGGGACCGGCGCACCCGACAGTGGACAACCAATCATCCCATGATTCTATGATGGGTGGCATGACTGGTGACGAGACCCGGACGACGACCTCCACGACCGGACGCATCCCGGCCTCGACCGCACCGCGCGACCTCGGTGCCTCCACGCGCGCGTGGACCACCCGCCTGGTCGTCGTCGGCATCGTGCTGGCGTCGCTCAACCTGCGCCCCGCCGTCACCAGCCTGGGCGCCCTGATGGAGGAGACCCGCGAGGGCCTCGGCATGAGCGGCGGCGTGGCCGGACTGCTCACCTCCGTACCGTCCCTGTGCTTCGCCGTCTTCGGCGCCACGGCCCCGCGTCTCGCCCGCCGCTTCGGCCCCGCCGCGGTCGTCTGCGCCGGCATGGCCGCCATCGCGACCGGCCTGCTCATACGCCCGTACGCCGGCGGCACGGCCGGCTTCCTGGCCGCCACCACCCTCGCCCTGATGGGCATCGCCGTCAGCAACGTGCTCATGCCGGTCATCGTCAAGCGCTGGTTCCCCGACCGGGTCGGCTCCATGACCGGCCTGTACTCGATGACCCTCGCCGTGGGCACCTCCGTGGCCGCGGCGGCCACGGTGCCGCTGACCGACGCCCTGGGCGGGAGCTGGCGGACCGGCCTCGCGCTGTGGGCGGCGCTCGCGGCAGCGGCCGTACTGCCGTGGCTGCCTCTCGTACGGGAACGGGGGAACGTCCGCTCCGGCGCTGCGGCGCGGCCCGAGGACCGGGCGGGCGCACCCCCGGCGGACGACCGCCCGGCACCGACGCCGTCGCCCGCGCTGCGGATCACCCGCAGCCGCACCGCCTGGGCGCTCGCCGTCTTCTTCGGCCTCCAGGCCACCGCCGCCTACATCACCATGGGCTGGATGGCGCAGATCTTCCGTGACGCGGGCGTCCCGGCGGACACCGCCGGTCTGCTCCTCGCCGTCACCATGGTGATGGGCGTTCCGCTCGCCTTCGCCATCCCGCGCCTGGCCACCCGGCTGCCGCACCAGGGCCCCATCGTGGTGGCCCTCGGACTGTGCGGCCTCGCCGGCTATGCGGGGCTGTACTTCGCGCCGGCCGGCGGCGCCTGGGCCTGGGCCGTACTGCTGGGCATATCCAACTGCGCCTTCCCGCTGGCCCTGACCATGGTCGGCATGCGCGCCCGCTCCGGCGCGGGCGTGGCCCAGCTGTCGGCCTTCTCGCAGAGCACCGGCTATCTCATCTCCATCCCCGGCCCGCTGCTGGTCGGCGTGCTCTACCAGAGCAGCGGCGGCTGGGGCCTGCCGATCGCCCTGATGGCCGTGCTGATGGTGCCGCAGATGATCGTCGGCGTTCTGGCGGGCCGCGACCGCACGGTGGAGGACGAGGCGGCCCGCTGACACCCGGCGGCCGGTGCGCGGCACCCGCGCGTGCCACGTCTCGAGAGCCGGTGCACGGCCTCGCACGCCGGGGGAGTGCTCCCGGCCGCGGGGGGAGCTTCTGGGGCGGGGCGTGGGAGCGACCGCGTGGGGGGACCAGGGGCCGGTCGGCTCACCGACCGTGTGGGGGCCGCCGCCCCCCGGGGCCGGTCGGCACAGCGACCGTGGGGGCGCCCCCCGGGGCGGGTCGGTGGAGCCGGGATGGGAGACTTGCCCCATGCCAGTGCTCGACCCGAACCCTCAGAACGGCCAGAAGAAACTGCTGATCGTCTTCGGCGCGTTCCTCGCCATCTTCGTGGTCATCGCGATCATCGCGACGATCGCCTCCCCGTGAGTCTGCCCTCCGAGTCCCCTTGTGGGCCTCCCCTCGGCCTTCCCAGGGGCAGCCTCGCGAGCCGTTCCCGGCGGCTGACCGGACGCGTCCGTTCCGGGGGAGGTGGGGTTAACCCCCCTGTCCCCTAGGGGGTGAGGGTCAGGGTCAAGTGGGTGGATCACCGGATGGGACGGCGCCCCCGGTTTCCGTAGCTTCGAGTTGTGACCGCGAGACGCGGTCGGCGGACCACTCGACACCGGCGGAGACCAGCGGAGGCACCCCATGTCGGCCCCTACGCACACCCGGCCCCACCCGGCGACCACCCACGACGCCGGCACCCGGCTGCCCTGGTGGGCCCTGGCCCTGCCCACCCTCGCCTTCATCACCCTGTTCCTGCTGATACTCAACCCGTCCGACGCGCACACGGCGGCCGGCGACCCGGCGATCACCCGCCTCCTGGAACGCGCCCGGGAACTGATCGCCCACTGACGAATCCGCATGTCAACTCCCTGCGCCGCATGGGCTTTTTCATGCGAAGCTGGGGGGCATGAGCGTCGCAGAACCCCGCAGGATCGCCCTCTTCCGGCATGCGAAAGCCGACTGGCCACAGGTGACCGACCACGAACGCCCGCTCGCCGAACGGGGCCGCTTGGACGCCGCCGAGGCCGGAAGGCGGCTGGCCGACACCGGCATCACCTTCGACCTGGCCCTCTGCTCGACCGCGGTCCGCACCCGCGAGACCTGGAAACTCGCCGTGCACGAGTTCCCGCACCGGCCGAAGACCGTCTACGAGGAGCGGATCTACGAGGCCTCGCCGGGCGAGCTGATCGCCCTGCTCAACGAGACCCCGGACGACGTGCGCAACATCCTGCTGATCGGCCACAACCCCGGCGTGCAGGGCCTCGCCGACGTCCTGTCCGCGGAGGCCGAGGGCGACGCCCTCGACCGGATGCACCGGCGCGGCTTCCCCGCCGCCGCCTTCGCCGTGCTGACCTTCGACGGCCCCTGGAAGTCCCTCGAACCCGGAACCGCCCGGCTGGCCGACTACTGGGCGCCCGCCGACTGACCCGCCGCGCGGGCACGCGCCCGTGACAGCGAAGGGCCCGGCACCGCGAGAGTGCCGGGCCCTGTCACATCCGGGCGGCGCGGGCGCTCACCCGTCCAGCGAGTCCGCCGCCTCGACCTCTTCACGCGTCACACCGAGCAGATACAGCACGGTGTCCAGGAACGGCACGTTCACCGCCGTGTGCGCGGCCTCACGCACCACCGGCTTGGCGTTGAACGCCACACCGAGGCCGGCCGCGTTCAGCATGTCCAGATCGTTGGCGCCGTCACCGATGGCGACCGTCTGCGCCAGCGGCACGCCCGCCTCCGCGGCGAACCGGCGCAGCAGCCGCGCCTTGCCCGCCCGGTCCACGATCTCGCCCGTGACCCGCCCGGTCAGCTTCCCGTCGACGATCTCCAGCGTGTTGGCCTGCGCGAAGTCCAGACCCAGCCGCTCCTTCAGATCGTCGGTGACCTGGGTGAAGCCCCCGGAGACCACGCCGACCTGGTAGCCGAGTCGTTTCAGCGTCCGGATCAGGGTGCGCGCACCCGGCGTCAGCCGCACCTCGCTGCGCACCTTGTCCACCACCGACGCGTCCAGCCCCGCGAGCAGCGCCACGCGCGCGTGCAGCGACTGCTCGAAGTCCAGCTCGCCGCGCATCGCCGCCGCCGTCACCTCGGCGACCTTGTCCTCGCAGCCGGCGTGCGCCGCGAACAGCTCGATGACCTCGTCCTGGATGAGCGTGGAGTCGACGTCCATGACGACGAGCCGCTGGGCCCGCCGGTGCAGCCCCGCCGCGACGACCGCCACGTCCACACCGAGCGCGGCGGCGTCCGTCACCAGCGCGGTGCGCAGCGGCTCGGTCTCCACACCGGACACGGCGAACTCGACGGCCGTCACCGGGTACTTCGCCAGCCGGAAGATACGGTCGATGTTGCCGCCCGCCTTGGTGATCCGCCCGGCGATCGCGGCCGTGGCCTCCGAGGTCAGCGGATGGCCGAGCACGGTGACGAGGGACCGTCCGAGGCCACGCGGCCGGTTGTCGCCGGTGCCGGAGATGATCTCCGCCTGCATCTTCATCGACTCGGCCCAGCTGTGCACGGTGGCCCTCAGGTCGCCCTCCAGGCCGTGCTGGGGCGCGGTGACGAGCGCGCACAGCACCATGCGGCCACGGGTGACGACCTGCTCGATGTCGACCACGTCGACGGAGTAGGCGGCGAGGGTGTCGAAGAGACCGGCGGTGATGCCCGGCCTGTCCTTGCCGAAGATCTTGACGAGGAGGGTGGGGACGTCAGAGGTCTCAGAGATCGAGGTCTGCGAAGCGCTCATGGTGCTTCCACCGTATCCGGCACCCAGTGCCTGCCGCCCCTGAGGTCCGCCTGCCGGACACGTGCTGCCGGACGGCACCCGACGACCCTCACCCTACGCCGCCGCGCGGCGCACCGCCCAGGTCAGCGCGGGCCCTTCGGGCGGCGCGGCGTCGGCGGAGGCGCCGGCGGGGGAGGGGGCGGAGGCGGCGGCCCGCCCGTGCCTTCGCCGGACC
>NZ_JALLGL010000129.1 GCF_023072675.1 Streptomyces sp. XM83C
CGCCCGCCAAGCGCGCCCCAGCCCCCCAAGGGATACCGCCCGGTCCTGCCTACTGCCCGTCGTTCTCCACGAGCCGCGCCGGGAACCCGCCGGTGGCGACGGGTCCCCACCGCTCCGGCGTGACACGGATGATCGACTTGCCCTGCTTGACCATGGCCGCGCGGTACTCGTCCCAGTCGGGGTGCTCCCCGGCGATGTTCCGGTAGTACTCCACGAGCGGCTCGACGGAGTCGGGGGCGTCGATGACCTCGGCGGTGCCGTCGATCTGCACCCAGGGCCCGTTCCACTCGTCGCTCAGCACGACCACGCTGACCCGCGCGTCCCGCTTGGCGTTGCGGGTCTTGGCCCGCTCCGGGTACGTGGAGACGACGAGCCGCCCGGAGTCGTCGACTCCGCAGGTCAGCGGGGAGGCCTGGGGGCTGCCGTCGGACCGGCGGGTGATCAGCAGGGCCCGGTGGCGGGGCCGTACGAAGTCCAGCAGCTCGTCCAGCGATACGCGCGTGTTCGTCGCGATGTTCGGTGCCATGTCTCGCAGCCTAAGTGCACCGGGCCCCGCCCTGCCTGACCCTGCTGTGCCTACGCCTGGGGCAGCGTGTCGCCCTGCACGGCCTGGATCTCCAGCTCGACCTTCAGGGTGGTGCCGATGGCGGCGATGCCGGCCTGCACGATCTGGTTGTAGTTCATGGCGAAGTCGTCGCGGTGGAGTTCGGTGGTGGCCCGGAACGCGGCGCGGGTGCCGCCCCAGGGGTCGGCGCCGGTGCCGAGGTAGGCGAGGTCGAGGTCGACGGGCCGTACGACGCCGTGCAGTGACAGTTCGCCGTGGACGGTCCACCGGTCGGTGCCGACGGCGGTCAGCCCGCCGGAACGGTAGGTGATCTCGGGGTGCTTCTCGACGTCGAGGAAGTCGGCGGAGCGCAGATGCTCGTCCCGCATGCGGTTGCCGGTGTCGATGGACGCGGCCCGGATCACCGCCTCCACGCGGGACTTGGTGATGTCGTCGGGGGCGATCTCCACGGAGGCGGTGAAGTCGGTGAACCGGCCCCGCACGCTGGAGATGCCGAGGTGCTGGGCGACGGCGCCGACCGTGGAGTGAGCGGGGTCGACGGTCCACGGGCCGGGCGGGGGCAGCTCGGTGCCGCCCTGCCGGGCGAGGGTGATCGTGCCGACGTCGGCGCGTCCGCTCGCGGTGACGATGGCGCCGGCGGCGGCCGGGGCGTATCCGACGGCGGTGACGATGACCGTGTACGCGCCGGGCGCCAGCTCGGTCGTGTCCCGTACGGTGCCGTCGGTGTCCGCCTCGGCGCGCAGGATCTGCGTGCCGGTCGCGTCGGTCACCGTGACGACGGCGTGCGACACGGCCCATCCGTCGCGGGTGCGGATCCTCGCGGCAAGTGCCATCCCGTGTTCTCTCCCTGCGAAGGCCCCGTGAAGGGGTGAAAAGTCGGTCGTGAAGAGGTGATGAATCGGTCGGACGAAAGAATCCGGTGAATGCGGCAGGTGAACGCAGCCGCTGAATGCATCCGGTGAACGAATCCGGCCCGCGGTGAATCCGGCCCGCGACGGGGGCACGTCCTCCACCCGAGGACGTGCCTGCCCGCCGCGGGCCGGGGCTGTGGGCTACTCGCCGGGGTGGGCGAGTTCGATGTCGTGGCCGTCGGTGCCGCCGCCGGTCACGGTGAGGCTCGTCGCCACGGGCGGGTAGCCCGTTGCGATGACGGTGTACTCGCCGCTGTCCAGGTCGGTGAAGGCGTACGCCCCGTCGGAGCCGGTGGTGGCGTTGCCGACGACGTTGCCGGCGGCGTCGACGAGGGTGACGCGGGCGTCGGCGAGCGGGCCGTGCGGGGCGCGTACGACGCCCTGCACCTGGGCGCCGGCGTCGAGGTCGGCCTCGACGCGGGTGACGCCGGTGCCGCCGATCTCGACGGGCAGGGCCCGCGGCCGGAACCCGGCGGCGTTCACGGCGACGGTGACGCTGCCCGGCACCAGCTCGGCGAAGGAGAACTCGCCGTCCTCACCGGTGGTGGCCGTGGCCAGCAGGTCGCCGCGCACATCGGTGACGACGACCATGGCGTCCTTCACGGGCCGCGCGGTCTCGGCGGCGCGGACGACGCCGGTGAGGCCGCTGGTGCCGCTGAGCAGCACGTCGTAGGCGAGCGGCTCGTCGTGGACGACGATCGTCGAGGCCTGCGGCTGGTAGCCGTCGGCGGAGGCGATCAGGACGTACGATCCCGTGCCCGGCGCGTCGAGCGCGTAGGAGCCGTCGGCCTGGGCGACGCCGCGGCCCAGCTGGCGCCCGGAGAGCGAGATCAGCGTGACGGCGGCCCGCGGGACGGGCGCGTTCTCGGCGCCGCGGACGAAGCCGCGGACCGGGATGCCGGAACCAGCGGGCACGGATTGCTCCTCGGCGGTCGGGGTGTCGTCACCGGCGGTGTGCGGGGTGCCGTCGGCCGGGGCGGCGGCCTCGGCGGCGACCGGCGCCGAGGCCTCGGCGCCGGCTTCGGCGGCCTGGGCGAGGGCACCGGTGGTGCGCAGCGGCACCTCCTTGATGAACAGGGTCACCAGGAACGCGAGAAGCGCGACCGGGGCGACGTACAGGAAGATGTCGGCGATGCCGTGCCCGTAGGCGCTCTCCAGCCAGGTGCGGATGCCGGTGGGCAGCGCGTCCATGTCGGGCAGCTGTCCGCTGCCGGACGCCTTGGCGGCGCCCGCCTGCTCCTGCGGGCTGAGCTGCCCGATGGTCTCCTTGGCGTAGTGGCCGATACGGGTGGTCATCACCGAGCCGAGCACGGAGACGCCGACCGCACCGCCGAGAGAGCGGAAGAAGGTGACCGTGGAGGACGCGGCGCCGAGGTCGCTCGGGGCGACCTGGTTCTGCGTGCACAGCACCAGGTTCTGCATCATCATGCCGACGCCGAGACCCATCAGCGCCATGAACAGCGCGATGTGCCAGTACGCGGTGTCGTAGCGCATGGTGCCCAGCAGGCCGAGACCGGCCGTGAGCAGGACACCGCCCGCGAGCAGCCATGCCTTCCACTTGCCGGTGCGGGTGATGATCTGGCCGGAGACCGTGGAGGAGACGAACAGGCCGCCGATCATCGGGATGGTCATGACGCCGGACATCGTCGGGGACTTGTCCCGGGCCAGCTGGAAGTACTGGCTGAAGAAGACCGTGCCGGCGAACATCGCGACACCGACGAGCAGGGACGCCAGCGACGCCAGCGTGATCGTGCGGTTGCGGAACAGGCGCAGCGGGATGATCGGCTCGCTGGCCCTGGTCTCGGTGAACACGAACAGCAGCGTGAGGAGCACCGAGCCGCCGACCATCACACCGGTCTGCCACGACATCCAGTCGTACTTGTCGTCGGCGAAGGTGACCCAGATCAGCAACAGGCAGACAGCGGCGGTGATGAAGAAGGCGCCGGCCCAGTCGACCTTCACCTTGCGCCGGGTCTCCGGCAGATGCAGCGTCTTCTGCAGCACCACGAGCGCGATCAGCGCGAACGGCACACCGACGTACAGGCACCAGCGCCAGCCCAGCCAGCTGGTGTCGGTGATGACACCGCCGATCAGCGGGCCGCCGACGGTGGCGACGGCGAAGGTGGCGCCCAGGTAGCCGGAGTAACGGCCGCGCTCACGCGGCGAGATCATCGCCGCCATGATGATCTGCGCCAGGGCGGACAGACCGCCGGCGCCGACGCCCTGCACGACCCGCGCGGTGATCAGCATGCCGGGGTTCTGCGCCAGACCGGCGACGACCGAGCCCGCGATGTAGACGACCAGGGCTATCTGGACGAGCGCCTTCTTGCTGAGCAGGTCGGCGAGCTTGCCCCACAGGGGGGTGGTGGCCGTCATCGCGAGCAGTGAGGCGGTGACGACCCAGGTGTACGCGCTCTGTCCGCCGCCGAGGTCGCTGATGATCTCGGGCAGGGCGTTGGAGACGATGGTGGACGACAGGATGGCGGCGAACATGCCGAGCAGCAGCCCGGAGAGCGCCTCCATGATCTGCCGGTGCGTCATCGGAGCGTGGCTGTCGGAGGAGCCTCCCCCGTGCTTGGCATGAGCCCGCACACCGGCTGGTGTGGTCGTTGCCATGGGCTTCCTTTACTTACGTGCTTGCGGGTGTACGGGTGGTCGACTCGAGACCGGGAGACGGGTGCCGGTCGCGGCAGTCGTCGAAGCTGGCGCGCAGCCGGGTCATGAGCCGGGTGAGCTGGGCGACCTCCTCGTCGCTCCAGTCGGCGAGCCGCTCCGCGAGGAGCCGTGTGGTCTCCTCGGACATCTCGTCGAGCTTGTGCTCGCCTTCCGGCGTGAGGTGCACGATGCGTGAGCGCTTGTCCGCCGGGTCGGGGGAGCGCTGGATCCAGCCGCGTTCGGCGAGGTGTGCGACGTGGCGGCTGGTGACCGACATGTCCACGGCCAGGAGGTCGGCGAGCTTGCTCATGCGCATGTCGCCGTAGCGGGCGAGCAGGGTCAGGACGGCGGCGGAGCCGCTGGGGCAGTCGGACGGCAGGATGCGTCCCAGCTCCCGTTTCACGGCACCGAAGGCGCTGAACTGACGGATCAGCTCCTCGTACTGCGCCTTTGCGGCCATCTCACGTCTCCCGGATTTGTTGCTTAGGGCAACCATAGGAGTGCTTGGTTGCCACAGGCAAATAAACTGGTCCGGATGGAACTAAAAACTTGGCAAAGGCAAGTATTGCGACCGTAAACACCCAGGTGGGGGCAGGTGTGACAGGGGTCGGCCCCGCACTTGGGTGGCAACGTCGGATTCGCTAGTGTCTCGGGCCATGGCTAACTCCCAGGGCCCCCAGGGCAACTACGACCCCGCCGGCAGCACCCAGATGTTCCGTGCCTTCGTCGACGAGGCGCCCCAGACCCCGGAGCGGCGCGGCTCCGGCCCGCGGGTCGGCCTGATCGTCGGCGCGGTGATCGCCGTCGCGATCATCGCAGCGGTGGCCTGGCTGGCTCTGAAGTAACCCCCGGAGAGGGACCACGCCCTTCCCCGGACGTTACGGGGGTGCCTCCCCCAGAGGGGGTACCCCCAGCGCCCCAGCGGCACGACTCCCCGCAGCTACGTCGGCCCGACCGCTCGCACCGGGATCGCCCGTGGACCTCGGCCGTCGGCGGCCCGCAGCCGCCCGCGGCGGGAAGGGGGCGTGTCGGGGGGTGCCCACCCGCAGCGTGCGGCGAAAACGCCCGGTACGAACCTGAGAGACAGAGCGTCGCACCGAGGACGGACACCCCCCGGCGCGCACCCGACCCCCCCACCGCGAGCAGGCGCTACCGCAACCACGCACCCTCGGACACAGGCCGCCGCAGGCACCCCAAGGGGCGCGGGGACACTGCGCACAGGCCCCCGCCGCCCAGGCGGTTCAGTCCGAGATCAACCCTTCCCGCAGCTGCGCCAACGTCCGCGTCAGCAACCGCGACACATGCATCTGCGAGATCCCGACCTCTTCCCCGATCTGCGACTGCGTCATGTTCGCGAAGAATCGCAGCATGATGATCCGCCGCTCCCGAGGCGGCAGCTTGGCCAGCAGCGGCTTCAACGACTCCCGGTACTCCACGCCTTCCAGCGCCGCGTCCTCGTACCCGAGCCGGTCGGCCAGCGACCCTTCGCCGCCGTCGTCCTCCGGCGCCGGGGAGTCCAGCGAGGACGCGGTGTAGGCGTTGCCCACGGCGAGCCCGTCGACGACGTCCTCCTCGGACACCCCGAGCACGGCGGCGAGTTCGCTGACGGTCGGCGACCGGTCGAGCTTCTGCGACAGTTCGTCGCTGGCCTTGGTGAGGGCGAGCCGCAGCTCCTGCAGCCGGCGCGGCACACGCACGGACCACGATGTGTCACGGAAGAACCGCTTGATCTCCCCGACGACGGTCGGCATGGCGAACGTCGGGAACTCCACGCCCCGTTCGCAGTCGAACCGGTCGATGGCCTTGATCAGCCCGATGGTGCCGACCTGGACGATGTCCTCCATCGGCTCGTTGCGCGACCGGAACCGCGCGGCGGCGTACCGGACGAGGGGGAGGTTCAGCTCGATGAGGGTGTCCCGCACGTAGGCCCGCTCGGGGCTGTCCTCGTCGAGGGCGGCGAGCCGCAGGAAGAGGGACCGTGACAGGGTCCGGGTGTCGATGGCCCCGGTGACAACGGCGTCGACGGAGTCGACAGAATCGACCGAATCGACCACGTCGGCGGCGTCGACGGAGCCGCTCGCGCCCCCGGCCACGGCCACGACGGCCCCGGCCCGGTCACCGGCGTCCCCGGGAACACCCGCACCGTCGGCCCCGGTCGGGGTCGGCGGAGCCGCCAGGACGGAGACCTCGTCGATGGATTCGAGAGCGTCGAGAGCCTCCGGCGCGCCCTCGCCCTTCGCGAGCGTGAGCACCACCTTGGAGCTGCCCTGGTCTGCGGACATGCCACCCCCTCTGGGTCGCGGGACGGTCGTGGCGAACGCCCCTCGCGGGAGGAACGCCAGCCTTCACCTGAATACCGGAGCCGGAGCCACGGCAAACGCGCTTCCGGAAGAATGTCACATGTCGGCAACACGCTGTAGTGACATGTCGACATCCGAGATGCGAATCCGCCCTGCAAGAAGGGGGTCTGAGGGGGTTTCAGGCGCGAACAGGCGACAAAAACCGAGGTGGGCGATTCGCTCGTGCCGGTTACGCGTCGATCCTGTTTGCGGATCGCAGCCGCTGGAAGCTACGCGCCAGTAGCCGCGACACGTGCATCTGCGACACCCCCAGTTCGGCGCTGATCTGAGACTGGGTCAGGTTGTTGTAGTACCGCAGCAGCAGGATGCGCTGCTCCCGTTCGGGGAGCTGCACCAGCAGATGCCGTACGAGGTCGCGGTGTTCGACCCCGTCCAGTGCGGGGTCCTCGTATCCGAGCCGGTCCAGCAGTCCGGGCAGCCCGTCGCCCTCCTGGGCGGCTTCGAGGGAGGTGGCGTGGTACGACCGTCCGGCCTCGATGCAGGAGAGCACCTCCTCCTCGCTGATCCGCAGCCGTTCGGCGATCTCGGCGGTGGAGGGGGAGCGGCCGTGGGCGGTGGTGAGGTCCTCGGTCGCGCTGTTGACCTGGACCCACAGCTCGTGCAGCCGGCGGGGGACGTGGACGGTGCGGACGTTGTCCCGGAAGTACCGCTTGATCTCGCCGACGACGGTCGGCATCGCGAAGGTGGGGAACTGCACGCCCCGGTCCGGGTCGAAGCGGTCGATGGCGTTGATCAGCCCGATCGTGCCGACCTGGACGACGTCCTCCATCGGCTCGTTGCGCGACCGGAACCGCGCGGCGGCGTACCGGACGAGGGGCAGATTGGCCTCGATGAGCGCCCCGCGTACGCGGTTGTGCTCCGGCGTACCCGGCTTGAGTTCCTTCAGCTGGGCGAAGAGCACCTGTGTGAGCGCCCGGGTGTCGGCGCCGCGGCTGCGCTGCGGGGCGGTCGCCGCTGCCTCCTGGGGCGGCGCAGTACTGGCCGACACGGTCAACGCCACCTCGTTCGATCGGTCAACTCATCCGTCAAAAGCGGTCATAGCATCACAAGACATGTGCACTGTGTGCAAGCACCTCGAAACAACGTGTTGACGGTGAAACAACCTCATAAAGCCACAAAAACCCTCCGTCGAAACGACGGAGGGTTGTGCGGAACCGGACCTGACCCGCCCGGCCCGGGCCCGTTCGACGGCCGGCCGGACCCCGCTGGGCGGCCGGCCGGACCCCGCTGGGCGGCGGTCTAGAACTCGTAGTCGGCGATCACCCACGTGGAGAACTCGCGCCACAGCGCGACCCCGGCCTGGTGGTCGGGGTGCTCCACGTACCGGCGGAGGGCGTCGGCGTCGTCGAACGCCGAGTTGATCGCGAAGTCGTAGGCGATGGGCCGGTCGCTGACGTTCCAGCCCAGTTCCCAATGGCGGATCTCGTCGATGGTGCCGGGGAGGGCGCGGAATGCCTCGTAGCCCTGCCGCACACGGGGGTCGTCGCGGTCGACGCCCTCGTTGAGCTTGAAGAGGACGAGGTGGCGGATCATGCGTACTCCCGGTCGACTCTGGGTCAGTTCTTGCCCCCATTGGCGACCCATGTCATGAACTCGCCGATGGCCTTGGCAGCGTCCGATATGCCCTCGAACCCTATCTGCACATAGTCGGCGGCCTTGGCCGGGTCGGTGATGATCACGTACAGAGCGAAGACCACGAGCACATAGACGGCGATCTTCTTCGCGTTCACCGCCACTGCGGCCTCCCCTGTTCTGTCCGACTGCGCTGCCCGACGGCGGCCCGACTCCGGCCGGCGACGGACTCGACTCCGGCCCGGCGACGGACCCGACTTCGGCCGCGAGTGTACGACCCGGTGATGTTGATGGGCGACCAACGGCCCTTGGGCCAGGGTCTTTTCCCAGGCAGACAGACGAGATGCGCGAAGGGTCCGGTCCCAGGAACCGGACCCTTCGTCCAAGCGGTAGCGGAGGGATTTGAACCCTCGGTGACTTGCGCCACACTCGCTTTCGAGGCGAGCTCCTTCGGCCGCTCGGACACGCTACCGAGGGAGACCTTACAGCACGCCGGGCCCAGCTCAGAAATCGATATACGCGGACGGCAGGAGAGCCCTCGAAGAGCCGGAGGGAGAGCCGACCGGAGAACCCACGGAGGAGAGCCGACCGGAGAACCCACGGAGAACCGGCCGGAGAACCCACGGAGAACCCACGGAGAACCCACGGAGAACCCACGGAGAACCCGACCGGAGAACCGACAGAGCCGACCGGCGCGAGCCGAGGGCGCGCCGGTCGACGCGCCGCAAGCCACGGCACGCCATGGCAGGGCACCCGCCCCATGGCACCCGCCTCAGGGCACGGCACCCGCCGTGCCGGTCAGCGGCTGCGGAAGAACTCGGTGAGGAGGCGGGCGCAGTCGTCCGCGAGGACGCCTTCGATCACCTCGGGCCGGTGGTTGAGCCGGCGGTCGCGTACGACGTCCCAGAGGGAACCGGCCGCGCCCGCCTTGTCGTCGCGGGCGCCGTAGACGACCCGGTCGACCCGGGACTGCACGATCGCGCCCGCGCACATCGTGCAGGGTTCGAGGGTGACGACGAGTGTGCAGCCGGTCAGCCGCCACTCGCCGAGCTTCTCGGCAGCCCGGCGGATCGCGAGGATCTCCGCGTGTCCGGTCGGGTCGCCGCTCGCCTCGCGTTCGTTGTGTCCGGAGGCGAGCACGGTGTGACCGTCGGGGGCCAGGACGACCGCGCCGACGGGCACGTCACCGCCCCGGACGGCCAGCGCGGCCTGCTCCAGGGCGAGCCGCATCGCGGCCCGCCAGCGGTCGCGTACCGGGTCCGGGGGGGTGTCAAAGGTGTCCGGGACGGTCAGCGGACGGCCTCCAGGATGTCGGAGGCGCCCAGCGCGTCGGCGATCTCCGAGAGGGCGTCGCCCTCCAGGGCCAGCAGGTACTTCTCGCTGACCCCGAGGTCGTCGAGGATCTGCCGGTCGCCGACCGGGCCGTGCGGCACCTCGGCGCCGCCGTCCAGGTCGCTGTCACCGGCCTCGGAGTCGGGCTCGCCGTCCTCGGTCCCGTCGAGGTCGAGGGAGTCCAGGTCGGCATCGTCGTCGCCGGGTTCCCGGCCGAGCAGCTCGTCGGTGAGGAGCAGCTCGCCGTAGGAGCTGCGGGCGGCGATGGCGGCGTTGGAGACGAAGACCCGCGGGTCTTCCTCGCCGTCCACCCGGACGACGCCGAACCAGGCGTCCTCCTGCTCGATCAGGACGAGCACCGTGTCCTCGTCGGGAGAGGCTTCCCGGGCCAGGTCGGCCAGATCCGACAGGGTCTCCACATCGTCGAGCTCTGTGTCGCTCGCTTCCCACCCGTCTTCGGTGCGCGCGAGCAGTGCGGCGAAGTACACCGTGACTCTCCCACTGGTCATAGGCAAGCCGGTTGGGGGTCCCCCCGGCGGAGGTTGCGGGTGGGAAAGCTCGGGCTCCGAGCCCCACCCACTCGGAATCGTGGCAGAAACAAGGCGTTCAGGGGACGTCTTCGGCTCCCTGTGTCCGGCAGTTCCGCCCGGGCGTGAGCGACGGCGTAGACCGACGCGCCGAGCACGCCCGCGGCAGGCCCACCAGCCCGACTCATCGCCGCCACGTGCGGATCGTACGCGGCTTTTCCCGTGGCCCACGCACGTCCACCCGCGCAACACGTAAGCCGTCGTGGATCTTCCCGCAGGCGTCCCACGCGCGGGGGCGGGAACACCGACGTCCGACGCACCCCGCGCGCGTACGGGCGGCCGACGGCGTGCGGCACATCACACGCGCGTACGGCGGGACCCGGGGGTGCGCGGGGCGTCCCGACGGTCGTACGGCGGACCCGGGGGTGCGTGCGCCGGGCCCGGCGGTCGTACGGCGGTGTCGGCGAGTCGTACGGCGGTACCGCTGGTACGAACGGCGGGACCGGAGGCGCACGGAGGGGTCATGGGCGTACGGCACCGGAGCACGGGCGTACGCGGCGCGGCAGCCGTACGACGGCGTCACCGGCGCAGAGCAGCCGGCGTGACCGTCGCGGCGCGTCCGGATCACGGCCGTGGAGCACCCGGCGTCACCGCCGCAGCGCCCCGGCGTCACCGCCGTGAGTCCGGACGCCCCCGGCGCCACCGGCGTAACACCGGACCGGTCGGAATACGACGGCGAGTCACGCGGGCGCGATACGGGGTCCCGAGACCGGCGACGGTCACGTTCCCCGGGGTGCCGGCTCCCGGACCGGCACCGGTCGGGCCACCCGCGCCCGCGCGTCCCGAGGCCACCGCACTCGCCCCCTACCACCGGAACGTGCGCATGCGCATGGCGTGCCGGAGACGGGCCGTCTTGGCACGGCGCGGCTGGACCCGGTCGCGCAGCGCGCGTGCCTCGGCCAGTTCCCGGAGGAAGATCGCGCGCCGGAGGCGTCGCTCGGCGTCGGTCTCCGGGGCCCGTTCTCCGGCGGCGCGGCCTGGGGCGCCGCTCCGGTCCCGGGCGGCCCCGTCGGCCCCGTCGGACAGATCAGGCATCGGGCACACCACCCCCACTCCCTCCGGGTGTCTTTCTCGACTTTCACACCGATGGCGGGTTCGACGCCACCGTACGGCGCAAATCCATGCGGAGGGGTTCACGCTGCGTGGGGGAGCAGGGCCCGGTGCGGCCCGGTTACTGTTGTGGACATGCGTCTCCACGTCGTCGACCACCCTCTGGTCGCCCACAAGCTCACCACGCTGCGCGACCAGCGCACCGACTCCGCGACCTTCCGCCGTCTCGCCGACGAGCTGGTCACCCTGCTCGCCTACGAGGCCACGCGTGACGTGCGCACCGAGGCCGTCGACATCCAGACGCCCGTCGCGCAGACCACCGGCGTCAAGCTGGCCCGTCCGCGCCCGCTGGTGGTGCCGATCCTGCGTGCCGGGCTCGGCATGCTCGACGGGATGATGCGGCTGCTGCCGACGGCCGAGGTCGGCTTCCTGGGCATGATCCGCAACGAGGAGACGTTGCAGGCCTCCACCTACGCCACGCGCATGCCGGAGGACCTGTCGGGCCGCCAGGTGTATGTGCTGGACCCGATGCTGGCGACGGGCGGGACGCTGGTCGCGGCGATCCGGGAGCTGATCCGGCGCGGCGCGGACGATGTGACGGCCGTGGTGCTGCTGGCGGCGCCCGAGGGCGTCGAGGTGATGGAGCGGGAGCTGGCGGGCACGCCGGTCACGGTCGTCACGGCGGCGGTCGACGACCACCTCAACGAGCACGGCTACATCGTGCCGGGCCTGGGCGACGCGGGCGACCGCCTGTACGGCGCCGCCGAGTAACCCCTGACACCGGGCCGACCCCGACGCCGAGCCGACACAGAGCAACCCGGCTCAGCCCGGCTCACCCCGGCTCACCCCTGTGAGAACGACCCCCGGCGAGAACGACCCCGCCGAGAACGCCTCCGGCGGCGATCGCCGGCTCCCGGCCCCGCGGCCCGAACCGCGGGGCCGGACCGCGTTCAGCGGACGTTCAGCGGCTCTGTCGCGGCGGCTCGCCCCCTCGGGCGGCTCTGCCACGGCGGCCCGCCCTCCCTCGCCCTGTCGGCCGGCCCGGCCTCAGCAGCTCTTCTTGGACGCCGTCGGCTGCGGGTGGGTCAGCAGGGTCAGCGCCCGGTCGGCGTCCTGCTTGGCGTCGAGCGAGGTGAAGCCGGTGCCGATGATGAGGTCGACGGCGTCTCCCTTGCGGGCGGCGTCGGTGCGCAGCTCGGCGCCGGGCAGCTGGGTGCCGAGCACCTTCAGCGAGGAGTCGAGCGCGGATGCGGGGCCGAGCAGCACGCCCACGCCGGGGATCTTCTTGTCGTACTCCTTGGTGGCGTTGCCGACCTGCCCGATGCGGAAGCCGCGCTTCTTCAGCTCGTCGGCGGTCTGCCGGGCCAGGCCGGCGCGCGGCGTGGCGTTGAGGACGTTGACGGTGATGCTGCCGGGGGCGGGCAGCGCGACGGTCTTCACGGTGGGCGACGCCGACGGTGTGGCGGCGCAGTCGCCCGCGGAACCCGCCGCGGAGGCCTTCCGTCCGTTGCCGGTGAACACGTCGATGAGCTGCAGCGTGCCCCAGCCGAGCACGCCGAGGAGGGCGAGGCAGGCCACGGTGAGCAGTACGAGCCTGCCGCGTCGTCGGGGCCGACGCATCCGCGGGTACTTGTCCCCCGTGATCCGGTACTTCCCGCCCATGCCGGGGGGAGTCAGCATGCTCATGGGCGCAGCGTAGTGCGCTCGGGCGGCCGTGCCTACTAGATGATCATTCGACGGTGCCCGAGAGAACCCGAAAGGGCCAAACCGTTACCCGAGGGGCAGCGGTCCGGCCCGGTCCGACCCGGTCGGAGGCGGTTCAGTCCAGCTCGAGGACGCGCGCGTGCAACACCTGGCGCTGCTGGAGCGCGGCGCGGACCGCCCGGTGCAGCCCGTCCTCCAGGTACAGATCGCCCTGCCACTTCACGACGTGCGCGAAGAGGTCGCCGTAGAACGTGGAGTCCTCGGCGAGCAGGGTCTCGAGGTCGAGCTGCTGCTTGGTGGTCACCAGCTGATCGAGGCGGACCGGGCGCGGTGCGACGTCCGCCCACTGCCGGGTGCTCTCCCGGCCGTGGTCGGGGTACGGCCGGCCGTTTCCGATGCGCTTGAAGATCACACGGAAAGCCTACCGGTCAAGGGCTTCCGGGCGCAGCCGCGGAGACGGAGTGCGACGCTGGAAAAGTCGCCAAAGACTAGGGCAAACCGGAAATGAGGGGTCGGTCCATGAGCGCCACAGACGAGCCCGGCAAGATCATCGAGCGGATCGCCGCCGGGTACGGCTTCCAGGGCGCGGCGCTCGATCTGGGTGCCCTGATCTGGGACGGAACGTGCCATCCCGACGCACCGGTGCGTATCCCCCTCACCATGCTCAACCGGCACGGCCTGGTCGCGGGCGCCACCGGCACCGGCAAGACCAAGACGCTCCAGCTGATCTCCGAACAGCTCTCCGCGAACGGCGTGCCGGTCTTCCTCGCCGACATCAAGGGCGACCTGTCCGGCATCAGCGCGCCCGGCGCCCCCGGCGACAAGGTACGCGCGCGTGCCGCGGAGGTCGGCCAGGAGTGGCAACCGGCCGGGTTCCCCACCGAGTTCTACGCCCTGGGCGGGCTCGGCCACGGCATCCCCGTACGGGCCACCGTCACCAGTTTCGGCCCGCTGCTGCTGTCGAAGGTGCTCCAGCTCAACCAGACCCAGGAGCAGTCCCTCGGCCTGGTCTTCCACTACGCCGACAGCAAAGGGCTGGAGCTGGTCGACCTGAAGGACCTGCGTGCGGTCGTCGCCTTCCTCACCTCCGACGAGGGCAAGTCGGAACTGAAGTCCATCGGCGGGCTGTCGTCGGCGACGGCCGGGGTGATCCTCAGGTCGCTGACCGCGTTCGAGGCGCAGGGCATGGGCGCGTTCTTCGGCGAGCCGGAGTTCGACACGGCCGAGCTGCTGCGCACCGCACCGGACGGCCGCGGTGTGCTGTCGGTGCTGGAGCTGCCCGCCGTGCAGGACAAGCCGCAGCTGTTCTCCACGTTCCTGATGTGGCTGCTCGCCGACCTCTTCCACGACCTTCCGGAGGTCGGCGACATCGACAAGCCCAAGCTGGTGTTCTTCCTCGACGAGGCGCATCTGTTGTTCAACGGGGCGTCGAAGGCGTTCCTGGACTCCCTGACGCAGACCGTCCGGCTGATTCGCTCGAAAGGGGTCGGGGTCTTCTTCGTGACGCAGACCCCGAAGGACGTCCCGTCCGATGTCCTCGGCCAGCTCGGCAACCGCGTCCAGCACGCGCTGCGCGCCTTCACCCCGGACGACGAGAAGGCGCTGAAGGCGACCGTGCGGACCTTCCCGGACTCCCCGTACGACCTGGAGGAGCTGCTGACCGGGCTGGGCACCGGCGAGGCAGTGGTGACGGTGCTGAGCGAGAGCGGCGCCCCGACCCCGGTCGCCGCGACCCGGCTGCGCGCCCCGGTGTCCCTGATGGGGCCGGTGGACGCGGCGGAGCTGGACCGGGCGGCGCAGGCCTCGCCGCTGTACGAGCGCTATGCACAGGCTGTGGACAGGGAATCGGCGTACGAGAAGCTCACCGCGCGGGCGGCACAGGCCGAGCAGAAGGCTCCGGAGGAGAAGGCCGCCGGTGAGGGCAAAGCTCCGGCCCCGCGGTCCGAGGGCGGGGCGCACCGCACCGAACGGGAGAAGGAACCGGCTTCCGTCGTCGAACAGGTCGTCGGGAGCGGCATGTTCAAGTCGCTGGCCCGCTCGGTCGGCACGCAGATCGGCCGCGAGATCACCCGCTCCCTGTTCGGCACGGCGCGGCGGCGGAGGCGGTAGGGGGCCGGGGCACGGTCTCGGGTGCCGGGTGCCGGGTGCCGGGTGCCGGGTGCCGGGCGCCGTACAGCCGTACAGCCGTACGGGCAGGGGGCCGTACGCCCGTATCGCCTCGGGAGGCCGTGCGCCGGTGCTGTCCGGGAAGCCGTACGCCGGTGCTGTCCGGGAAGCCGTACGCCCGTACCGCCCCGGCGTGCCCTCGTCTTCCGCCTCTGTCGCGCCTTCCGTCGGTTCCGGCCCCGGCACGGCGCCCGGCGGACCCGTGTCGGGGTTCCTCCGGCCGGGCGCCCGGTCGCGTCGGCTCAGCGTTCGGGTTCCTTCGGAGGCCGGTGTGCGAGCCCCGGCTCCGGCGGCCGGGGCGGCGTCGTGCCGCCCGGTTCGGGGCGGGCGCTGCGCAGGGCCTCGGCGCGCAGAAGGGCGCGCAGGACGGCGTAGGGGTCGGTGGGCATGATGCTGCTCCTTGCGTCGTACGGACCGATGACCTGGGGAAACAGGCGTCGGTCAGCAGCGCAGGACCACCGAGTCGAGCACGGGCGTGGCGTACGGGGAGCGGGGCGGTACGGCCGTACGGCGGCCGTCGCCCAGGTCGGGCGCCGCCGGGGCGGCCGGGGACGCCGGCAGCGGTGCCGGGCGCAGGGGTGCGGCGGTACGGGGTGCGGGCCGGACGGGGACGCGGAGGGCGACGGTGTCGGTGACGTCGTGCTCGGCGGTCTCGGCGGAGGCGGCGGCCGTGGCGGCGAGGCCGGTGTGCACGCCCGGCGCCAGCAGGGCGAGCAGCAGCACGAGGGCCCGCAGCCAGGCCTGGCTGCGCAATACGGCTCGTGGTGCACTGCTCACGTCAGGTCATCTCCCCGGATCCGGGCCGGCGGTGACGCGCCACGCCGGAAATGCACCCGCTCGGGCCCCCTCGGGTCACCCCCGCGGGAGCGGGGTCACGGGGATCGCGGGGGCGCGGGGTCGCCGGGGTCCTCACAGCTCGCGCGGGACCTGCCGGGCCCGGCCGCGGATCCGTACGGCGGTGACGATCTCGACCGCGCCGACGGCCACCAGCCAGATACCGCCGACGAGGGTGAGCACGGCGACGGACTCGAAAGGGGAGTCGATCAGGACGATGCCGCCGAGGACGGTGACGATGCCGAGGAAGACCTGCCAGCCGCGGGCGGGCATCGACGGGTCGGAGGCGGCGGCCAGGGTGTGTGTGATGCCGCGGATGAGCCAGCCGATGCCGATCCACAGGGCGAGCAGCAGGATCGACTGCATGGGCCCGCGGAAGCAGAACAGGCCGAGGACGATCGACAGCATGCCGCTGACGAAGGCGAGGACCCGCAGCGAGGTCGTGCGGTGCGTGCCGAACGCGGCGACGAGCTGGAAGACGCCGCTGATCACCAGGTAGAGCCCGAAGAGGACGCCCGCGGCGAGCAGGGAGGCGCCGGGCCAGACCAGCACCAGGACGCCCAGCACGAGCGAGGCGACACCGGTGAGCAGGACGACCTGCCAGGCGGCCTGGGACAGGGCGTGCAGGGGGCCCTCGAAGGGCGGTTCGGGCTCATGACGGCCGTGCGGCGCGGCGGTGGCGGTGCGTGGCTGCTCGTGGACGCGCCGGTCGTCGTGGTCGGGGCCCCAGGGGGAGCCGGTGGGAGCGTCGGTCATACGACCAGGTGAAACCGCGGGTGGGGTCTCCGCCAGCCGGAGCGGTCCGTTCGGCGTGCGGGGGCGGGGC
>NZ_JALLGL010000012.1 GCF_023072675.1 Streptomyces sp. XM83C
GAACGGGGGCGGCCGGCATGCCGCCGCGTGCTCGTACGCCGTACCGCTGCGTGGGGTGGGCAGCCCGTGCGCGGCCCGTGCCCAGCCCGTGCCCAGCCCGCGCGCGGCCCCCGGGGATCCGGTGTGTCCCGCGGCTCTCGCGTGGGCTTGACAGGGTGTCGGGGCGCGTCAAACCTGGGCGGCAGGGTCCTGTCCCCCGGGGAGGCGATGATGCCTGCAGCGCGGGAGTCACTGCTGGATGCCGCATTCACGGCGCTGGCCCGACGGCCGTGGTCCGCTGTGCGGATGGTGGACGTGGCCGCTGCCGCCGGCGTCTCCCGGCAGACGCTGTACAACGAGTTCGGCAGCAAGGACGGGCTGGCCCGCGCGCTGGTGCGCCGTGAGGCCGACGGCTATCTCGCCGGAGTGGAACGGGCGTTGGCCACCCAGGGCGACCCCAGGGACCGGCTCACCGCCACCGCGGAGTGGACCGCGTCGGCCGCCCGCGACAACGCGCTGGTACGGGCCCTGCTGACGGGATGCTGGAGCGAGCGGCTGCCGTCGCCGGCGCTGACCGCCGTACCGTCCGGCTCTCCCGTACCGGCGCAGCGGCGGGCGGACGGCCCGCTGCCGTCACCCGGCGACTTCGTGGCGCTCGTCCGGGACCGTGCCGTCGCGGTCCTCACCGCACCCGGCGCCGCCCGGTCCGACAGCGCCGAACTGGCTCGCTCCTGCGAGCTGGTCGTCCGTCTCGCGCTGTCCTGCGTCGCCGCACCGCCCGGCGAGGGCGGAGTGGCGGGGCTGGTGGACAGCCTGTTCCGGCGCCAGCCGGTCTGAGCACCCCGGCGCGCCGAGCGGGCAGCCCGTCCGGGCGCCCCGGTGTGCCGAGCGCCCCACGCCGGTCGGCCCGACCGCCCTCGCGTCGCCCGGCCCGCCGCAGACCGCCGTATACCCCGCGCCGGACCGCCGTACGCCCCGCCTCAGTGCGCCGACCCCGACAATTGCAGCCCGATCACGCCGAGGATCACCAGACTGATCGAGACGATCTTCAGTGTGGAGACCAGGTCGCCGAGGAACACCATGCCGTACACGGCGGTCCCGGCCGCGCCGATACCCGTCCACACCGCGTACGCCGGGCCGACGTCGAGCCTCCGCAGCGACAGGGTGAGCAGACCGAAGCTGCCCAGCGCGAAGCAGGCGAACGCGATGGTGGGCCACAGCCGGGTGAAGCCGTGGGACAGCTTCAGACACACCGCGAAGCCGGTCTCCAGCAGCCCTGCGACGATGACCAGCAGCCACGCCATGTGCTTGTCCTCCCGTACGTCACGTCCCGCGACCGCTTGGGGCGGCGCTCGGTCAGGCTTGGTCAGGCTTGGTCAGGTCCGGGGAGCCCGGCTCGGTGCGATTATGCACTTGCCGCCCATGCCTCCACACAAACAACGCGGAGGTCAGTCGCCTTCCTTCGGCTCCCGCGTGGCCAGCAGGCGGCGCAGCGAGTACAGGCGGGCCGGGTCGGCGTGCCCCTGCGCCACCCACGCGTCCAGCGCGCAGTCCGGCTCGTCGTGGCTGCACGCGCGCGGACAGTCCTCGGTACCGGGCTCCAGGTCCGGGAACGCGTGGATGACCCGCGACGGATCGACATGGGCCAGCCCGAACGAGCGGACACCCGGTGTGTCGATCACCCAGCCGTCCGCGGCCTCCAACGGCAGCGCCAGCGCCGATGTCGTGGTGTGCCGGCCGCGGCCCGTCACCGCGTTCACATGCCCGGTCAGTCGCCGCCGCTCCTCCGGGACCAACGCGTTGACGAGGGTGGTCTTGCCGACACCGGAGTGACCGACGAAAGCGGTGACCCTGCCGTCCAGCAGCTCGCGCACCCGGTCCGCGGCGTCGCCGTTCTCCAGCTCCTCACGGCTGGTGACGACGTACGGGATGTCCAGGTCGCCGTAGAGCTCCAGCAGCTTGTCCGGCGGGGACAGATCCGACTTGGTCAGCACCAGCAGCGGCTCCAGGCCGCCGTCGTACGCAGCGACCAGACAGCGGTCGATCAGCCGCGGGCGCGGCTCCGGGTCGGCGAGGGCGGTGACGATGGCGAGCTGGTCGGCGTTGGCGACGACCACCCGCTCGTACGGGTCGTCGTCGTCCGCGGTGCGCCGCAGCACCGACGACCGCTCCTCGATGCGCACGATCCGCGCCAGGGTGTCCTTCTTGCCGGACAGATCACCGACGAGCGCGACCCGGTCGCCCACCACCGCCGCCTTGCGCCCCAGCTCGCGTGCCTTCATCGCGACGACGGTGCGGCCGTCGACGAGGCAGGTGAGCCGGCCCCGGTCCACGGTGAGGACCATGCCGGTGGCGGCGTCCTCGTGCTTGGGGCGGATGTGGGTACGGGGCCGGGTGCCCCGGCGGCCGGGGCGGCTGCGGATGTCGTCCTCGTCGGTGTGCTTGCCGTAGCGGCGCATGACGTGTCCCTGCGTCCCTACGCCCCGAGCATCCCGGTCCACAGGTCGGGGAACTCCGGCATCGTCTTCGACGTCGTCGCCACGTTCTCGATCCGCACACCCTCGACGGCCAGGCCGATGATCGCACCGGCGGTGGCCATGCGGTGGTCCTCGTACGTGTGGAAGACACCGCCGTGCAGCGGGCGCGGACGGATGTGCAGACCGTCGGCGGTCTCGGTGACGTCACCGCCCAGCTCGTTGATCTCCTTGGTGAGCGCGGCCAGGCGGTCCGTCTCGTGCAGCCGCAGATGCGCCACACCGCGCAGCGTGGACGGCGAGTCGGCCAGCGCCGCGACCGCGGCGATGCCCGGGGTCAGCTCACCGACCTCGCCGAGGTCCACATCGATGCCGTGCACGGCACCCGATCCGGTGAACACCAGGCCGTAGTCGGTGAGTTCGCAGGAACCACCCATCTCGGTGAAGATCTCCCGCAGCCGGTCACCCGGCTGGGTCGTACGCCGCGGCCAGTCCGGGATGACGACCCGCCCGCCGGTCACCAGCGCCGCCGCGAGGAACGGCTGCGCGTTCGACAGGTCCGGCTCGATCGTCAGATCCCGGCCGAGCAGCGCACCCGGCGTGACCCGCCACACGTTCCGCTCGCCGCCCGACTCCGGGGTGTCCACCTGGGCGCCGACCGCGCGCAGCATGTCCACGGTCATCCGGATGTGCGGCATCGACGGCAGCGTCGCGCCGACGTGCCGCACCTCCACGCCCTGGTTGAAGCGGGGCGCGGACAGCAGCAGCGCGCTGACGAACTGGGACGACGAGGACGCGTCGATCTCGACCACGCCGCCGTCCAGGGCGCCGCCGCCGTGCACCGTCATCGGCAGCGCGCCACGGCCGTCGTCGTCGATCCGCGCGCCGAGCGCGCGCAGCGCGTCGATCACACCGTGCAGGGGACGCTCGTACGACCGCGGGTCGCCGTCGAAGCGGACGGGACCGTCGGCCAGCGTGGCGACCGGCGGCAGGAACCGCATCACCGTGCCGGCGTTGCCGACGTCCACGGTGGCCGGGCCGCGCAGCCCCGTCGGCAGCACCCGCCAGGCCTCGCCGGTGCCGTCGGGTCCCACGCCCTCCTCGATCTCCACGCCCATGGCGCGCAGCGCGCCCGCCATCAGCAGGGTGTCCCGGGACCGCAGGGGGCGGCGCAGCCAGCCCGGCTCGGAGGCGAGGGCGGCGAGCACCAGGGCACGGTTGGTGACCGACTTGGACCCGGGCACGTGGACCGTCGCGTCGACGGCTCCGCTCGCGTGCGGGGCGGGCCAGAGGGCGGTGGAGGCGGCGTTCGGGACCATGGGGCCCACTTTATAAGGAGGAGAGGGCCACCGTTCGCCCGCGACCAGCCGCTGGAACGGCGACCGGGCCCGCCCCGAAGGCCGCGCACGCCGCTGTACGGGGCAACAGCCGGGCGCCCCCGACCGGGCCCCGCGCCGGCCGCGTGCGCCCCCCCGCGCCTCACAACCCCGGCGGCAGCCGCCGCGCTCGTCGCGTCCGACAGCCCCGGCGGCAGCCGGCGCCCCCGCCGGCTGCTCACAGCCCGAGCAGCCACCGCCCCCCGCCCGCCAGCGAGCACAGCGACACCGCGTGGAACAGGAACAGCCACAGCCCCGCCGGCGTGTGCGTCAGCCGGGCCAGCTGGTCGGCGTCGGAGTCGCCCGCACCGCCGTACCGCCGCTTGGCCTGAAGCTCGAAGGCCGGCCGGACCCCGCCCAGCAGCAGGAACCACACCACCACGTAGGCGAACGCCGCCTGCACCTGCGGCCCCGTCAGCCACGACACCAGCACGAACACGGCACCGGTGACCACCACCGTCACGGCGCCGTACGCGTTGCGGATCACCACCAGCATCGCCAGCAGCAGGGCCGTCGCCAGCCACAGCAGCAGCGTGATGCGCCCCGCGCCCAGCAGAGCGGCCCCGCCCAGCCCCAGCAGCGGCGGCGCGGTGTACCCGGCGACGGCGGTGAGGATCATGCCGAGGCCGTACGGCTTGCCGCGGCTGACCGTGAGACCGCTGGTGTCGGAGTGCAGGCGTATCCCGGTCAGCTGCCGGCCGGTGAGCAGCGCGACCAGACCGTGGCCGCCCTCGTGGGCGATGGTGATCGCGTTGCGGGCGACGCGCCACACCGGCTGCGACACGACGGCGGCGAGAGCGACGAGGCCGGTGGCGCCGACCACCCACAGATCGGGATCGGACTGGGTTCCGCTCAGTTCGTCCCACAGCGAGGTCGCGGTGCTGATGTCCATGTTTCCGGGCTGCTCCCTGTCCTCCGGCGGAATCTGGCAGTGTGGCACGTATGTGCGGACGGTATGCATCGAGTCGTGGGCCCGAGGATCTCGCGGGAATCTTCGAGATCGAGAAGTGGGAGCCGCAGGAGACCCTCGCGCCCGACTACAACGTGGCCCCGACCAAAGAGGTCTACGCCGTTCTCGACCGCCCTCTGAAGGACGCCGACGAGCCGCGTCCGGTTCGTCAGCTGCGCAAGCTGAAGTGGGGGCTCGTGCCGTCCTGGGCGAAGACACCCGAGGGCGGCGCGCGGATGATCAACGCGCGGGCGGAGACCGTCCACGAGAAGCCGGCCTACCGCCGCGCCTTCACCTCCCGGCGCTGCATCCTCCCCGCCGACGGCTACTACGAGTGGGTCACCGGCAGCAAGGAGCGCGAGCTGGAGGTCGAGGGGAAACGGAAACGGCCGCGCAAGCAGCCGTACTTCGTGCTGCCGGCCGACGGGTCGGTGTTCGCGATGGCCGGCGTCTACGAGTTCTGGCGTGACCGGACCCTGCCGGACGACCACCCGCAGGCCTGGTGGGTGACCTGCTCGGTGATCACCACCGAGGCGGAGACCACCCCGCTGGCCGTCGCGCCCGCCGAGGGCCCGCGCTCCCTCGCCGACATCCACCCGCGGATGCCGCTCATGCTCACCCCGGACCGCTGGGACGCCTGGCTCGACCCGTCCCGCACCGACCCCGACGATCTGCGGGAGCTGCTCGCGCCCCCGCCGCCCGGCCTGATGCGCGCCTACCCGGTGTCCACCGCCGTCAGCAACGTGCGCAACAACGGCCCGGAGCTGCTGAAGGAGCTGGAGGCCCCCGAAGAGGGCACACTCTTCTGACGTGACCCGAACCATTGAGGAGACCGTTCCCACCGACGCCGGCGACGCCCGCATCACCTGGCACCCGGCGAGGAAGGCGCGGCTGGTGCTGGCCGTGAGCCACGGCGCAGGCGGTGGCATCGAGGCCCGCGACCTCCAGGCGCTGGCCGGGGTGCTGCCCGCGCACGGCGTGACCGTCGCCCTCGTCGAGCAGCCCTGGCGGGTGGCCGGCAAGAAGGTCGCGCCCGCGCCGAGGACCCTCGACACCGGCTGGCGCGGCCTGTGGCCCGCGCTGACCCAGCCGGGCCTGCCGGTGATCGCCGGCGGGCGCAGCGCCGGGGCCCGCGTCGCCTGCCGTACGGCGACCGAGCTGGGCGCGAGCGCCGTACTGGCGCTGAGCTTCCCGCTGCACCCGCCGGGCAGGCCGGAGAAGTCCCGCGCGGACGAACTGCTCGGCGCCGGGGTGCCCACGCTCGTCGTGCAGGGCGGCAACGACCCGTTCGGCAAGCCGGAGGAGTTCCCCGAGGGGTCGTACGAACTCGTCGAGGTGCCGTACGGCGATCACGGCTTCGCCGTGCCGAAGCGGGCGCCCGTCGGGCAGGACGAGGCCCTCACCGTGATCACCGACGCCGTGGTGAAGTGGACCGGCTCACTCGCCTGAAGGCCGGGAATGTCCCGCGCGCGGACGCTGTTGACCGGGACAGAAGTGCTGGGGCCGCCAGCGCCGACGTCACTGGAGAGGAAGTCCGCCGCATGGGTTCGACCTACTGCCCGAGCCGTGAGCGCCGCGCCGACCTGGACTGGACGGTGCTGCACGCGGCCACGACCGTTCCAGTTCGGGCGGCGGGCGGGCCGGATCGTCGTCTATCCTCCGATTCGAGTGGGACCGGTCTCGGTCTCGCCACATCGCTTGAGGAGGTGGGTCCGGTTCCCGGTACCGACGCAGGGACCGACAACGGCCAGGCGGAGCTGCCCGAGGGCCCGGGCGTGAGCGCGGACGCGGCGGCGGAGACGACCGCCGAGCGCAGCGCGCGCTTCGAGCGCGACGCGCTGGAGTTCCTCGACCAGATGTACTCGGCGGCCCTGCGCATGACGCGCAACCCGGCGGACGCCGAGGACCTGGTGCAGGAGACGTACGCGAAGGCGTACGCGTCCTTCCACCAGTTCCGTGAGGGCACCAACCTCAAGGCCTGGCTGTACCGGATCCTCACCAACACCTTCATCAACTCGTACCGCAAGAAGCAGCGTGAACCCCAGCGCAGCGCGGCCGAGGAGATCGAGGACTGGCAGCTGGCCCGCGCCGAGTCGCACATGTCGACCGGTCTGCGCTCGGCGGAGTCGCAGGCGCTCGACCATCTGCCGGACTCGGACGTGAAGGAAGCGCTCCAGGCGATCCCCGAGGAGTTCCGCATCGCCGTCTACCTCGCCGACGTAGAGGGCTTTGCGTACAAGGAGATCGCGGACATCATGGGGACACCCATCGGTACGGTGATGTCCCGGCTGCACCGGGGCCGCCGTCAACTGCGCGGCATGCTCGAGGACTACGCCCGAGAGCGCGGGCTGGTCCCGGCCGGCGCCGGAGAGTCGAACGAAGCGAAAGGCTCGGGCTCATGAGCTGCGGAGAGCCGCACGAGACGGACTGCAGTGAGGTCCTCGACCATCTGTACGAGTTCCTCGACAGCGAGATGCCGGACGTCGATCGCGACAAGTTCCAGCAGCACTTCCAGGAGTGCTCTCCCTGCCTCGAGAAGTACGGGCTGGAGCAGGCCGTGAAGAAGCTGGTGAAGCGGTGCTGCGGGCATGACGACGTGCCCACCGACCTGCGGGCCAAGGTCATGGGCCGGATCGAGCTGATCCGCTCGGGGCAGGCCGTCCCCGAACACGATGTGACGGCCACCCCGCAGGAGTCCTGACCCGGGCCCACCTCCGGCCCGCCGTCACCCGAACGTGCTAATCCGCGGGGCATCGGCCCGCGTGCTCCCCCCTTGCCGTCCTAGGCTCCCGACGCGGACGGCGGCACGGCCCGGGGGGGAGGGAGCGGTATGGAGACGGTTCCGGGACGGGCCCGTGTGTACGTCGCCGGGGTCACCGTCTGCGCCTGCGTGCTGGTGCTGCCCTCGGCGCCGTCGCCGGCGTCCCTGCCGTCACCCGGCGTCGGGCCGTCCGCCTGGGCCGTCGCACTGCTCGCCGTGCTGTACGCGGCGGGGGAGCTGCCGGCCCGTCGCCGTCTTGCCGGAACGTTCTACCCCGTCCTCCTCGCCGGCGCCTTCCTGCTGCCCCCGCCCGCCGCGGCCCTCGTCGCGGTGCCGGGGGCACTGCTCTCCCACGGCCCGCGCCGCGGGGTGCTGCTGCGGCGCGTGTGGCGGGCCGCGCAGCTCGTCGTCGCCGTGTGGGCCGCCGCCCGGACGCACGGGGCGCTCGGCGGCCGGGGCGCCGTCGCCGCCCCCGACTTCCCCTGGGCGCTCGCCCCGGCCGGGGCCGCCGTCCTGGTGTTCTGCCTGGTCCTCGCCGTGCTCGACACGGGAGTGCTGGCCCTCGCCGAACGCGCCCCCGTGGCCCGCACCTGGCGTGCCGTGTTCGCGCACTCCCTGGCACCGGTCGCGGTGCACGGTCTCGCCGGGCTGATGATGGCCGTCCTGTGGCGCAGCCCCTACGGGCCCGTCGCCGCGCTGCTCGTGCTGCTGCCGATGTACGTCTCGTGGTGGGTGTTCGCCCAGTACCACCGCGAGCGGGCGGCCCACCGGGCGACGATCCGGGCGCTCGTCCAGGCCGTCGACATCAAGGACGGCTACACCCGCGGCCACAGCGAACGCGTCGGCCGCGCCTCGATGATGATCGCCCGTGAGCTGGGCCTCGACGAGGACCGCGTCGAGGTGCTGCGGCTCGCCGGCATCCTGCACGACGTGGGCAAACTCGGCGTCCCCACCCGGCTGCTGCGCAAGGACGGGCCGCTCACCCCCGAGGAGCGGCGCGTCATCGAACTCCACCCCGAGTACGGCCACGAGATCACCCGCGGCATCTCCTTCCTCGGCGAGGCCCGCGCCGCGATCCTGCACCACCACGAACGGCTCGACGGCAGCGGCTACCCCTACGGGCTGTCCGGGACGCAGATCCCCGAGTGCGCCCGCGTCGTCGCCGTCGCCGACGCCTTCGACGCGATGACCTCCACCCGCACCTACCGGCGGGCCCGGCCGGTGGCCGCCGCGGTTCAGGAGCTGCGGCGGTGCGCCGGCGCCCAGTTCGACCCCACGATGGTGGAGGCGCTGATCCGGGCGCTGGCGAGGGAGGGCTGGCACCCGGCCGTCACCGCCGAGGAACCGGAGCGGGAACCGGCCGTGCCGCGCCCGCGCCGGGCCTCGCGCAGTCGCGGACGTCCCGGGGTGCACCGGTGAGCCGGGCCGCCGCGGCGGCCCCCGTGTGGCCGGCCGCGCACAGCCCCGCGCCGCCGGGAGCCGTCACGCCGCTGCTGGTGGCGGTGCGCTGCGGCGCGGGGCTCCTCGCCGTCGTGAGCGTCGCGGCCACCGTTCGCACCGGCCCGGCGGAGCGGCCCGTCGCGCTGGCCTTCGGCCTGCTGGTGGCCCTCGGCGAGGTCACCCGCTGGCGCGGCCCCCAGCTGCGGGAGCCGGCGCCGCTCGGCGCGGCCGGGGCACTGGCGTACGCGCTGCTCGGCGAGGTGAGCGGGCAGCCCACCCACCACGGCCCCGCCCAGGTGGTGACCGTCGTGTCCGTGGCCTCGCTGCTCGGCGGGGTGCCGCACATCGCCCGCGGCACCAGCCCCACCCTGGACCATCTCGCCCGGCGCGTCCTCACCGCGGGTTTCGCCGCGGTCTGCTTCCAGCCGCTGTACAACCGGGGTGCCCTCGACACCTGGGTCGGCCCCGCGTACGCGCTGCTGCTGGTGGCGCTGCTCGCGCTGACCGCCCTGTGGGATGCCGTGCTGGCTGCGGCCCTCGCGCACGCCCGCACCCGGTGGCCGTTCGCTCCGCTGCTGCGGGACGAGCTGCGGGCGCTCGCCGGGATCGGCTCGGCGGTGTGCGCGACCGGCGCGGTCATGGCACTCGCGGTGGCCGTGGCGGGCCTGTGGGCGCTGCCGGTGTTCTGTGTGCCGCTGCTGCTCACCCAGGCGTCGTTCCGCCGGTACGCGGCCGTCCGCGCCACCTACCGGCAGACCATCGCCTCCCTGGCCCGCGCCACCGAGATCGCCGGGTACACCCCCGCGGGGCACGCCCGCCGGGTGGCCGCGCTCAGCCTGGCCGTCGGACGGGACCTGGGGCTGGCGGAAGCGGAGCTGACCGTCCTGGAGTACGCGGCGCTCATGCACGACATCGGCCAGCTGAGCCTCGTCGACCCGGTGCCCGCCGGGGCCACTGCCGGGCTGCCGGGCGAGGAGCAGCGCCGTATCGCGCTCCTCGGCGGTGCCGTGGTCCGGCAGACCGGGGTGGACCGCAGGGTCGCGGCGGTGGTGGAGCGGCAGGCCGACCCGTTCCCGGAGCAGCCGCGGGCGGCGCGGATCGTGCGGGTGGTCAACGCCTGGGAGGAGAAGGCCCGTGACGCGGGTCCCGGCGGGGCGCTCGCCGCGCTGGAGGAACTGCGGCTGGGTGCGGCGGGCGATTACGCGCCCGATGTGGTGGAGGCGCTGGCGCGGGTCCTGGCCCGGGGCGGTCTGACTTTCCCCCCGACTGGGTAACCCATGGGTAATGAGCGCCCCCGCGGCCGTACGTGGTTGGATGCGAGGGAGAGGGTGTCCGGGGGCACAGGCCAGCCCACTTTCCGGAACTGGAACTGGCAGGCGGGAATCGTGAGGATCTTCGGCAAGGGACGGCACCGGCCCTCCGCCTCCTGGCGGCAGGCCACCGACCGCGCGTTCACGCTGATCGGCGACGGCCGCTACGAGGACGCGGGAGCACTGCTCACCCGCGCCGCCGATCTGGAGCCCTGGCGGTCGGAGTCGTGGTTCAACCTGGCCCTGCTGCACAAGTTCCGGCACGACTGGGAACAGGCGAGGGCGGCCGGGCTGCGCGCGGTGGCGCTGCTGGAGAAGGAGACCGGGGCGCCCGACTGGTGGAACGTCGGCATCGCGGCGACGGCGTTGCAGGACTGGCCGCTGGCGCGGCGGGCCTGGCAGGCGTACGGGCTGCGGGTGCCCGGCACCGGCTCCCGGCAGGCGGCCGGCGCGGGCGCGTCGGCGTCCGGGGAGCCCGTCGGCATGGACCTGGGCAGCGCGGCCGTACGGCTGTCGCCGGAGGGCGAGGCCGAGGTGGTGTGGGGGCGGCGGCTGGACCCCGCCCGTATCGAGGTGCTGTCGATCCCGCTGCCGTCGTCCGGGCGGCGCTGGGGCGAGGTCGTCCTGCACGACGGGGTGCCGCACGGGGAGCGGACCACGTCCGCCGGGCACACCTACCCGGTGTTCGACGAGATCGAGCTGTGGGCGCCGTCGCCGGTGCCGACGTGGGTGGTGCTGATCGAGGCGGCCACGGAGGCGGACCGGGACGCGCTGGAGCAGCTCGCGGCGGACGCCGGGTTCGCGGCGGAGGACTGGTCGTCGTCGGTGCGGCTGCTGTGCCGGATGTGCTCGGAGTCGCGGATGCCGGCCGACGAGGGCGAGGGCGTCCATCTCGACCCGCACGACCACAGCGAGCCGGGCCATCCGGGCCCGCTGGGCCACCGCACCGACGGACAGTCGTGGGTGCCGGAGCGGGAGTGCGGGGTGGCCGCGCCGGCGTCGCTGGTGCGCGGCCTGCTGGACGGCTGGGTCGCGGACGCGCCGGACTCGCGGGACTGGCGTGACCTGGAAGAGGTCTGCTGAGCACCTCGCTCCCACGGACCCCTTTAGGCTGTACTGGCAGATTTCTCAGGCTTGCAGGAAGGCGTACGTCGGTCATGGCGCAGCAGGACACCGATCAGCAGCACGCGGGCGTGCTCCCCGTAGACGACGAGGGTTACGTCGTCGACACGGAGGACTGCGAGGAGCGCGAGAAGGCGTACCGCGAGCGCGGCACCTCGCGGCCGATCACGGTCGTGGGCAACCCGGTCCTCCACAAGGAGTGCAGGGACGTCACGGAGTTCGACGACGAGCTGCGCAAGCTGGTCGACGACATGTTCGCCTCGCAGCGCACCGCCGAGGGCGTGGGTCTGGCCGCCAACCAGATCGGCGTGGACCTGAAGGTCTTCGTCTACGACTGCCCCGACGACCAGGGCGTGCGGCACGTCGGCGTGGTGTGCAACCCGAAGCTGGTCGAGCTGCCCGCCGAGCGGCGCGTCCTGGACGACAGCAACGAGGGGTGCCTGTCCGTGCCGAGCGCGTACATGCCGCTGGCCCGCCCCGACTACGCGGAGGTCACCGGGCAGGACGAGCGGGGCAACCCGATCAAGGTGCGCGGCACCGGCTACTTCGCCCGGTGTTTGCAGCACGAGACCGACCACCTGTACGGGTACCTCTACATCGACCGGCTCTCCAAGCGTGAACGCAAGGACGCGCTGCGGCAGATGGCCGAGAACGAGCCCCGCTACCCGGTGGTGCCGAACGACTGACGCGCCCCGCCCGTCGCACGGTCCCCTCACGTACGGCGCCTGTTCAGGACCCACTTCCTGAACAGGCGCCGCGTCGTTGGGTGTTCGCCCGGCCGACACGCGTTCGATCCCATACGCACATGTGGTGATCCACAACCAGTCATTCAGGGGGAGATTCTCAGCCCCTGGGGGTAGTGAATGAAGCAAATCCGTTCCCAGAACGGTCAGTTGTGGTGCTGAATGGGGGGAGCGGGGATACGCAACGGCGCACGCCCGGTACAGCGGGAGGGTGTGCGTCACCGGCGGCTGAGAGGGGTAGTTCGTGCATGCTTTCCCATACAGCACCACATACGGGGCCGCGGCGGCGCCGGCCCGGCCGGCGGTCCCGCCGTCGCTCGCTCTTCCGGTGATCGAGCAGGAGTTTCCCCGGCAACTGCATCCGTATTGGCCGAAGCTTCAGGAGAAGACCCGGACCTGGCTCCTCGAAAAGCGGCTCATGCCGGCCGACAAGGTCGAGGAATATGCCGACGGCCTGTGCTACACGGACCTGATGGCCGGCTACTACCTGGGCGCCGACGACGACGTCCTCCAGGCGATCGCCGACTACAGCGCGTGGTTCTTCGTCTGGGACGACCGGCACGACCGGTACGTCGTCCACGGCAGGCCGGACGCCTGGCGCACCCTGTGGCAGGGGCTGCACGCGGCTCTGGACTCCCCCGGAGCCCATCTGCACCACGAGGACCCACTGGTCGCCGGTCTGGCGGACAGCGTGGCCCGGCTGTTCGCCTTCCTGCCGGACACCTGGAACGCCCGCTTCACCCGTCACTTCCACGCGGTGATCGACGCCTACGACCGGGAGTTCCACAACCGGACCGAGGGAATCGTGCCCACGGTCGAGGAATACCTTCAGCTGCGCAGGCTCACCTTCGCGCACTGGATCTGGACCGATCTGCTGGAGCCGAGCGCGGGCCGTGAACTGCCGGACCGGGTGCGGAAAAACCCCGCGTACCGCAGGGCCGCGCTCCTCAGCCAGGAATTCGCCGCCTGGTACAACGATCTGTGCTCGCTGCCCAAAGAAATAGCGGGCGACGAGGTCCACAATCTCGGAATCAGTCTCATCACCCATCACGGGCTGACTCTGGAAGAAGCCGTCGAAGAGATGCGGCGGCGCATCGAGGAATGCATTTCTGAATTCCTCGCCGTGGAACGCGAAGCACTGCGTCTCGCCGACGGGCTCGCCGACGGATCGGTCGACGGAAAAGAACTCGGCGCGGCGGTACGTGCCTGCGTCAGCAATATGCGGAACTGGTTCAGTTCCGTCTACTGGTTCCACCACGAATCCGGCCGGTACATGGTCGACAGCTGGGAGGACCGGTCCACGCCCCCGTACGTCAACAACGAAGCGGCAGGTGAGAAATGACCGTCGAGCAGGTGAAGCCCGAGACCGAGACCACCGACGCCGCGGCGCCCGCACTCCAGGAGCCGCCCCTCGCGGGCGGGGGAGTGCCGCTCCTCGGCCACGGCTGGCCCATGCTGCGCGACCCGCTGGGCTTCATGTCCCAGCTGCGCGACCACGGCGACGTCGTACGCCTCAAACTGGGGCCCAAGACCCTGTACGCGGTCACTGCCCCGCATCTGACCGGCGCGCTCGCCCTCGACCCGAACTACCACATCGCCGGACCGCTGTGGGAGTCGCTGGAGGGCCTGCTCGGCAAGAAAGGCGTGGCCACGGCCAACGGGCCGCAGCACCGGCGCCAGCGGCGCACCATCCAGCCCGCGTTCCGGATGGACGCCATACCCGCGTACGGGCCGATCATGGAGGAGGAGGCGCACGCGCTCACCGAGCGCTGGAAACCCGGCGAGACCGTCGACTGCACGAGCGAGTCCTTCCGGATCGCCGTGCGCATCGCCGCCCGCTGCCTGCTGCGCGGCCAGTACATGGACGAGCGTGCCGAGCGGCTGTGCAACGCGCTCGCCACCGTCTTCCGCGGCATGTACCGCCGGATGGTGGTGCCCCTCGGCCCGCTGTACCGGCTGCCGCTGCCGGCCAACCGCGAATTCAACCGGGCACTGGCCGATCTGCATCTGCTGGTCGACGAGATCGTCGCCGAACGGCGGGCATCTGGTCAAAAGCCGGACGATTTGCTGACGGCATTGCTGCACGCGAAGGACGACAATGGCGACCCGATCGACGAGCAGGAGATCCACGACCAGGTGGTCGCGATACTCACGCCCGGAAGCGAAACCGTCGCCTCCACGGTCATGTGGTTGCTTCAGGCACTTGCCGAGCATCCCGAACACGCCGACCGGATCCACGACGAAGTCGAATCCGTCACCGGCGGCCGGCCCGTCGCATTCGAGCACGTCCGCAAGCTCACCCACACCAACAATGTGGTGCTGGAGGCGATGCGGTTGCGCCCCGCCGTCTGGATTTTGACGCGCAGGGCGGTCGCCGACTCGGAACTCGGTGGCTATCGCATTCCAGCCGGAGCCGACATCGTGTACAGCCCGTACGCGATCCAGCGCGATCCGAAGTCGTACGACCGCAACCTGGAGTTCGACCCGGACCGCTGGCTCCCGGAACGCGCCAAGGACGTTCCGAAATACGCCATGGCGCCCTTCAGCGTGGGCAACCGCAAGTGCCCCAGCGACCACTTCTCCATGGCGCAGCTCACGCTGATCACCGCGGCGCTCGCGGCCAAGTACCGCTTCGAGCAGGTGCGGGGCTCCGACGACAACGTCCGCGTCGGGATCACCCTCCGCCCGCAGAACCTGCTGCTGCGACCGGTGCCGCGGTGACGGCGACGGCACGGCACCGGCCGGGGGCGCGGCACCGCCCCTGAACACCTCCGGTCAGGCGGCCTGCGGCCCGCGGAACGTACGCCGGTAGTTCTGCGGCGTCGTGCCCAGCACCCGCACGAACTGGTGCCGCAGTGCCGCCGCCGTGCCGAACCCGGTGCGCCAGGCGATCGCGTCGACCGTCTCGTCCGTCGCCTCCAGCAGCTCCTGGGCCAGCAGCACCCGCTGCCGCAGGATCCAGCGGTAGGGCGTGGTACCCGTCTCCTGCTGGAAGCGGCGGGCGAACGTGCGCGGCGACATGTGGGCCCGGGCCGCGAGCTGCTCGACGGTGACCTCCTGGTCGAGGTGCTGCTCCATCCAGGCCAGCACCTCGCCGACGGTGTCGCAGGAACTCCTCGGCAGGGGCCGCTCGATGTACTGCGCCTGCCCGCCGTCCCGGTGCGGCGGCACCACCATCCGCCGGGCGATCCTGTTGGCGACCTCCGGGCCCTGCTCCTTGCGCACCAGATGCAGACAGGCGTCGATACCGGCGGCCGTGCCCGCCGAGGTGATCACCGGGTCCTCGTCCACGTACAGCACATCGGGTTCGACGAGCGCCTGCGGATACCGGCGGGCCAGCTCGTCCGCGTGATGCCAGTGCACGGCACACCGCCGCCCGTCCAGCAGCCCGGCCGCGCCCAGCACGAACACCCCGGAACACACGCTGAGCACCCGCGCCCCGCGCTCCACGGCCCGCACCAGCGCGTCCAGCAGCGCGGGCGGGTACTCCCGGCGCACATACTCGTTGCCCGCCGGTACGGCGATCAGGTCGGCCTCGTCCAGCCGCTCCGGGCCGTAGGGCGTGGCCACGGTCAGCCCGGCGACATGCGTGGACAGCGCGGGGCCCTCGGCGGAGACCACCGCGAAGTCGTACGTCGGAAGCCCCTCGTCTCTGCGGTCGATCCCGAAGACCTCGCAGACGACGCCCAGTTCGAAGGGATGCACTCCGTCCAGCAGGACGGCGGCCACGTTCTTCAGCATGCCGCAAGTGTGCACCCGTCGATGGCAGTAATTCGAGGGTGCACGGCAGTCCTGCCACTGTCAGGAGTGTCTTCGCTGTACGACGCTTACCGCATGAACACGATCCTCAGTTACGCGACCGTCCTGATCCTGTTCCTCCTCCTCACCGCCCCGGCGCTCGTGGGCTGGGTCCACGAGCGCCGGATCGACAGGCAACTGGCGGCGACACGACCCGCACGGCCCGCCCGGCCCGCGCGAGCCGCGTGGACTCAGAAGTCCTCGTCGAGGTCGACGGTGCCCTCCACCGCCACCTGGTACGCCGAGGGACGCCGCTCGAAGAAGTTGGTCAGCTCCTGAACCCCTTGCAGCTCCATGAACGCGAAGGGGTTCTCCGAGCCGTACACCGGCGGGAAACCGAGCCGGACCAGCCGTTGATCGGCGACGCACTCCAGGTACTGCCGCATGGAGTCGGTGTTCATACCGGGCAGCCCGTCCCCGCACAGGTCACGCGCGAACTGGAGCTCGGCCTCCACCGCCTCCCGCAGCATCGCCGTCACCTCGTCGCGGAGCCGGTCGTCGAACAGCTCCGGCTCCTCCTTGCGCACGGTGTCCACCACGTCGAACGCGAACGACATGTGCATGGTCTCGTCACGGAACACCCAGTTCGTGCCGGTGGCGAGACCGTGCAGCAGCCCCCGGCTGCGGAACCAGTACACGTACGCGAAGGCACCGTAGAAGAACAGGCCCTCGATGCACGCGGCGAAGCAGATCAGGTTCAGCAGGAATCGCCGCCGGTCGGCCCGCGTCTCCAGCCGGTCGATCTTCTCCACCGAGTCCATCCACTTGAAGCAGAACTGCGCCTTCTCACGGATCGACGGGATGTTCTCGATCGCCGCGAACGCCGCCGCCCGCTCCTCCGGGTCGGGCAGATACGTGTCCAGCAGCGTCAGATAGAACTGGACGTGCACGGCCTCCTCGAAGAGCTGCCGCGACAGATACAGGCGCGCCTCGGGCGAGTTGATGTGCTTGTACAGCGTCAGCACCAGGTTGTTCGCGACGATCGAGTCGCCCGTCGCGAAGAACGCCACCAGCCGGCCGATGAGGTGCTGCTCACCGGGGCTGAGCCGGGCGAGGTCGGCGACGTCCGAGTGGAGGTCGACCTCCTCCACGGTCCAGGTGTTCTTGATGGCGTCCCGGTAGCGCTCGTAGAAGTCGGGGTAGCGCATGGGGCGCAGGGTCAGCTCGAAACCCGGGTCGAGCAGATTCTGTTCTTCACGGGCGGTGGTCACTGGCAGGCCTCGCAGGACTCGGGGTTCTCAAGGGAGCAGGCGACCGCCTCGGGGTCGGGGGTCGTCTGCGCGGGCACGGACGCGCGCGCGGCACGGGCGATACGGGTCGCCGGGCGCGAACGCAGGTAGTACGTCGTCTTCAGCCCGGACTTCCAGGCGTAGGCGTACATCGAGGAGAGCTTGCCGATGGTCGGCGTCTCCATGAACAGGTTCAGCGACTGCGACTGGTCCAGGAACGGGGTGCGCGCGGCGGCCATGTCGATCAGCCCGCGCTGCGGGATCTCCCACGCCGTGCGGTACAGCCGGCGCACGTCCTCCGGGATCCACGCGAAGTCCTGCACCGAGCCGTTCGCCTCGCGCAGCGCCTCCCGGGTGCGGGCGTCCCACACGCCCAGCTCCTTAAGGTCCCGTACCAGGTAGGAGTTGACCTGGAGGAACTCACCGGACAGCGTCTCGCGTTTGAACAGGTTGGACACCTGCGGCTCGATGCACTCGTAGACGCCCGCGATGGAGGCGATGGTGGCGGTCGGCGCGATCGCGAGGAGCAGGCTGTTGCGCATGCCGACGGCGGCGATCCGCTCGCGCAGCGCCGCCCACCGCTCGGGCCAGGTCAGACGCGCGTCCGGGTAGTGGTCGGGGTGCAGCACACCGCGCGCCGCGCGGGTCTTCTCCCAGGCCGGCAGCGGGCCGTTGCGCTCGGCGAGGTCGGCGGAGGCCTCGTAGGCGGCCAGCATGATCCGCTCGGCGATCCTGGTGGACAGCTCCTTCGCCTCGGCCGAGTCGAACGGCAGCCGCAGCCGGAAGAAGACGTCCTGGAGGCCCATCGCGCCCAGGCCCACCGGCCGCCACCGGGCGTTGGACCGGCCGGCCTGCTCGGTCGGGTAGAAGTTGATGTCCACGACCCGGTCGAGGAAGGTCACCGCGGTGCGGACGGTGGCGTCCAGCCGCTCCCAGTCGATGCCGCCGTCCACGACGAACGCGCCCAGGTTGACGGAGCCCAGGTTGCACACCGCGGTCTCGCCGTCGTCGGTGACCTCCAGGATCTCCGTGCAGAGGTTGGAGGAGTGCACGACGTGGCCGGGCTCGGCCGTCTGGTTGGCGGTGCGGTTCGCGGCGTCCTTGAAGGTCATCCAGCCGTTGCCGGTCTGCGCCAGGGTGCGCATCATCCGGCCGTACAGCTCACGTGCCGGCAGTGTCTTCCTCGCCAGGCCCTTGCGTTCGGCCTCGCGGTAGGCGGTGTCGAACTCCTCGCCCCACAGGTCGACCAGTTCGGGCACGTCGGCGGGGGAGAACAGCGACCACTGCTCGTCGGCGGCGACGCGGCGCATGAACTCGTCGGGGATCCAGTGCGCCAGGTTGAGGTTGTGGGTGCGGCGGGCGTCCTCACCGGTGTTGTCCCGAAGCTCCAGGAACTCCTCGATGTCGAAGTGCCAGGTCTCCAGGTAGACGGCGGCGGCACCCTTGCGCCGGCCGCCCTGGTTCACCGCGGCGACCGAGGCGTCGAGGGTCTTCAGGAACGGCACGATGCCGTTGGAGTGACCGTTGGTGCCGCGGATCAGCGAGCCGCGGGAGCGGACCCGCGAGTACGACAGGCCGATGCCGCCGGCGTGCTTCGACAGCCGCGCCACCTGGTGGTAGCGGTCGTAGATGGAGTCCAGCTCGTCCAGCGGGGAGTCCAGCAGATAGCACGACGACATCTGCGGGTGCCGGGTGCCGGAGTTGAACAGGGTGGGGGAGGACGGCAGATAGTCCAGCCGGCTCATCAGCCCGTACAGCGCGGCGACCTCGTCCAGCGCGCGCACGCTGTCGTCCTCCGCGAGCCCGGCGGCGACGCGCAGCAGGAAGTGCTGCGGGGTCTCGATCACCTTGCGGGTGTGCGGATGGCGCAGCAGATAGCGGGAGTGCAGGGTGCGCAGCCCGAAGTACTCGAAGCGGTCGTCGGCGGCCGGGTCCACGAGCGCGTCGAGCCGTTCGGCGTGCAGCCGTACGAACTCGGCGGTGCGGTCGGCGATCAGGCCCTCGCGGTGGCCGGTGGCGACGGAGTCGGTGAAGGTCCGCACGCCCTGGGAGGCGGCCTCGTCCCGGATGGTGAGCGTGAGCAGCCGGGCGGCCAGCCGGGAGTAGGCGGGGTCCTCGGAGATCAGACCGGCGGCGGCCTCCGTGGCCAGGTCGCGCAGCTCCGCCTCGTCGGCCTGCGCGGACCGGCCCCGCAGGGCGGCGGCGGCGACCCGGCCGGGGTCGGCGTCGGGGAGGTCGGCGGTCAGCTCGGTCAGCGTGCGCAGCAGCGCGGTTCCGGGGGCGTCGGTCTCCGCGGTCTCCGGGACCGCTGAAGCCGGGTCGGCTGGCGCGATGGTCACGTGGGGCTCTCCCTCGCTCGGCACGGGGCCTGCGCGAGGGCAGGGGGCAGCACGAGCGCACGGGGGCGTCCGCGTCCGCCGGCCCATTCCGCGAGGCCCGGACGTCACAGCACACCGGCCGGACGGCCGGGTGCACTGCCGGCAGGTCCTCGGACTTCACCAGTGCGGGCGAACACGCACAAGTACACCGTTGCGGGACAGTTCCGGATTCGCACCGGATTCCCCTGCGGCGACAGCGAGCATGAGCATACATCTTGTGCCGGGCTGTCGTGCCACCCCCAGATGTTGTGTCTCGATGGTGTCGGAGTGTCAACTCATGGGTGAGGAGCGTGATGTCCCCACCGCCCAGGGCGCAACGGCGGCGGGCCGCCGCAGCGCCTGCTGCGACGGCCCGCCGCGGGTCGTACGAGGGTGGGGGAGGGGTCAGTGCGCGGACCCCGCCGTGGCGGGCGGCAGCTCCACCTGGACGCCCGGGTCGCCCGCGTCGGCCGTGTAGTCCTCCGGCTTGGTCTCGTCGACGCCCTCGGGGGCCTTCACGGCCTTCAGGACGAGGGTCAGGACCACCGTCACGACGACGTTCAGCACGAGCGCCGTCAGGCCGATGTAACCGATCTCGCCGATGCCGGGGATCTCCTTCGAGGAGCCGCCGAAGTGCTCCTGCGTCGGCGACGCCACCCCGTACGCGGCGAGCGTGCCGTACACCATGCCGACCGCCCAGCCGGCCAGCAGCGCCCACCGGTGGAACCAGCGCGTGAACAGGCCGCCGACGAGGGCCGGGAAGGTCTGGAGGATCCAGATGCCGCCCAGCAGCTGGAAGTTGATGGCGACGGTCTTGTCCATGGTCAGGACGAAGACCAGCGCGCCCACCTTCACCAGCAGGGACACGATCTTGGAGACGGCCGTCTCCTGCTCGGGTGTCGCGTCCGGCTTGATGAAGTCCTTGTAGATGTTGCGGGTGAACAGGTTCGCCGCCGCGATCGACATGATCGCCGCCGGGACCAGCGCGCCGATGCCGATCGCCGCGAACGCGACGCCCGCGAACCAGTCCGGGAACATGTTCTCGAACAGCTGCGGGATGGCCAGCTGGCCGTTGCTCACCTTCACCCCGGCCGCGATCGCCATGAAGCCGAGCAGCGCGAGCAGGCCCAGCATCAGCGAGTACAGCGGCAGGATCGTGGTGTTGCGGCGGATCACCTCACGGCTGCGCGAGGACAGCGTCGCGGTGATCGAGTGCGGGTACATGAACAGCGCGAGCGCCGAGCCCAGCGCCAGCGTGGCGTACGTCCACTGCGTGGCCTCGGGCGGCACGAGCGCGCCCTTCGGCTTGCCCGTGGCCGGGTTGGTCTGCGAGAACGCCTCGCCGGCCTTGGCGAAGATGTCGTCGAAGCCGCCCAGCTTGATCGGGATGTAGATGATCGCCACCGCGATGACGATGTAGATCAGCGTGTCCTTCACGAACGCGATGAGCGCCGGGGCGCGCAGACCCGAGGAGTAGGTGTACGCGGCGAGCACACCGAACGCGATGAGCAGCGGCAGGTCCTTGACGAACCAGTTGCTGTCCTCGCCGCCGCCGACGCCCATCACGTCCAGCACCGCCTGGATGCCGACGAGCTGGAGCGCGATGTACGGCATCGTCGCCAGGATGCCGGTGAGCGCCACCGCCAGCGACAGCCCCTTGGAGCCGAACCGGCCGCGCACGAAGTCGGAGGTCGTCACATAGCCGTGCTTGTGCGACACCGACCACAGCCGCGGCAGGAACGTGAAGATCAGCGGGTAGACGAGGATGGTGTACGGCACCGCGAAGAACCCGGACGCGCCCGCCGCGTAGATCGCCGCCGGCACGGCGACGAACGTGTATGCCGTGTACAGGTCGCCGCCGAGCAGGAACCAGGTGATCCACGTGCCGAACGAGCGTCCGCCGAGACCCCATTCGTCCAGGCTGTGCTCGTTCTCGGCCCTGCGCCACCGTGCGGCCAGGAAGCCCATGACGGTGACCAGGAGGAAGAAGAAGATGAAGACGCCGAGCGCGACGCCGTTCACGCCGTCCTTCACCGCTGCTCACCGCCCTTCCGGGAGGCGCGGGCGCGCTGGTCGCGGCGCCACAGCTGGTAGGCGGCCATCGTCAGCACGGTGGAGATGAGCACCCACAGCATCTGGTACCAGTAGAAGAACGGGATCCCGATGAACGCCGGGTCCTTCTTCGCGTACGAACCGACCCACAGCATCGCGACGAAGGGCGCGACAAGACAGAGGCCGATGACGACGCGCACAGGCGTCACCACCGGCTCCCTGGACACTTCCGAGGCTTGCGACATCAGGCGGCTCCGTCCCCTAACCGATCACCTGTGAAACAGGCACGCAATGTAGGTGACGGATAAAGGACTTCGGAAGACCCCGTCCGGATATCACCACGGCACGTCCGCATCCCACGCACCGTCAGCTGTTTCCGGCCCCGGTGCGCGGCTGTCCGAGGGGTCCCTTTGCTGCCGGTTGGTGCGGGGCGGGACGCGCGTTCTGTGCGGGTTCGACCCGCGCGCGGTCACTCCTGGGGGCGCTTGAGCCTCGCGACGAACTTGTAACGGTCGCCGCGGTAGACCGACCGCACCCATTCGACCGGGTTGCCGTCCTTGTCCAGTGAGTGTCGGGACAGCATCAGCATCGGCAGGCCGACGTCGGTGCCGAGCAGGCCGGCCTCGCGCGGGGTGGCCAGGGAGGTCTCGATGGTCTCCTCGGCCTCGGCGAGATGGACGTCGTACACCTCGGCGAGCGCGGTGTAGAGGGAGGTGTACTTCGCCAGCGACCGGCGCAGCGCCGGGAAGCGCTTGGCGGACAGATGGGTGGTCTCGATGGCCATCGGCTCGCCGTTGGCCATGCGCAGCCGCTCGATGCGCAGCACCCGGCCGCCGGCGGCGATGTCGAGCAGGCCGGCGAGCCGGTCGTCGGCGGTGATGTACCCGATGTCCAGCAGCTGCGAGGTGGGCTCCAGGCCCTGGGCGCGCATGTCCTCGGTGTAGGAGGTGAGCTGAAGCGCCTGGGAGACCTTCGGCTTGGCGACGAAGGTGCCCTTGCCCTGGATGCGCTCCAGCCGGCCCTCGACGACGAGTTCCTGGAGGGCCTGCCGGACGGTGGTGCGGGAGGTGTCGAACTCGGCGGCCAGCGTGCGCTCGGGCGGCACCGGTGTGCCGGGCGCCTGCGTCTCCGTCATGTCGAGCAGGTGCTTCTTCAAGCGGTAGTACTTGGGCACGCGCGCGGTACGGACGGTCGCCCCACCCTCGTTCTCCGCACTGCTGACCTCGGTGCTCATGCTCTGCCTTCCCGGCCCTCGGTGCCGAAGCGGCCGACACCCCGTCGGCTGCGGCCCACCATCGTGGCACGGCCGCGTCGGCACAGGCGCCCGCGCGTTCCGTGATCCCCTCTGTATACCGTCGGCAACGGGTTTGGTCTAGTCCATCGCCACCATGTGGTCTACCCGAAGTGTGCCGTGAAGGGGGCATCTTTTCGCGGGGTTGTTACTTAAAGGTTCCTGCATATGTAGGTCGCATAACGGCTGGTCGGAGCCGATTCGCACACCCTTGACACTCCCTTTGGTCTGGGCCAAGCTCCCCGTACTGGTCTACACCATTGGTCCAGTCCCGGCCCCACGGGCGGTTCGCGTTCAGTCGTTCACCGCGGGGAGGCAGGGGGGTTCGTGTGCATCCCTGAGGAGGGTGGCGTGAAGCGCAAGCTGATAGCCGCGATCGGTATCGCGGGCATGATGGTCTCCATCGCGGCGTGCGGGGACAGCGACAGCAAGGGCGGCTCCGACAAGGGCGCCGACGCCAAGGAACTGACGGTGTGGCTCACCGTCGACGCGCAGAACAACTGGCCTGAGCTGGTGAAGGCCGCCGACGAGGCCGTGCAGAAGAAGCACCCCGGCCTCAAGATCAACCACGAGTACTACGGCTGGCCGGACAAGAACGCCAAGCTCGACGCCGTCCTCGCCACCGACAAGGCACCCGACGTCGTCGAGATGGGCAACACCGAGATGCTGCCCTACATGGTCAAGGGCGCCTTCGCCCCGCTCGACCCGGCCAAGTTCGACAACTCCTCCGCCTGGCTCGACGGCCTGAAGGCCTCGGTGACCTACGAGGGCAAGACCTACGGCGTGCCCTACTACGCCGGTGGCCGCGTCGGCAACTGGCGCAAGGACGTCTTCGCCGAGGCCGGCGTGAAGACCGCGCCGAAGACCTGGCAGGAGCTGACCGCCGCCCTGGACAAGGTCCAGCAGAAGCAGGGCGACAAGTTCAGCGCCTGGTACCAGCCCACCCGTGACTGGTACGCGGCCATGTCCTTCGTCTACGACGCCGGCGGCGCCATCGCCAAGGAGGAGGGCGGCCAGTGGAAGGCCAGCCTCTCCTCGCCCGAGTCCGTCAAGGGCCTCACCGAGTTCAAGAACGTCGTCGACAAGTACATGCACGGCGACAAGACCAAGGACGAGTCCGACCGCTACATCGTCTACGGCCAGGGCAAGTCCGGCATGATCTTCGGCGCGGCCTGGGAGGGCGGCACCAGCGAGCTGCCCGAGAACGACAAGACCGGCAAGCTCAAGGGCAACCTCGAGAACTTCGTGATGCCCGGCCCGTCCGGCAAGAACCTCCCGGTCTTCCTCGGCGGCTCCGACCTCGCCGTCCCGGTCAAGTCGGACGCGCAGGAACTCGCCGCCGAGTGGATCAACGCCTTCACCGGCCCGTCCGGTCAGAAGGGCCTGATCGGCAAGGGCAACCTGCCGAACAACAAGACCGACCTCGCCACCCTGAAGAACGACCCGAAGACGGCCGTCCCGGCGACCGCCGCCGAGGCCAACTGGTTCGTTCCGATGGCGCCCGGCTGGGGCCAGGTCGAGAAGGCCCAGGTCCTGCAGACGATGCTCCAGAACATCGGCACCGGCAAGAAGTCGGTCGAGGAGGCCGCCAAGGAGGCGGACGCCGCGATCGACAAGGTCATCAACACCAAGTGACCTTCCGGCGGGGCCCCCGGCACCCCGGGGGCCCCGCCGCCGTAACCCTCTGTAAGGACCGCTGAGGAGCGCGCGATGAGTGCCGCAGACACGACCACCCCTGCCAAGGTGCCGCCGCCGCGGCAGGCACCGCCGCCCGTGACGAAGCGGCCCACGGCCGGCCGCGGCACCAAGGGCACCGCCGCCACACCATGGCTGCTGCTCGCCCCCTGTCTGCTCGTGCTCGTCCTCGTGATGGGCTATCCGCTGCTGCGGCTGGTCACCCTGTCCTTCCAGAAGTTCGGCCAGTCCCAGCTGTGGGGCTTCCAGCCCGCCGAGAACGTCGGCTTCGACAACTTCACCGCGGTGCTGGGCGACGACGAGTTCTGGACGGTCGTGATCCGCACGATCGTCTTCGCGGGGGGCGCCGTCGTCCTCACCATGGTGATCGGCATGCTGCTCGCCCTGCTGCTGCAGAAGGTCTCCGGCTGGCTCAAGACCCTGATCAACATCGTCCTGGTCGCCAGCTGGGGCATGCCCGTCATCGTCGCCACCACCGTCTTCAAGTGGCTCTTCGACACCGACTACGGCGTGTTCAACGCGCTCCTCAGCAAACTCCCCGGCGTCGACATGGTCGGCCACAACTGGTTCGCCAGCGGCCCGCAGGGCCTCGCCGTGATCATGCTGCTCGTGGTGTGGGGCGCGGTGCCCTTCGTGGTCATCACCCTCAGCGCCGGACTCACCCAGGTCCCCAAGGAACTGGAGGAGGCCGCCCGCCTCGACGGCGCCGGCGCCTGGGGCGTTTTCCGGTTCGTCACCCTGCCGATCCTCAAGCCGATCATCGTGATGCTCACGACCCTGTCGGTCATCTGGGACATGGGCGTCTTCCCGCAGGTGTTCGTCATGCGCAACGGCCACCCCGAGGCCGAGTTCCAGGTCCTCAACACCTACTCCTACGACCGCGCCTTCGTGGTCAACGACTACGCGCAGGGCTCCGCCATCGCCCTGCTCACCGTGCTCCTCCTGCTCGGCGTGGTCGCCGTGTACATGCGCCAGATGCTGAAGATCGGAGAGGTCGAATGAGCACCGCCACGGTCGCGAAGACGGACGGCGCCCCGGTGCGCACCGCCCGCCGCACCTCCCGCCTCGGCTGGAACCTGATCGGCCTGCTGGTCTTCCTCACCGCCGGCTTCCCGCTGTACTGGATGCTCAACACGGCGTTCAAACCGGCCAAGGACGCCATCGACCCGGACCCGAGCCTGCTGCCCACCGGCCTCACCTTCGACAACTTCAGCCGGGCCCTGAACATCGCCGACTTCTGGGGACCCGTCGGCCGCAGCCTGATCGTGTCCCTCGCGGTCGTCCTCATCGGCATCGTCGTCGGCACGCTCGCCGCGCTCGCCATCTCCCGGTTCGCCTTCCGCGGCCGCAAGATCGTCATCGTCGGCATCCTCGCGGTCCAGATGGTCCCGCTCGTCGCGATGATCATCCCGGTCTTCCTGCTGCTGAACGACCTCGGCCAGTACGACCGGCTCACCGGCCTGATCATCACCTACCTGACCTTCATCCTCCCGTTCACCGTGTGGACGCTGCGCGGCTTCATCGTCAACATCCCGCGCGAACTGGAGGAGGCCGCCATGGTCGACGGCTGCTCCCGCACCGGCGCGTTCATCCGCGTCGTCTTCCCCCTGCTCGCCCCCGGCATGGTCGCCACCAGCGTCTACGGCTTCATCCAGGCCTGGAACGAGTACCTGTACGCCCTGATGCTGCTCAGCCAGAAGAACCAGACCGCCACCGTCTGGCTCGGCAACTTCACCACCAAACACGGCACCGAATACGCCCCGATGATGGCCGGCGCCACCATGATGGCCGTGCCGATCGTCGTCCTGTTCCTCCTCGTCCAGCGCAAGATGGCCGCGGGCCTGACCGCCGGCGCCGTGAAGGGATAACGCCACCCGATGACGACAATCGCCAGCGGCACCGACACCCTCACCCGCGACGCCCTCACCGTCCTCCAGCCCGGCTTCACCGGCACCACAGCCCCCGACTGGCTGCTGCGCCGCCTCGGCGAGGGCCTCGCCTCCGTCGGCCTGTTCGGCCGCAACATCGCCACCGCCGACCAGGTCGCCGCCCTCACCGCCCAGCTGCGCGCCGAACGCGACGACGTCCTCGTCGCCGTCGACGAGGAGGGCGGCGACGTCACCCGCCTCGAGGTGCGCACCGGCTCCAGCTTCCCCGGCAACCACGCCCTCGGCGCCGTCGACGACCCGAAGCTCACCCGTGCCGTCGCCCACGAGCTGGGCCGCCGCCTCGCCGCCTGCGGCGTCAACTTCAACTGGGCCCCGTCGGCCGACGTCAACTCCAACGCCGCCAACCCGGTCATCGGGGTGCGCTCCTTCGGCTCCGACACCGCCCTCGTCGCCCGGCACACCGCCGCCTACGTCGAAGGCCTCCAGGCCGCCGGTGTCGCCGCCTGCACCAAGCACTTCCCCGGCCACGGCGACACCGCCGTCGACTCCCACCACGCCCTGCCCCGCATCGACGCGAGCGCCGACGTCGTCGCCGAACGCGACCTCGCCCCCTTCCGCGCCGCGATCGAGGCCGGCACGCGTGCGGTGATGAGCGCCCACATCCTCGTCCCCGCGCTCGACCCCGAGCACCCGGCGACCCTCTCCCGCCGCATCCTCACCGACCTGCTGCGCGGCGAACTCGGCTACGACGGCCTCATCGTCACCGACGGCATGGAGATGCAGGCCATCTCCGCCACCTACGGCATCGAACGCGGCAGCGTCCTCGCCATCGCCGCCGGCGCCGACGCGATCTGCGTGGGCGGCGGCCTCGCCGACGACGAGACCGTACGGCGCCTGCGCGACGCCCTGGTGACCGCCGTACGCGCCGGTGAACTGCCCGAGGAACGCCTCGCCGACGCCGCCGAACGCGTCCGCCGCCTCGCCCGCTGGACCGCCGCCGCCCGGACCGGCGCCCCGGCCGGCCCCGCCGACCCGGAGGTCGGACTGCACGCCGCGCGCCGCGCCCTGCGCGTCACCGGCGGCGACTCCTTCACCCCGCTCACCGAGGCGCCGTACGTCGCCGCGTTCAGCCCCGTCGCCAATATCGCCGTCGGTGACGAGACGCCCTGGGGCGTCGCCGCCGAGCTGGCCCGGCTGCTGCCCGGCACCGAGACCGGCAGCTTCGCCGGGGAGGACGCGGGCCCCGCGGCGCTGGTGGCGGCCGGGGAGCGCCGTATCGTCGCCGTGGTCCGCGACGAGCACCGGCACCCCTGGATGGGCACGGCCCTCGACGTCCTCCTCGCGGCCCGCCCCGACACCGTTGTCGTCGAGATGGGCCTCCCGCAGTCCGCGCCGCGCGGCGCCCTCCACCTCGCCACCCACGGCGCCGCCCGCGTCTGCGGCCGGGCGGCGGCCGAGGTCATCGCGGGGGCGTAGCGGGACCGGGGCAGCACACAGGCCGGGCGCCGGCTCCCCTCAGGGAGCCGGCGCCCGGCCTGTGTGTGAAGTGGCAGGGTGCCCCCGGCACGTGGCCGGGGACCGCCGTCTAGAGACCCTGCCACTCCGGCTTGTCGGCATAGGTGTGCCGGAAGTAGTCGGCCAGCTTCAGCTTGGACGCCGCCGCCTCGTCGACCACCACCGTGGCGTGCGGGTGCAGTTGCAGCGCCGACGCCGGGCACACCGCCGCCACGGGCCCCTCGACGGTCGCCGCGACCGCGTCGGCCTTGCCCTCGCCCGTGGCCAGCAGCACCAGGTGCCGGGCCTCCAGGATGGTGCCGATGCCCTGCGTGATGACGTGGTGCGGCACCTGCTCGATGTCCCCGTCGAAGAAGCGCGCGTTGTCCACCCGGGTCTGCTCGGTGAGCGTCTTGATCCGGGTGCGGGAGGCGAGCGAGGAGCAGGGCTCGTTGAAGCCGATGTGCCCGTCGGTGCCGATGCCCAGCAGTTGCAGATCGACCCCGCCCGCCTCGGCCAGCGCACGGTCGTACGCCTCGCAGGCCGCCTGTACGTCGTCCGCGGTGCCGTCCGGCCCCATGAAGTTCTCCATCGGCACGCCGAGCGGCTCCAGCACCTCGCGGCGCAGCACGGAGCGGTAGGACTCCGGGTGGTCGGCGGGCAGCCCCACGTATTCGTCGAGCTGCGCGATCCGCGCCCGCGAGGCGTCGACGGCGCCGGAGCGGACCTTCGCGGTCAGGGCCTGGTAGATCGGCAGCGGGGTCGAGCCGGTGGCGACGCCGAGCAGCGCGTCCGGCTTGCGGCGCAGCAGTTGCGCCATGGCCTCGGCGATGAGCTCGCCGCCCGCTGCGGCGTCCGGAACGATCACAACTTCCACGCTGGCCTGCCGTTCTGGGGAGGGGGCTGGAGAGGGCCCGGTAGGACTATGTGGTTTAGACCAATCTAACAGAGTCGGCCGCCGCCGCCCATGCGATCCGTACCCTGGGACGCGGCGGGTCGCAGGGGCCCGGCCCGGCCGGTGCAGGGCCTCTCGGGAGTGTCGTCCGCGGGTGCGACGGTCGCCTTTCGTGGGGGGCGTGCATCGGCGGGGAGCGGCCGGTGTCGCGTAATTCGCACGCTCCGCGGGGCTCCGGACCCGGCCGGGTGCGGCTAGGCTTCGCAGAGCGGCGGTCGCCCGCGCCCTCGGGGTGCCGGCAAATCCGCCGTCGACGCATGGACACGCAGAGTGGTCTAGTCCACAATGCTTGCAGGACCCCGCGCTCCGGCGCGGAGAACGACGCGCGACGGAGCGCGGATCGAGCCTCCGCCTTCCCCGCACAGGAAGGCGGATCGAGGAACCGGAGCTCTCTGCCCTGACTGCCCCGGCTCCTCGTCCTTCGGCCGACCGGGACCGCACACCCCACGGCCGATATTGCTCCGGGCTGCGGTGCCGGGAGGGTTGAGGGTCCCTCCCAGGCGCCGCGGCCCGCGGGTGTTTCCGGGCCCGGAAGCCCCTGCTCCGGCCTTGGCCGCACCCGCCCCCCTCCGGCTGTCCCGGTCTCGCCCTGCGGCTTTCCGGACCTGGCCCTCGGTCCGTCCCGGACCTGGCTCACGGCCTTTCGGCCCCACCCCTCCCGCTGTCCCGCCCGCGTCGATTCGGGCCCGCCCCTACCGGCGGGTTACGCTCGCTGACGTGCCCTCCATGAACGAACTGGTCCGCCAGCACACCGCCCTCGACGACTCCGACCTCGAGTGGCTCCACCTGCTGGTCTCGGAGTGGCAGCTGCTCTCCGACCTGTCCTTCGCCGACCTGGTCCTGTGGGTGCCCACCAGCGACGGCACACGCTATGTCTCCGTGGCCCAGATGCGGCCCAACACGGGCCCGACGTCGTACCAGGACGACATGGTCGGCCATCTCGTCCCGCGTGGCCGCCGACCCATGCTGGACGCCGCTCTCGACGAGGGCCGTATCGTCCGCGAGGGCGACCCGGAGTGGCGTGAGGAGGTCCCCGTACGGGTCGAGTCGATCCCCGTACGCCGCGAGGGCAGGGTCCTCGGGGTGATCGCCCGCAACACCAATCTGCTCACCGTGCGCACCCCGAGCCGGCTGGAACTGACCTATCTGCAGAGCGCCTCCGACCTCGCGCAGATGATCGCGGCCGGTACGTTCCCCTTCCCCGACCAGCAGGTCGACATGGACGCCTCGCCGCGCGTCGGGGACGGCCTGGTCCGGGTGGACGCCGACGGCATCGTCCAGTACGCCTCCCCGAACGCCCTGTCCGCCTACCACCGGCTGGGCCTCGCCGCCGACCTGGTCGGCCATCACCTCGGGCAGCTCACCGCCGAACTCGCCCCGACGCGCGGGCCGGTGGACGAGGCGCTGGCGAAGGTGGCGAGCGGCTGGGCGCCGCGCGAGTTCGAGATCGAGGCCAATGACGGGGTCATCCAGTTCCGGGCGATCCCGCTGAAACCGAAGGGGACGCGCATCGGCTCGCTGGTGCTGCTCCGGGACGTCACGGAACTGCGGCGACGCGAACGGGAGTTGATCACCAAGGATGCGACCATCCGGGAGATCCACCACCGGGTGAAGAACAACTTGCAGACCGTCGCCGCGCTGCTGCGGCTTCAGGCCCGGCGGATCGAGTCCGAGCGGGGCCGGGAGGCGCTGGAGGAGGCCGTGCGCCGGGTCGGGTCGATCGCGATCGTGCACGAGACGCTGTCGCAGAACCTCGACGAGCGCGTGGAGTTCGACGACATCGCCGACCGGGTCCTCGCGATGGTCGCCGAGATCTCCCCGGGCAAGGTGACGGGCCGGCGCTCCGGGCGGTTCGGCATCCTGGACGCCGAGGTGGCGACGCCGCTGTCGATGGTGCTGACGGAGATCCTTCAGAACGCCCTGGAGCACGGTTTCCGCGAGGGCGACACCGGCACGGTGGAGGTGTCGGCGGTGCGCGGCGGCACGACGAAGGAGGCGCGGCTGCTCGTCACCGTGCAGGACGACGGGGTCGGTCTGCCGGAGGGCTTCGACCCGCACCGCTCGGGCAACCTGGGGCTCCAGATCGTACGGACCCTGGTGGAGGGCGAGTTGGGCGGTACCTTCGACATGGTCCCGGCGCCCGAGAGGGGCACGCGGGTGATCCTGGACATTCCGGTACGGGCGCAGAAGTAGCGTCGGCCGCCCGGCCGGTGGCGCGCCCATACGCCGGAGGGTGCCGCTTCACGGGGCATACCTCCAAATGGCCCGTACGGCAAGGGCGTTGAGGCCGATGTCACACTCCGTGTCCGGACAGCGAAAAGCCCCGGACCGGTGGGTCCGAGGCTGATGCTCGACTGCTGCTCTGCTATCTCAAGCGCGTCGGGGGTACTGCGCGCTGCGGCTCGGGGGCGGGAGATGCGTACGCGCTGTACGCGCCGCCAAGCTCAGGCTGTCAGCAGGGGTGCGCGGGTCAGGCGGAGGCCTGACGGGCCCGGTTGCGGGCGGCGCGGCGCTTCATCGCGCGGCGCTCGTCCTCGCTGAGGCCACCCCAGACGCCGGAGTCCTGGCCGGACTCGAGCGCCCACTGCAGACACTGCTCGATCACCGGGCAGCGACGGCAGACGGCCTTGGCTTCCTCGATCTGCAGCAGCGCAGGACCGGTGTTGCCGATGGGGAAGAAGAGCTCGGGGTCTTCCTCGCGGCAAACGGCGTTGTGACGCCAGTCCATGGCTGCTACCTCTCCTTGGTATTACGTGCAAGTTGCTTGTGAATGTGAACGCTTTCACGAATCCCTCAACAAGGGAAGGGCCGACCGCCGGGTTCCCCGGCGTGGTCCTGGGTTTGTAGAGGGGTTCTGGTGATCAGTGGAGGCCGGTCTTGCGGGCCGTCCCGATCGCCACGTAGAGACTCGCAAACCTCGGCGACGGATACAACCCCTTCCGGAAAGTTTTTTTTGATTCTTCGGTGTCGACTAGGTCACAGCCGTACTTCCATGGGGTGGATCCTGGCCTAAACGTTCGAGTGAAAGGACTTTGGGCCCTTCTGCTCACACAATCACACGCAGTGCACGGCGTACGCCTGTGAACGTCACGCTGGTTCGCAGGCCCAGGTGGTCACCGTCCATCTGAAGGGGCAGCGGCACCTTCGAATGCAAGGTGAACTGCTCCAGGTCGTGCAGGGTGGTGGCGTGCTTGCCGCGCGGGCCGCGCTCCGGGGACGAAGTGAGCAACTGGGTGCCATACCGGGCAACCGAGGCGGTGGACAGACGGCTGAGAGCGAACACGTCGAGCCCGCAATCGAACGAGGCTTTAGGCGACGCATAGATCGGGCGATTGCCCAGGAACGTCCACGGCGAGGTGTTCGAGACTATCGAGAGCACGAGATCCGTGACCGGCTCCTCGCCCTCGCGCTCCAGCGTGATCGTGCCGTGCCGGCGGTTCGGCTCGCCGAGCAGTTGGCGCACCACCTGGCGGACGTAGAGCGCGTGCGTCGACTTCTTGCCGCGCTCGCGCTGCTGCTCGACCCGGCCGACCACACCCGCGTCGAAGCCCAGGCCGGCGTTGAAGGTGAACCAGCGGTGCGGCACCTCCGCGTCGTCCGTACCGGGCGTGCCCGAGGCCAGACCCAGGCCGACGGTGCGTTCGCTGCCCTCGCGCAGCGCGTCCAGCAGGGCGCCGGTCGCCTCCACGGCGTCGTTCGGCAGGCCGAGGGCGCGGGCGAAGACATTGGTGGAACCGCCGGGGACCACGGCGAGGCCGGGCAGCCGGTCGGGGTCGGGTCCCGCGTGCAGCAGACCGTTGACGACCTCGTTGACCGTGCCGTCGCCGCCGAGTGCCACCACGAGGTCGATGTCGTCGCCGAGCGCCGCCTGCCGGCCCAGGTCACGCGCGTGGCCGCGGTACTCGGTGGTGACCGCCTCCAGCTTCATCTCACTGGCGAGTGCGTGGATGAGCACGTCACGTGTCCGTGCACTGGTGGTGGTAGCCGCCGGATTGACCACGAGAAGTGCACGCATGACGTGCAGGGTACCTACTGGGTGGTACTGCGCCCAGCGCGAGGTAGGGATCGGGTAAGAGACCGGACCCCGGAACGGGCCGGCGCGGGGGTGCGGTCACGGGTCCTGCGACGGGGGCGACCGTCCGGCGCCCGTCCCGCGACGGCGGCGAGACGGGCGGCGAGACGCGCCACGAGACCGGCCGTGAGACGCGCCACGAGACCGGCCGCGAGACCGGCCGCGAGACGCGCCGCGAGACGGGCCCCGGACCGGCCGCGGGAACAGCCGGCGGCGGCACGGGACCGGCCCCCGGGGACGGCATCCCCGGGCGGATACCCTTCTGGGGTGAGCAGTGAGCAGACCACCAGCACCGGCCGCCCCGCCGGCCCCCGCCCGCGGCGACTGACGTACGCCGCCGCGCTCGCCGCCCTGGAGGGGCTCGCGCTGGTCGCCGGCGGGGTCTGGATGCTCGTCCTCGGCTTCACCGGGGACCCCGACGACCGGGGGCAGGCCGTCACCGGCGGCATCACCCTGATCGTCCTGGCGCTGCTGCCGCTGCTGGCCGCCCGCGGGCTGCTCGCCCGTCGCAGCTGGAGCCGCGGCCCGGCCGTCATCACGCAGATCATGGCGCTGCCGGTCGCCTACAGCCTGCTGACCTCCGACGGCCCCGGCATCCCGGTCGGCATCGTCCTCGCCGTCGTCGCCGTCACCTCGCTCGTCCTGCTGGTCAACGGGGAGACGACCCGGGCCCTGGGCATCCGCGGACCCGGCGGCGCCCAGAAGTAGTCCGGGGGCCGACAAGCCTCACCGGGGGCCGAGAAAGCCTCGTGGGCCGGCGCGGCCCCGGCCTCGCCCTCGGGCCGGCGCGAGGGCGGCGCCCGGCGTCACTCCTCGACGAGGAGCTTCTCCCGCAGCTGCGCCAGCGTCCGCGCCAGCAGCCGCGACACATGCATCTGCGAGATGCCGACCTCCTGCGCGATCTGCGACTGGGTCATGTTGCCGAAGAACCTCAGCAGCAGGATGCGCTTCTCCCGCGGCGGCAGATCCTCCAGCAGTGGCTTGAGGGACTCGCGGTACTCCACGCCCTCCAGCGCCTCGTCCTCGGCGCCCAGGGTGTCGGCGACCGCGGGAGACTCGTCGTCGGTGTCGGGGACGTCCAGGGACAGCGTGGAGTACGCGTTGGCGGACTCCAGGCCCTCCAGGACCTCCTCCTCCGAGATGGCCAGCTTCTCGGCCAGCTCGTGCACCGTGGGGGAGCGGCCGTGCTGCTGGGACAGCTCCGCCGTGGCCGTCGTCAGTGACAGCCGCAGCTCCTGAAGCCGACGCGGCACCCGCACCGCCCAGCCCTTGTCGCGGAAGTGCCGCTTGATCTCGCCGACGACCGTCGGGGTGGCGTACGTCGAGAACTCCACGCCCCGGTCCGGGTCGAACCGGTCGACCGACTTGATCAGGCCGATCGTCGCGACCTGCGTCAGATCGTCCAGCGGCTCGCCACGGTTGCGGAAGCGGCGCGCGAGATGCTCCACGAGCGGCAGATGCATCCGGACCAGCCGGTTCCGCAGCTCCGCGTACTCCGGGGTGCCCTCCTTCAGGCCGCGCAGCTCGACGAACAGCGCCCGTGCGCCGCTGCGGTCCTGCGGGTCGTGCCGCACACCCGGTGCGTTCTGCGTGCCCGGCGTTTCGTGCTCGCCGTGTCGCTCGTGCTCGCTCATCGTCCCGCCCGTTGCCCTTCCCCGAGCCCTTGCCGGTGCCCGGACAGGGGTGACCCCGACCCGCTCGTCCAGAGGCGTGCTCCGCGAGGCACCTCCGTGTGCCCGCCGCCCGCCGTCGGGGACGACCGCCTCGGGGTCGTCCTCCGGATGCGGCCGGGCCTGTTCCGGGATGCCGTCGATGCCCTCAGCCGTGCGCCGGGCGCCGCCCTGGACCCCCGGAGCGTCCTCGGGAGGCAGTTCCCGTGTGCCGCGCTCTTCGTCCCGCACCGGCCCGTCCCCGTCCCTCACGCCGGCCCGGGTCCCGCGCCGCGCTGTTTGTAGAGGCTGATCGACACGATCCTGTCCTCGTCCACGGCGGACGAGACCTTGCCCGCCAGCGCGGACAGCACGGTCCAGGCGAAGGTGTCCCGTGACGGAGCGTGACCGTCAGTGGTCGGCGCGGAGACGGTGACCTCCAGCGAGTCGTCGACGAGCCGGAAGACACAGGAGAGCACCGAGCCGGGCACGGCCTGCTGCAACAGGATCGCGCAGGCCTCGTCCACCGCGATGCGCAGGTCCTCGATCTCGTCGAGGGTGAAGTCCAAACGGGCCGCGAGACCGGCCGTGGCCGTCCGCAGCACCGACAGGTAGGCACCCGCGGCAGGCAGCCGGACTTCCACGAAGTCCTGGGTCACGGGCTCGCCGTCGATGTGGGACACCCTCACCTCCAAGGTGGTACAAGCTGTTCGGGGCCGAGGGTCGCCCCCCGGGGTAACGCGATGTGTGGTTCAGCGGTGACGCTACCGCGCTCTGAACTTTCCTGTCCCAAGGACCCCAACCCCTTGCCGTAACTCATAGTAAAGCTCCGGATACGCTCCGTGGCTAGGGGGTGGGCGGTCTCAATCGGGAAGAGCGCGCGCCGGTTTGACGTACCCAGACGTCAGACGTCCGAACCGTACCCGCCGGACTCACACCAGGACATGGTCCACGAAGCACCAGCGCCAGTCCTCGCCCGGTTCGAAGGTCCGCATCACCGGGTGCCCGGTCTCCGCGTGGTGTCCCGTGGCGTGCCGGCCCGGCGAGGAGTCGCAGCAGCCCACATGCCCGCACGTCAGACACAACCGCAGCTGCACCGGGTGGGTGCCGTCCCGCAGACACTCCGGACATGTCTCGCTCAGCGGGACAGGTTCCGGGTGCGGCAGCGCGTCCGCGTGCGTGCACTGTTTCATGATTGCCAGATTACGACGGGCGTGACGACGGCCGCGCGGAAAAAGAGCGTGCGGACGACCGCACGGAAAAGGTGTGCGGACGATCGCGCGGACAAGGAAAGGCGGGCGAGGCCGATGGACGTGATGCCGCTGCTCCTGCTGGTGGCGGGCAGCGCCGCGGTCGCGGGACTGGCCCGGCGCACGCCCGTGCCGGCCCCCCTGCTGCTCGTGGCGGTCGGCCTGGCGCTCTCCTACCTCCCCGGCGTCCCCGACTACACCCTCGACCCGGAGGTGGTCCTGCCGCTGCTGCTGCCGCCGCTGCTGTACACCTCCGCCACCGAGAGTTCCTATCTCGACCTGCGCGCGCAGAAGCGGGCCATCGCCCTGCTGTCCGTCGGGTACGTGCTGTTCGCGACCGTCGTCGTCGGGCTCGCCGCCTACGCGCTCGTACCGGGACTTCCGCTGACTGCGGCACTGGTGCTGGGTGCGGTCGTCGCACCGCCGGACGCGGTCGCCGCCACCGCCGTCGCCCGCCGCGTCGGCCTCCCCTCCCGGATCACCACGATCCTCCAGGGCGAGTCCCTCCTCAACGACGCCACCGCGATCACCGCCTACAAGGTCGCCGTCGCCGCCGCGATCGGCGAGGGCGCCTCCTGGGCCGACGGCATCGAGGAGTTCCTCGTCGCGTCCGTCGGCGGCGTCGCCGTCGGACTGGTGCTCATGGCGCCCCTGCACTGGCTGCGTACCCGCCTGACGGAACCCCTGCTCCAGAACACGCTGTCGCTGCTCATCCCGTTCGTCGCCTACGCCGCCGCCGAACAGGTCCACGCCTCCGGCGTCCTCGCCGTCGTCGTCGTGGCCCTCTACCTCGGCCACCGCGCCTGGGAGGTCGGCTTCGCCACCCGCCTCCAGGAGGAGGCGGTGTGGAAGATGGTCGCGTTCGTCCTGGAGTCCGCGGTGTTCGCGCTGATCGGCCTGCAACTGCCGTTCGTGCTGCGCGGACTCGGCGCGTACGAGGGAGCAGAGGCCGTCTGGTACGCCCTCGCCCTCTTCCTGGTGGTCGTCGCGGCCCGCTTCCTGTGGGTGTATCCGGCGACCTTCCTGCCCCGCGTGCTGTCGGCGCGGATCAGGGAACGCGAGGAGAACCCGACCTGGCGCGGCCCCGTCGTCGTCGCCTGGGCCGGAATGCGCGGCGTGGTCTCCCTCGCGATCGCCTTCTCCATCCCGCTGACCCTGCACGACAGCGAGCAGCCCTTCCCGCACCGCGACCTGATCCTCTTCCTCACCTTCACCACCGTCATCGGCACACTGGTGGTGCAGGGCCTCTCGCTGCCGCCACTGATCCGGCTGCTGAGGTTCCCCGCCCGTGACACCCGCGCCGCGACCCTCGCCGAGGCCAACGCCCAGGCGCAGGCCTCCCGCGCCGCCGAGCAGCGTCTGGACGACCTGCTCGCCGACGAGCGCAACGCCCTCCCGCCGCCCCTCGCCGACCGGCTCCGCACCGTGCTCGAACGCCGCCGCAACGCCGTCTGGGAGCGGCTCGGCCAGGTCAACCCGGTCACCGGCGAGACCGTCGACGACACCTACCGCAGACTCTCCCGCGAGATGATCAGCGCCGAACGCGAGGTGTTCGTCAAGCTCCGCGACGGCCGCTACATCGACGACGAGATGCTGCGCACCCTGCTGCGCCGCCTGGACCTGGAGGAGGCGGCGGCCTACCGCGAGACGGCCTGACCGTGACTTGCGGCGGGGCCGGACCAACGGCCTGAGCGTGGGCTCCCTGCGGGGCCGGGCTGGGGGAACGGCCGGCCGGTGATCACCGCGGCGACCGTCGTCCCGCGCGGGAAGGCGCCCTCCTCGGCCAGAGCGGCGAGACCGTGCAGCATTTTGGCCACATAGAGACGCTCGACGGGCAGCCCGTGCCGGTCCTCGAAGGCCGCCGCGAACGCGTCGAGCCACTCCGGCACGCGCGCGTAGCCCCCGCAGTGGAAGCGGTCGTTCAGCGACCAGGTGCCGCGCGGCCCGCCGAACGCCTCCGTCTGGAGCCGCCGTACCTCCGCCGCGAGGAAACCGCCCTTCAGGACGGGAACCCCGAGGGCGCGCTGCCCCGGGCCGAGTCCCGCGGCCAGCCCCGCGAGCGTCCCGCCCGTGCCGCAGGCCACGGCGACGACGTCCGCCGCGCCGCGCAGTTCGGCGCCGAGCGCTGTGCAGCCGCGGACCGCGTGCGCGTTGCTGCCGCCCTCCGGGACGACGTACGCGCCCGGCTCGCCGACCGCGCGCAGCAGCCCGCCCAGGGTGTCCGGCTCGGCCTTGTGCCGATACGTCGATCTGTCGACGAAGTGCAGCCGCATGCCGTCCGCCGCGCACCGGGCAAGGGACGGGTTGAGCGGGCGTGCGGCCAGTTCGTCGCCGCGCACCACGCCCACCGTCGCCACCCCGAGCAGCCGGCCCGCGGCTGCGGTGGCCCGCAGATGGTTCGACCAGGCGCCGCCGAACGTGACGACCGTACGGCCGGCCGCGGCGGCCAGGTTGGGGGAGAGTTTGCGCCACTTGTTGCCGACCAGCTCCGGATGGATCAGGTCGTCCCGCTTCAGCAGCAGGCGCACACCGTGCCGGTCGAAGCGGTCGTCCCGCACCTCCTGGAGCGGGGAGGGCAGGCGGGGCCGCAGCGTGTCGAGTCCGGTCACCGCCTCATTGTCGAACACCCGCCCGCGTCGTGACGGAGGGGCGCGTCCGAGACAGGCGGGCCCCAGGCCCGGGGTGGGCGAGGCCTCAGGTGCGCCCGCCGAGCGCTGCCCTCACTTCAGGCGGTCGCGGATCCGCTCCCGAAGCCAGGTCATCGTGAACCCCCGCGGGTCCACCTTCCCCGGCTGCCATTCCAGATGGCCGATCACGGACCGTTCGGTCCAGCCGTGCCGCCGGCAGATCGCCGCCGCGGCCTTCTCGACGGCGGCCAGCTGGGCGGGCGGCCAGGGGTCCTGGCCGTTGCCGAGGTTCTCGCACTCGAAGCCGTAGAAGTGCCGGTTGCCGTCGGTGTTCGTCTCGTTGTCGTGGGGCAGCGCCTTCTCCGCGATCACCGCGCGCAGGACGTCGTCGTCGCCGAGGCCCGCGTGGTTGGCGCGGCCGTACCCGACGAGGTGGACCGTGCCGTCCTTGGTGATGACCCCGTGGCAGAGCGGGCCGGGCAGACCCGAGTAGCCCTTGCGGCACAGCTCCACGGTCCGGGCGGAGCCCTCCGTCGCCGTGTGATGGATCATCACGCCGTGCACGGGACCCCACGCGCCCTTGTGGTTCCGGTTGTGGTGGCGCCAGTCGCCGACCTCGACAACGGTCAGGCCCTCTTTTCTGAGGGCGTCCAGGAATGCGCTTGCGGACAGGGGCGAGGCCATGGCTGCCTCCTCGGCGTTGCGTCGTGCTGCTGTCCGCGGCCGCCGGATGCGACCGCCTTCGTCCCGGACCTTCTACCGAACCGGAATGATCCACTACACATCGTTCGTACGGTGTGCGAGCCGATCCGGACAAACACCGGCGCCCGTCGGCCACGAGCCGCGAACGGAAGATCGCGCGCGGCGAACGGAAGATCGGCGGCGGCGAACGGGAGGCTGCGAGCCGTCGACGGCAGGCCGTGAGCGGTGAGCGGAAGGCTGGAGCCGCTGTTGGACGAAATCCCCATATGTGCCCAGTCCGTGGAGATCCAATCCCGCTCTTTCGTGTAATAGCACGAGCACGGTGCGTGATGAAACGCTGGTCGTGAGATCGATGCCCGGCACAGTTCGGGTGCCGGAGCATGACCGGGAGGGCAATACCTTATGTCGGTAGGCGAAGAGGTCCGCACGGAGCAGGCCAGGCCGCAGCAGAGCCTGGGCACCGCGGCCGCGCGGAACCTGGCCACCACCACCAAGTCGGTCCCGCAGATGCAGGAGATCAGCTCCCGCTGGCTGCTGCGGATGCTTCCGTGGGTGGACGTCCAAGGCGGCACGTACCGCGTCAACCGCCGTCTGACGTACGCCGTCGGCGACGGCCGTATCACCTTCGTGAAGACCGGCGACCGCGTCGAGGTCATCCCCGCGGAACTCGGCGAACTGCCCGCCCTGCGGGGGTACGAGGACGAGGAGGTGCTGACCGAACTCGCCCGGCGCTGCACTCAGCGCGAGGCCGCCGCGGGCGAGATCATCGCCTCCTTCGGCAGCCGCACCGACGAGGTGTATCTGCTGGCGCACGGCCGCGTGGAGAAGGTCGGCACCGGCCCCTACGGCGACGACCAGGTCCTCGGAGTCCTCGCCGACGGCGCCTACTTCGGAGACACGGCACTGACGTCCGAGGACGCCATCTGGGAGTACACCGCCCGCGCCGACACCGCGTGCACCCTGCTCGTCCTCACCCGCGACCAGGTCCAGCAGGTCGCCGAACGCTCGGAGTCCCTCGCCGACCACATCAGGCAGCAGCGCACCCTGCCGGAACAGCGCACCAACAAGTACGGCGAGAAGGAGGTCGAACTCGCCGCCGGCCACTCCGGCGAACCCGACATCCCGCACACCTTCGTCGACTACGAACCCCGGCCCCGCGAGTACGAACTGAGCATCGCCCAGACCGTGCTGCGCATCCACAGCCGCGTGGCCGACCTGTACAACCAGCCGATGAACCAGACCGAGCAGCAGCTGCGGCTCACCGTCGAGGCGTTGAAGGAGCGCCAGGAACACGAGCTGGTCAACAACCGCGAGTTCGGCCTGCTCCACAACTGCGAGTACGACCAGCGCATCCAGCCGCACGACGGCGTGCCCGGCCCGGACGACATGGACGAGCTGCTCAGCCGGCGCCGCGGCACCAAGATGTTCCTCGCCCACCCGCGCGCCATCGCCGCGTTCGGCCGCGAACTGAACAAGCGCGGACTGGTGCCCGAGACCATCGACGTCGGCGGCAACCGCATCCCCACCTGGCGCGGCGTGCCCATCTACCCGTGCAACAAGATCCCGGTGACGCCGGAGCGAACCAGCTCCATCATCGCCATGCGTCTCGGCGAGGCCGACCAGGGCGTCGTGGGCCTGCGTCAGTCCGGCATCCCCGACGAGATCGAACCGAGCCTGTCCGTGCGGTTCATGGGCATCAACGAACAGGCCATCATCAAGTACCTGGTGACGGCCTACTACTCCGCCGCCGTCCTCGTCCCCGACGCGCTCGGCGTGCTGGAGAACGTCGAGATCGGCCGCTGGCGATGACCCTTCCCGCCGACGGGACGCCGTGCGTCCGCCCCGCCCGGCGGACGCACCGCGGCGGCACCGGCCCAGCCCCCGCGGCACAGCCGCCCCCCGTCGACACGCCGCCGAGGGGGAGCCGTTGACCGAGCCCCTGACCCAGCCCGCCGACCGGCACACCAGCGTCCCCGCGGCACGCGCCCAGGAGACGGCCGGGACCGCCGGCCGGCGCGCGAGCCGGGACGACCCCGGCGCCCCGGCCGTGACCGCCGACGAACCGAGGACCGGCCCCGACCGGGCCACGGCCGGCGACGGTCCTGAGGCGGCCGGCCTCCTGCGCCGCACACGCGAGGTCGTCGACCCGGGCCTGCGCGCGGCCCTGGACACCCTGCCGGACCCGATGCGGCGCGTCGCGCTCTACCACTTCGGCTGGCAGAACGCCGACGGCACCCCCGCGTCCGGCGGCGCCGGCAAGGCCCTGCGCCCCGCGCTCGTCCTCGCGGCAGCCGCCGCGCTCGGCGGGCCCGAGGCCCGGGACAGCGCCGTACGGGCGGCCGTCGCGGTCGAACTGATCCACAACTTCACACTGGTCCACGACGACGTGATGGACCGGGACGCCACCCGACGCCACCGGCCCACCGCCTGGACGGTGTTCGGGGACGCCGACGCGATCCTCGCCGGGGACGCCCTCCAGGCGCTCGCCCTGCGGCTGCTCGCCGAGGACCCGCACCCGGCGTCGGCCGCCGCTGCGGCCCGCCTCGCGGGCTGCGTCGTCGAACTGTGCGCCGGACAGCACGCGGACACCGCACTGGAGCGCCGCGGCCCCGCCGAGGTCGGCCTGACGGAAGTCCTCGCCATGGCCGAGGCCAAGACGGGTGCGCTGATCGGATGTGCCTGCGCGCTCGGCGCGCTGTACGCGGGAGCGTCCGCCGACGATGTCGCAGCGCTGGACGCGTTCGGCCGGCAGGCCGGGCTCGCCTTCCAGCTCATCGACGACGTCATCGGCATCTGGGGCGACCCGGGACGCACCGGCAAACCCGTCGGCGCGGACCTCGCCGCCCGCAAGAAGTCCCTCCCGGTGGTCGCGGCGCTCGCCTCCGGGACCCCGGCCGCCGCGGAACTGGCCGCACTGTACGAGCGGCCCTACGACAAGGAGGACCTGACCAGCACGGCACTCGCCGTGGAACGCGCCGGTGGGCGGGACTGGGCGCAGACCGAGGCCGCCGAGCGGATGTCCCGCGCCGTACAGGCACTGTCCCGGGCGATCCCGCGGCCGGAGTCGGCGGAAGAGCTGCTCGCACTGGCCGAGTTCGTCACCCGGCGCAGCACCTGACCCCCGCCGCCCCACGCGGCGCGGCGCCCGGCCGCCACGCCTCACCGGACCCCGGACCGAGGGGACCGCGCGGTTCCTGACCCCGCGCGGCCACCCCGGCACCGGCCGGGCGGGTCCCGCACATCCCCACGGTGTGCGGGCCCCGCCCTCATTCCCCGGCGGAACGCACCCCGCCCGCCACCCGGTCGTGCCCGGGAATCCCCTCGCGCCCCACCGCGCCATGCGGTCGAAGGCCTTGCAGACAAAGGCAGTCGACCGGAGGGAGAACCCATGGGCGTGGCGATCCGCACGGCGGGCGAGGACGCGGGCCCCGCGTCCGGCCCATGTGGCGCGAGCCGCGCCGCTGACCGCGCGAGCGCCGTCCGCCAGGCCGCCCTACCCTGGGGAAATGGACAGCGAGAAACATGTCTGTGCTGTCTGCGGACAGCCCGTCGAGACGGTCGTACGGCGCCACAAGACGCTCGGCGCCTGGGTCCCCGTATGGGTGCCGGGCCCCTGCCGGAACCCCGACTGCACCGCCTACGGCACCCCGCCGGAGGAGTCCCCCACCCCGCAGTCCGCACACCGGGAGGGCGGTACGAAAGCCGGCACGGATCCGGGCAACGGCGGCCCCGGAGAACGCCCCGACGCGGATCCCGGCTCCGCTCCGAGCCCGAAAACGCGCTGACCACCCCGTCGGCAACCGCCTACGCTCTGCCCGCATGACCGGACACATCCTGCACATCACCGAACGCGCCCTGTGGGAAGCCGCCCGAGCCGACGGCGCCTACACGATGTCGACGCGCGGTCGCACCCTCGCCGAGGAGGGCTTCGTCCACTGCTCGACCCGCGCCCAGCTCCCCGCGGTGGCGCGCTTCCTCTACGGCTCCTACGACGGCCCCGACGAACTGCTGGTGCTGGTGATCGACCCGGAGCGGCTGGAGGCGCCGGTGAAGTACGAGGCACCGGAGCCGGGCGGCGAGGAGTTCCCGCACGTGTACGGGCCGATCCCGGTGAAGGCGGTCGTCGCGACGGAACCCTGGCCGGACGGTCGGGGCGACAGGCCCTAGGTGTATTGCCCTGAGAGGTTAGGAACGCGGCTGGCGGGTGGCTGGCCTTTCAGCGCGGTGTGTCCGCGGTGGTGATTGTAGGTGTGCAGCCAGTCGGGGAAGGCGTCGCGTCGTTGTTGTTCTGACCG
>NZ_JALLGL010000130.1 GCF_023072675.1 Streptomyces sp. XM83C
GTGATAAGAGACAGGCCCCGGACAGCCCCCGGCCCTCCCCCTGGCGGCGCGGTTCCCGGCGGACCTGGCTGCTGTCGGGTGCGCTGGCCGGGTGTCTGGTGCTGGGCGGCGTGCTGATGTTCCTGCCTGCCGAGCCGCCCGAGCGGCCGGTCGCGGCGGCGCCGGGACCGCAGGCGCGGGCGGCGCTGACCGCGGGCGTGCCGGCCGCGCTGCCGGATCTGACGGTGCTGATCGGCGAGCAGGAGGCGTATCTGCGCGACCACCCGAAGGACGCGAAGTCGTGGGCGCTGCTCGGCTCGGCCTATGTCGAGCAGGCCCGGCGCACGGCGGAGGCGGCGCTGTTTTCGAAGGCGGAGGACGCGCTGCGCCGCTCGCTGCGGGTCGCGCCGAAGCGGAACCCGGACGCGTCGGACGGGCTGGCGGCGCTGGCGCTGGCGCGGCGTGACTTCCGTGCCGCGCGTGAGCACGCGGAGGCCGCGCTGAAGGAGCGGCCGAAAGGCTGGCGGTCGTATCCGCTGCTGATCGAGGCGCTGACCGGGCTCGGCGACTGCAAGGGCGCCGGGCGGGCGCTGGACAAGCTGACCGACCTGCACTCGGGGCCGGCGGTGCAGGCGCGGGCGGCGGCCGTGTACCGGGAGCGGGGGTGGCGGGAGGACGCGGCGGCGGCGCTGTCGGACGCGGCTGCCGCGGCGGGTGCGCCGGCGGAGCGGGCGGCGTATCTGGAGCGGGCGGGCGAGCTGGCGTGGGAGCGCGGTGATCTCCCGGACGCGCTGCGGCATTTCCGGGCGGCGGTGCGGATCGACCCGGACCAGCGGGCGGCGCAGGCCGGGCAGGGCCGGGTGCTGGCGGCGCTGGGGCGGTCGTCGGAGGCGTTGAGCATGTACCGGGTGGCACTGGAGCGGCGGCCGGATCCGGGGTACGCGCTGGAGCTGGGTGAGCTGTACGAGTCGCTGGGGCTGCGGGACGCGGCGCGGGTCCAGTACGACCTGTTGCGGGCGCTGGTGCGGCAGCACGCGGCGGGCGGCGTCGACGGGGATCTGGTGCTGGGCCGGTTCGAGGCGGACCACGGTGATCCGGCGACGGCGGTGGGGCTGCTGCGGGCGGAGTGGCGGCGGCAGCCGGGGATCGAGGTGGCGGACGCGCTGGGGTGGGCGCTGCACCGGGCGGGCTCGGACGAGGAGGCGCTGCGGTTCGCGGTGATCGCCACGGACAAGGAGCACGGCGGTACGGTGCGCAGCGCGCCGTACGCGTATCACCGGGGGATGATCGAGCGGTCGTTGAAGCGGTACGGGCCGGCGCGCAGGCATCTTCAGGAGGCGCTGCGGATCAACCCGTACTTCTCCGTGCTGCACGCCCCGCAGGCGCGGGCGGCTCTGCGGGCCCTGGGCGAGCCGTCACCGGACGGCCCGCCCGAGGGGTGACCCCGAAGGCCCTGGCGGGCCCCAGGGGTCCGCGGGCTTTTGCGGGTCCTGCGTGTGGGGCCCTTTCGGGTCCTACAGGTTGCCGCGCTTGGCCTGCTCGCGCTCGATGGCCTCGAACAGGGCCTTGAAGTTGCCCTTGCCGAAGCCCATGGAGCCGTGGCGTTCGATGATCTCGAAGAAGACGGTCGGGCGGTCCTGGACCGGCTTGGTGAAGATCTGGAGCAGGTAGCCGTCCTCGTCGCGGTCGGCGAGGATCTTCAGCTCGCGCAGGGTGTCGATGGGGACGCGGGTCTCGCCGACCCATTCGCCGAGGGTGTCGTAGTAGGAGTCCGGGGTGTCGAGGAACTCCACGCCGGCGGCGCACATCGTGCGGACGGTGGCCACGATGTCGTTGGTGTTCAGCGCGATGTGCTGGCAGCCGGGGCCGCCGTAGAACTCCAGGTACTCGTCGATCTGGGACTTCTTCTTGGCGATGGCCGGCTCGTTGAGCGGGAACTTCACCTTCAGGGTGCCGTCGGCGACGACCTTCGACATGAGCGCGGAGTACTCGGTGGCGATGTCGTCGCCGACGAACTCCTTCATGTTGGTGAAGCCCATGACCTTGTTGTAGAAGGCCACCCACTCGTCCATCTTGCCGAGTTCGACGTTGCCGACGCAGTGGTCGATGGCCTGGAAGGTGCGCTGCGCGGGCGGTTCGACGATCGGCTTCGCGGCGACGTAGCCGGGCAGGTAGGGGCCGTCGTAGCCGGAGCGCTCGACGAGGGTGTGGCGGGTCTCGCCGTAGGTGGCGATCGCGGCGAGGACGACGGTGCCGTGCTCGTCCTTCAGCTCGTACGGCTCGGCGATGCTCTTCGCGCCCTGCTCGACGGCGTAGGCGTACGCGGCGCGCGCGTCGGGCACCTCGATGGCGAGGTCGATGACGCCGTCGCCGTGGTCGGCGACGTGCCGGGCGAGGAAGCGGCCCCAGTCGGTCGTCGGCTTGATCACGGAGGTGAACACGAACCGGGCGGAGCCGTTCTCCAGCACGTAACTGGCCGTCTCTCGGCTGCCGTTCTCCGGTCCGGAGTACGCGACGAGCTTCATGCCGAAGGCGGTGGAGTAGTAGTGCGCCGCCTGCTTGGCGTTGCCCACGGCGAAGACGACCGCGTCCATTCCCTTGACCGGGAAGGGGTCGTCCTGCCGGGCGGTCGTGTCGGGAGTGCGGTGTGTGGTCTGCGTCATGGCCGCAGACTGGACCCGCTCTGCAAGGTGCGCAATAGTTTGCGCCCCGACTGGGCAATCTGCTCACTGGTACGGCGGTATCGGCGGGCTTTCTGTACAGGATGACCACCTGGGGAGGCGGGTCCTCGTGGCGATCGATCATCTGGACGGGCGGATCATCGTGCTGTTGGCGCGGGAGCCGCGGATCGGGGTGCTGGAGATGTCCCGGCGCCTGGGTGTGGCGCGCGGGACGGTGCAGGCGCGGCTGGACCGGCTTCAGTCGAACGGAGTCATCCGCGGATTCGGTCCCGAGGTCGATCCGGCGGCGCTCGGCTATCCGGTGACGGCGTTCGCGACCTTGCAGATCCGGCAGGGCCAAGGGGCCGATGTACGGGCGCACTTGGCGACCGTGCCGGAGGTGCTGGAGCTGCACACGACGACCGGCAGCGGGGACATGCTGTGCCGTCTGGTGGCCCGCTCCAACGCGGATCTCCAGCGTGTGATCGACCGGGTCGTCGGGTTCGATGGGATTGTCCGGGCTTCCACCGCGATCGTGATGGAGAACCCCGTTCCGCTGCGGATCATCCCGCTGGTGGAGCAGGCGGCGGAGGTCCGGGACCGGACCTGACCCGTCAGGGGGTGCCCGCGCTTGAACTTCTGGGAGTACCTGAGCAGTCGCCACGAGCAGTTGCTGGCCGACGCCTGGCAGCACGCCAGCGCCGTGTTCCAGTGCATGGTGCTGGCGACGCTGATCGGTGTGCTGATCGGTGTGGTGACGTACCGCAGCAACTGGGCGGGCAATCTCGCCACCACGGCGACCTCCACGATTCTGACGATCCCGTCGCTCGCCATGATCGGTCTGCTGGTGCCGATCGTGGGTCTGGGTGTGCCGCCGACGGTGATCGCGCTGACGCTGTACGGGCTGCTGCCGATCGTGCGGAACTCGATCGTGGGTCTGCGCGGGGTGGATCCGACGCTGGTGGACGCGGCGCGCGGGATCGGCATGTCGGGGGCGGCGCGGCTGCTGCGGGTGGAACTGCCGCTGGCGTGGCCGCCCATCCTGACGGGCATCCGGGTCTCCACGCAGATGCTGATGGGCATCGCCGCGATCGCCGCGTACGCGTCCGGGCCGGGCCTGGGCAATGAGATCTTCCGCGGGCTCGCCTCGCTGGGCAGCGCGAACGCGCTGAACCAGGTGCTGGCGGGCACCCTCGGGATCATCATCCTCGCTCTGCTGTTCGACGCCGGGTATGTGCTGATCGGGCGTCTGACCATTCCCAGGGGGATCCGTGTCTGACACCGCGCCGCAGAAGACAGCCGACGGGCAGGCCCCGGCGGAGGAGCAGGCCCCCTCCGACGGTCACGGGGCCTCCATCGAGCTGGAGAACCTGACCAAGAAGTATCCCGGCAGCCCGCAGCCGGCCGTGGACAACGTGTCCATGGAGATCAAGGCCGGCGAGACGGTGATCTTCGTGGGGCCGTCGGGCTGCGGGAAGTCCACCACCCTGAAGATGATCAACCGGCTGATCGAGCCGAGCGGCGGCCGGATCCGCATCGGCGGCGAGGACGTCACCGACATCGACCCGGTGAAGCTGCGCCGCAAGGTCGGGTACGCGATCCAGTCGGCCGGGCTGTTCCCGCACATGACGGTCGCGCAGAACATCGCCCTCGTACCGAAGATGATCGGCTGGTCCCGGGCGCGGATCGCCTCCCGTGTGGAGGAGCTGCTGGACCTGGTCGGTCTGGACCCCGGCGAGTTCCACGGCCGCTATCCGCGCCAGCTCTCCGGCGGTCAGCAGCAGCGTGTGGGCGTGGCGCGGGCGCTGGCAGCGGACCCGCCGGTGCTGCTGATGGACGAACCGTTCGGCGCGGTCGATCCGATCACCCGCGACCACCTCCAGGACGAGCTGATCAGGCTCCAGCACGAGCTGCACAAGACGATCGTGTTCGTCACCCATGACTTCGACGAGGCGATCAAGCTGGGCGACCGGATCGCCGTGCTGCGGGAACGCTCGCACATCGCCCAGTTCGACACCCCGGAGGCGATCCTGACCAACCCGGCCGACGACTTCGTCTCCGGTTTCGTCGGCGCCGGCGCGGCGCTGAAGCGGCTGAACCTGACCCGCGTACGGGACGTGGGGATCACGGACTATCCGACGGTGACCGTGGACACGCCGCTCCAGGAGATCTTCCTGCTGCTGCGCTCCAGCGGCACCAACGAGATCCTGCTGCTGGACCGGCGCCGCCGCCCCTACAAGTGGCTGCGGCGCGGCGATCTGATGCGGGCGCGCGGCTCCCTGGCCCGCGCGGGCACGCTGGTGCACGACACGGTGACCCGGGACGCCACCCTGCGGGACGCGCTGGAGGCGGTGCTGACGGACAACGCGGGCCGGGTCGCGGTGACCGGGCGGCGCGGCGAGTACGAGGGCGTCGTCGACATGGAGACGCTGATGAACTCGGTGCACGAACTGCTGGAGGCCGACCGGCTGGACGCCATGGAGCACCGGCACGACCTGGAGGAGATCCGCGCGGCGCAGACCCACGCCGAGCAGGAGGGCGGGGCGGGAGGGCAGAAGGCGTGAGCGCCCCGGAACTGCTCCCGGACGGCACGGACGAGGAACAGCCGGAACCGTCGGCCCCCGCGCCCGCGCCGCGCAGGCCCCGCATCGGCTGGCGGAAGCTGACGTTCCTGCCGGCGGCGCTGGTCCTGCTGCTGCTGGCGACGTGGCTGTGGTTCGACCAGGCCGACCTGGACCCGATCAGCGAGAACGCCCTGTCGAACGGGCAGGTGACGAAGGCGTTGTGGCAGCACGTGCAGCTGACGGTGATCTCCACGTTCTTCGTGCTGATCATCGCGATCCCGCTGGGCATCCTGCTGACCCGGCCCACGTTCCGCAAGGCCACGCCCGTCGCGATGGCCCTGGCCAACATCGGGCAGGCCACCCCGGCGATCGGCCTGCTGGCGCTGCTGGTGATCTGGCTGGGCATCGGCCGCCGGGCGGCGCTGATCGGGATCATCGCCTACGCCGTGCTGCCGGTGCTGTCGAACACCATCGCCGGCCTGGACGCCAACGACCCGACCCTGCTGGAGGCGGCGCGCGGGATCGGCATGTCCCCGCTGGGTGTGCTGCTGCGGGTGGAGCTGCCGCTGGCGGTGCCGCTGATCCTGGCCGGTGTGCGCACGGCGCTGGTGCTCAACGTCGGTACGGCGACGCTGGCGACGTTCGGCGGGGGCGGCGGGCTCGGGGTGCTGATCACGACCGGCATCACCACGCAGCGGATGCCGGTGCTGGTGCTCGGCTCGATCCTCACCGTGGCGCTGGCGCTGCTGGTGGACTGGCTGGCGTCCCTGGCCGAGCTGCTGCTGCGGCCCCGCGGACTGGAGGCGGGCTCGTGAGGCGGACGGCGGGCACCGGGACGGTGGGCGTGCTGCTGGCGGGCGCATTGCTCGCGGCGTGCGGCCTGACCAGCGGCTCCCCCATGACCGACGATGTGGAGCCCGGCTCGATCGGGCAGGGCGAGCCGCTGAAGGGCGCCCATCTGACGGTGACGTCGAAGTCGTTCACGGAGAGCCTGATCATGGGCGCGATGATGGGCATCGCGCTGCAGGCCGCCGGCGCGGACGTCGTCGACCGGACCGGCATCCAGGGCTCCATCGGCGGACGCGAGGCGATCCGGAGCGGTGACGCGGACGCCATGTACGAGTACACGGGCACCGCGTGGATCACGTATCAGGGCAACGACAAGCCCATCGCCGACCCGCACAAGCAGTGGGAGGCGGTGCGTGACGCCGACCGCGGCCAGGGGGTGGCGTGGCTGCCGCCCGCGGCCCTGAACAACACGTACGCGCTGGCCATGAACGAGGCCAACTTCAAGAAGTACGGCACGAAGACCCTGTCCGACGTGGCCGCCCTCGCCAAACGCGACCCGGGCGCGGTGACGCTGTGCGTGGAGAGCGAGTTCGCCAACCGCGCCGACGGGCTGCCGGGCATGGAGAAGGCGTACGGCATGAAGATCCCGGCGAAGAACGTCACGCAGATGGACACCGGGATCATCTACACGCAGACCGAGAAGGGGAAGTGCACCTTCGGCGAGGTGTTCACCACCGACGGGCGGATCAAGTCCATGCACCTGGTGGTGATGGACGACGACCGGCACTTCTTCCCCAACTACAACGCGGCCCCCGTGATCAACGCGCAGACGCTGAAGCAGTGGCCGGCGATCACTAAGGTCCTCGACCCGGTGACGGCGAAGCTGACGAACGCCGTGGCGCAGGAGCTGAACGCCAAGGTGGACGTGGACGGGGAGGACCCGCATCAGGTGGCGCTGGACTGGATGAAGAAGGAGGGGTTCGTGAAGTAGGGGCGCCGCGGGAGCCGGAGGGGCGGCGAGCGCAGCGGGGGCGGAGGGGCGGCGGGCCGCGGCGGGCGGCACCTCGCACGTCCGAGCCGGCGCTCGCCGTGTAGCCGTACGGCCGTACACCGTGCCGTACGGCTGTACGGCCGCCGTCAGCAGCTGGGGACCGTGCCCTTGCCCTTCGCCAGCGCGACCAGGGCGTCGACCGCGCCCTTCAGCGTCGTGACCGGCACGAGCCGCAGCCCCTTCGGCAGCTCCGCCTTCGCGTCGTCGCACTCGGCCTTCGGCACGAGGAACACCGTCGCCCCGTCCCGCCGCGCGGCCTGCGTCTTCAGCGCGACGCCGCCGACGGCGCCGACCTTGCCGTCCGGGCTGATCGTGCCCGTGCCGGCGATGACCCGGCCGCCGGTGAGGTCGCCGCCGCTGCCGTCGCCGTCCAGCTTGTCGATGATGCCCAGCGAGAACAGCAGCCCGGCGCTGGGCCCGCCGACGTCCTCCAGCGTCAGATCGACCTTGACGTCCTTCTCGCTGAGGCGCAGGTAGCCCAGCGCGGCGGAGGTCGCCCGGCTCTGCGACTCCTCCATCTCCCGCGTGTTGTGCTGCTCGATCTCCTTCAGATCGCCCCCGCCGGGGTACACCGAGTCGACCGGCATGACCGCCCGGTCCTTCGCGAACCAGCCGTCCACGACATCGCCGAGCGAGATCCGCGCGTCCGGCGGCGTCGCCTCGATGGTGACCATCCGCAGCTCGCCGCTGGTCCGCCGGGTCGGCGCACCAGAAATGGTGATCACCGGGGTGCCCTTGTTGTCGCCCAGCACGTTCGCCGTCATCCCGGGCTGCGCCAGCACGAACGGCAGCGGGGCGAAGGCCGCCGTGGCGATCAGGGCCGCGACGGGCAGACCGCAGACGGCCAGGGCCTGGGGGCGTGAGAGGCGAGAGAGCACGGGGTCAATCTAACGTGAGGGGCGGGACGGGCCGAGCGCCAGGTGACGGGCCTCCGTCCCGGCCGGGCGCCGGTCGCGGAACCCTCCGTCCCGACGGGTGCCGGTCGCGGAACCCTCCGTCCCGACGGGTGCCGGTCGCGGAGCCTCCGTCCCGACGGCTTCCGGTCGCAGCGCCTCCGTCCCGGCCGGATACCGGTCGCAGCGCCTCCGTCCCGGCCGTCGGCCGGGCACGGCGCACGGGGCGTCGCGCCCGCCGCCGGCCGCCCCTCACCTCACGTACAGATCCCGCCGCTCCCGCGTGAAGCGGCGCAGGGCGTCCGGGAGGGGCTCGACGCCGATGCCGGGGCCCGTCGGCACCGGCAGATGCCCGTCGTCCAGCACGAACGGCTCGGTGATGTCCTCGGCGAAGTAGCGGGCGGACGCGGAGGTGTCGCCGGGCAGCGTGAACCCGGGCAGCGCGGCCAGCGCCAGGTTCGGGGCGCGACCGATGCCGGTCTCCAGCATGCCGCCGCACCACACGGGCACGCCGTGCGCGGACGCCACGTCGTGCACGCGACGCGCCTCCAGGTAGCCGCCGACGCGGGCCGGTTTGATGTTGACGACGCGGCAGGCGTCCAGCGCGATCGCGGACGCGGTGTCGCGAGCGTTGTGCAGGGACTCGTCCAGACAGACGGGCGTGGCCAGCCGCTGCTGGAGCCGGGCGTGGGCGTACAGGTTGTTCTCGTCGAGGGGCTCCTCGATCAGCAGCAGCCCGAACTCGTCCAGGCGCCGCAGATGCTCCGCGTCGGCGAGGGTGTACGCGGTGTTGGCGTCGACCTGGAGCGGCAGCTCGGCCCCGAACCGCTCACGCACGGCCCGGACGGGCGCCAGATCCCAGCCCGGTTCGATCTTCAGCTTGATCCGGACGTACCCCTCGGCGAGATACCGCTCGACGTCGTCCAGCAGCGCGGGGACGGAGTCCTTGATGCCGACCGAGACACCCGCCGGGACCCGGTCGCGGACCGCGCCGAGATACGCCGCCAGCGGCATGCCGTACGACCGCAGCTCCGCGTCCAGGACCGCCGTCTCCAGCGCCGCCTTCGCCAGCTCGTGCCCCTTGACGCCGGCGAGGGCGGGGCCCAGCGCGGCGGCGGTCAGCCGGGGCAGGGCGGCGGCCCGCGGCACCAGAAAGTCCCGCAGCACCAGTTCGGCGCCGGCGGTGAACTCGGAGCAGTAGCGGGGCTCGGGGTCGGCGGCGAACTCCGACCAGCCCTCCGCCTCGTCGGTGACGACGTGCAGCAGGAAGGTGTCCTTGTCCGTCATCGTCCCGAAGGACGTACGGAAGGGGGTGACGAGGGGGATCGCCACGTGCACGATCTCGACGCGCTCCAGCTTCATGCGGTCGCGCCCTCCCCGCCGGCCCCGGTCCCGGTGCGGGTCAGCGTGTACCAGCCGTCGCGGGACATGCCGGTCGCGGCGAAGCCCTGCTCGAACGCCCCGGTGAACACCTCCCGCACGGCGTACCGCCAGCGCAGCGCCAGCACCGGGTCGGCGGCGCGCAGCCGCACGATGTCGTCGGGGACACGGCACCACAGGCGCCGGTCGCCGTCCCGGTGGGCGAGCGGCCCGCCGTCGGGCGCGGTGGCGACCACGGGGGCCGAGGCCCGGTCCGCGTCCTCGCGCCCGTCCGCGGTGTCGCGCTCGTCGTACGCCGGTGCGGGCACGGTCAGATCCCAGGTCACCGTCAGCCGGTCGCTCTCGTCGCCGCTGTTCACGCCGTCCGACATCGGGCCGTAGAAGTCGACGAGGTACTCCGCGGCGACCGCGCCCAGCTTGACCAGGTTGAAGCGGGCGTTGCGGCCGACGAGCGGGTCGAACGTCCAGCGCATGACGCGGGCGCCGCGCTCCAGCGCCCAGGCGCGCTGAGCCTCCTTCACCCGGTGGCCGAGGCCGCGCTCGGCGGCGGCGACCAGGGAGTACGTCTGGCCGTCCGGCCCGGACACGGCGACCGCCGCGCCCACGAGCCGCCCGTCCGTCTCGGCCGCGTGGACGGCGCCGCCCGCGTGAACCAGGCTCTTCAGCACCTCCGCCGGGAACGGCGGGGCGGTGCGAGGGGTCTGCCAGACATCGCTGAAGTAGGCGGCCACGGCGGCGAGGGACGCCACGTCACGGACGCTGCGAACGGGAGCCGGAGCGGGTGCGAGGGTCATGGCACGAGTGTGCGGGCCGGGCACGGGCCGCGGGTTGTGGGCTCCGACAAGGACGACGTACGGTCATTGAGGGATCGGCCAATGCTTCGACGGGACGTTTCGTACTTTCACGGAACTACCGGTGCCCTCTCCTCCTGGTGAATCCCACGAACGGAACCCGATGGACGTCTGCACCCTCGGCGACCTGCTGGACGCCGTCGACGGCCCCGTCCGGCTCGTGGCCGCGCCGCGCGGGCTCACCGCCCCGGTCACCGAGGCGCTGCTGTACGACGCCCACGCCCCGCTCCCCCGCGTGCCGGGCGCGCTGCTGCTGGCGGTGGGGGTGCGGCCGGACGACGCCGGGCCGGTGCTGGCGGCTGCGGCGGAGGCCGGGATGACGGGCGTGGTGGTGCGCGGCTCGGACGGCCACTCCCCCGCCGACGCGGAGGCGCACGGGGTGGCGCTGCTGTCGGTCGGCGAGGACGCGGCCTGGCATCACGTGCATCTGCTGCTCGCGTCCGCCGCGGGCGCCCGGCCCGCCCTCACCGCGGGCGGGCGCGGTGACCTGTTCGCGCTGGCGGACGCGATCGCGGCGGCGGCAGGCGGGGCGACAGCGGTGGAGGACCCGCGTCAGCGCATCCTGGCCTATTCGACGGTGCCGGGCCAGCCCGTCGACGAGGACCGCAGGCAGGGCATCCTCGGCCTCCAGGTGCCGTCCAGCGTGGACAACACCGACCAGTACCGGCAGCTGCTCGCCGCCGACGGCCCGCTCCGGCTGCCCGCGCTGGCCGACGACCAGCTGCCCAGGCTGGCGGTCGCCGTCCGGGCGGGCGGCGAGACCCTCGGCTCGATCTGGGTGGTCGACTCCGGCAGCCTCGCCCCCGACGCGGAGGACACCCTCGCACGGGGCGCCTCCACGGCGGCGCTGCTGCTGCTCAGGGCCCGCGCCGCGCAGGAGCTGACCCGGCACCTCAGCGGCGACCTCATGCGCCGCCTGCTGGAAGGCACGGCGGACGCCGCCACGGCCGCGAACCGGCTGGGCCTGGACGGCGCGGTGCGGGTCGCGGCGTTCGTGCCGGACGCCCCGGCGAGCGCACCGGACGCCGAGCGCACCGCCCTGCGCCTGCTGGACGTCGTACGCCTCCAGTGCGAGGTGCGCTACGGGCGGCACGCGTGCGTCCTGGTCGACGGGGTGGTGTACGCGCTACTGCCCGCGCCGGGCGCACGACATCGCGCGCTCGCCGAGGACATCGTGGCGCGGGCCGGGCAGGCACTGCGGGTGCCGGTGCGGGCGGCGCTGGGCGAACTGGTGCCCGACGCGGCGGGCGCGGCGGACTCCCGCAGGGACGCCGACCTGGTGCTGCGGGTGCTCGGGCCGGACGTGCCGGTCGCGTCGATCGACGAGGCACGGCCGCGGGTGGTGCTGCTGCGGCTGCGGGAACTCATGGCCGAGCACCGGGAGCTGAGCGCGGGCGGCGCCTGGCGCAGGGTGCTGGCCTACGACGCCGAGCACGGCACCGAGCACGCCCGGACCCTGCTGAGCTGGTTCGACGCGGGCTGCGACATGGCGGGCGCGGCACGCCGACTCGCCGTCCACCCCAACACCTGCCGGTACCGGCTGCGCCAGGTGCAGCAGCAGGCGGGCATCGACCTCGACGATCCCGACGAGCGGCTGGTGCTGTGGCTGCAACTGCGCGCCCTGGCCGAGCCGGGCCCGGACACGGCGGCCTGAGGCCGCGCCCGCGTCAGCGCAGCGCCTCCGCGACCTCCCGGGCCGCATCGACCACGCGCGGTCCGACACGCTCGGGCACGGCGTCGGCCAGCATCACCACGCCCACGCTGCCCTCGACGCCGGTCACCCCCAGCAGGGGCGCCGCCGCGCCGCACGCGCCGGCCTCCAGCTCGCCGTGGGTGAGGGTGTAGCCGGGGTCGCCCAGGGGGTGGGCCCGCGCGGCGAGGATCGCCCGGCCGGCCGCGCCCCGGTCCAGCGGGTGGCGGAACCCTGGCCGGTAGGCGACGTGGTAGTCGGTCCAGGTCGGCTCCACGACTGCCACGGCCAGCGCCTCGGAGCCGTCCACCAGCGTCAGATGCGCCGTCGCGCCGATGTCCTCGGCCAGCGACCGCAGCGCGGGCAGCGCGGCCTCCCGTACCAGGGGATGCACCTGCCTGCCCAGCCGCAGCACGCCGAGGCCCACGCGGGCACGCCCGCCCAGATCGCGCCGTACCAGCGCGTGCTGTTCCAGGGTGGCGAGCAGCCGGTACACCACGGTCCGGTTCACGCCCAGTTTGTTGGAAAGCTCGGTGACGGTCAGCCCGTGGTCCGTGTCGGCCAGCAGCTTGAGGACGCGCAGTCCCCGGTCGAGCGTCTGAGAGGTCTCCGCGGTCACGACGCCCACTCCTCCTGGTGGTGAGGTCGGCGGCCCCGGCACGAGGGTTCTGCGTCGCCGAGTCCCGTACGGCGACGCGCGTCAGAGGCCGCCGATCGGTGACGATCCGGGTGCGCTCCGGACCGGTCGCTTCACGGCTGCGCTCCGCGGCGGCGCTGCCACGGGGCGTGTGCGTAGCGGGACAGTAGCGAAGCAGGTTCGCTCAGCGGAAGGCTCCGTCCAGAATCCGGTCAAGGACCAGTACCGGCCTATCTGGGTTTGCCCCGAAACGTACGGCGCCCGATTGACCGTCTCACCACCGGCAACGGGCCCACCGGGCGCCCCCACGGGCACCCGGGCCCCCTCGGCACCACTCGCCCCGCAGGCGCCACGGCCCGCGCGAGGACCGGGGTGCCTGCGGCGTCACTTCATCCGCGTCGCCCACTCCTGCACCTTGGCGATGCGCTGCCGCAGCTGCCCCGCCGTCGCCTCCGCGCTCGGCGGGCCGCCGCACACGCGCCGCAGCTCGGTGTGGATCACGCCGTGCGGTTTGCCGCTCTGGTGGACGTACGCGCCGACCATCGTGTTGAGCTGCCGGCGCAGCTCCATCAGCTCCTTGTGCGTGACGACGGGCCGGCGCTCGGCGGGGAGCTCCAGCAGGTCGGCCTCCTCGGCCGGCTTCTTGCGGCTGTGCGCGATCTGCCGGGCCTGCCGCTTCTGCAACAGCAACTGCACCTGCTCGGGCTCCAGCAGACCGGGGATGCCGAGGTAGTCCTGCTCCTCCTCGCTGCCCGGGTGGGCCTGCATGCCGAACTCGGCGCCGTTGTACATGACCCGGTCGAAGACGGCGTCGGACTCCAGCGCCTCGAAGGGCAGCATGTCCTGCTCGCCGGTGTCCTCGTCCTGCTCCCGGTTGGCCTCCTCCATCTCCTTCTCGGACTCGGCGTACGGGTCCTCCTCGCCGTCCTTCTTCGGCTTGTCGAGGACGTGGTCGCGCTCGCGCTCCATCTCGTTGGCGAAGGACAGCAGGTCGGGCACGGTCGGCAGGAACACGGACGCCGTCTCGCCGCGCCTGCGGGACCGGACGAAGCGGCCGACGGCCTGAGCGAAGAACAGCGGCGTGGAGATCGTCGTCGCGTACACACCGACCGCGAGGCGCGGCACGTCGACGCCCTCGGACACCATGCGCACGGCGACCATCCACCGGTCGTCGCCCGCGCTGAACTCGTCGATCTTCTTCGACGCTCCCGCGTCGTCGGACAGGACGAGGGTCGCCTTGTGGCCGGTGATGTCCCGGATGAGCTTGGCGTAGGCGCGGGCCGCCTCCTGGTCGGAGGCGATGACGAGGGCACCGGCGTCCGGGATGGACTTGCGGACCTCGGTGAGCCGCTGGTCGGCGGCGCGCAGCACGGACGGCATCCACTCGCCGCGCGGGTCGAGCGCGGTGCGCCAGGCCTGGCTGATGGCGTCCTTGGTCATGGGCTCGCCGAGGCGGGCCTCGATCTCGTCGCCGGCCTTGGTGCGCCAGCGCATGTTGCCGCTGTACGACAGGAAGATCACCGGGCGGACGACGCCGTCGGCGAGGGCGGAGCCGTAGCCGTAGGTGTAGTCGGCGGCGGAGCGGCGGATGCCGTCGGGGCCTTCCTCGTACGTGACGAAGGGGATGGGGTTGGTGTCGGAGCGGAACGGCGTACCGGTCAGGGCGAGCCGGCGTGTGGCGGGCTCGAACGCCTCCAGGCAGGCCTCGCCCCACGACTTGGAGTCACCGGCGTGGTGGATCTCGTCGAGGATCACGAGGGTCTTGCGCTGCTCGGAACGGTTGCGGTGCAGCATGGGCCGCACACCGACTCCGGCGTAGGTGACGGCGACCCCGTCGTACTCCCGGCCGAGCGGGCCCGCGCTGTACTCGGGGTCCAGCTTGATCCCTATGCGGGCGGCGGCCTCCGCCCACTGCTTCTTCAGATGCTCGGTGGGTGCGACGACCGTGACCTGCTGCACCACATGGTGGTGGAGCAGCCAGGAGGCCAGCGTCAGGGCGAAGGTCGTCTTGCCGGCGCCGGGGGTGGCGACGGCGAGGAAGTCGCGCGGCTGCTCCTGGATGTACTTCTCCATCGCGCCCTGCTGCCAGGCGCGCAGCTTGCTGGCGGTGCCCCAGGGGGCGCGGCCGGGGAACGCGGGCGACAGGTGGTGCGAGTGCGAGGTGCTGGAGCTGGCGGCGGTGGTAGTCACGGTCTCCGTCGGGGGTCGGGCTCGGCTACGTATGACAACCGGGCCACCCTACCGGCGCCCCGGCCGGCCCGAGGCGCCAACAGGCCCGCGTCCGCCGAGGGTGGGACCCACGTCACAGCCGCCCCCGCAGGCTCACTTCTCCCGCAGCCGGGTCGTCACCCAGGCCCCCGCCAGCGCCACCACGGCCATCGGCAGGAAGACGGCGGCGAACGCGGCCGGGTGGGAGACCGTGCCCTCGACCTGCGTGACCGTGTGGCCCGCCGCGGAGCCCCCGCCGAGAGCCGCGAAGGCGGCGCCGCCCGCCGCGAGGAGCAGGACATTGGCGAGGCCGTCGGAGATCTGCAACGCGGCCGAGTTCGTGCCGGCCTCCTCCGGCGCGGACAGCTTCAGCAGCAGCACGCTGGTGGAGGAGATCACCAGGCCCATGCCGAAGCAGCCGAACGCCCAGGCCACGGCCACCGTCCACACCGGCACCGCGTCCACGAGGACGCTGGGCGCGGTCGCGATGGCCGCCGCGACGAGCACCATGCCGAGGGTGGTGAGCCGTTCCCGGTACGGCTCGACACGCGGCCGGGACTGCACCCAGGAGCCCAGCGCCCACGTCCCGCCGCCCGCGGCCAGCGAGAACCCGGCGAGGGTCGGCGACAGGCCCCGTTCGGTGACCAGCATCAGCGGCACGAACGACTCGGCGGCGACGAACGACCCCGCGGCCACGCCGCGCAGCAGCACCACCGACGGCAGGCCGCGCGCCGCCCGGTATGTGCCGCGGGGCAGCAGCCCCCGCACGGCCGGCACGAGCAGCGCGGCCCCGGCGACGCCCGCGGCGAGCGGGAGCAGGCCGGTCGGGTCCTGGGCGGCGTACTGGACGAGCCCCGCGCCGAGGGAGACGGCGAACGCGAGCCGGATACGCCGCCGGTCGACGGACGCGGCCGGGGCACGGCCGCCGCTGCCGCTGCCCTTGTCGCTGTCGCTGTCGCTGTCGCTGTCGCTGTCGCCGAGGGTGCCGCTGTCGACGGGCCCGGCCGCGCGCCGGCGTATCTGCGGCAGGGCCAGCGCCATCGGCAGCACGACGAGCACGGGGATGCCGACGAACACCCAACGCCAGCCCAGGTGTTCGGTGACGGCACCGGCGGCCAGCGGCCCGACGATCGACGGTACGACCCAGCTCGCGGCGAACGCCGCCATGATCGCGGGCCGCAGCCGCTCCGGGTAGGCGCGGCCGACGACCACGTACAGGGCGACGATCACCAGCCCTCCGCCGAACCCCTGCACCGCCCGGCCGAGGACGAACACCCACATCGCGCCGGCGGTCCCGGCCAGCAGCAGCCCCGCGGCGAACGCGGCGATACCGCAGGTCAGCGCGCCGAGAGGGCCGCGCCGGTCGGACCACTGCCCGGCGAGCACCATGCCGAAGAGGCTGGTGGTGAAGTACCCGGAGAACGCGAACGCGTACAGCGACACCCCGTGCAGCTCGTGCGCGGCGACCGGCATCGCCGTACCGACGGCCGTCGCCTCGAAGGCGATCAGCAGCACGACGGAGACGACGCCGATGCTCAACGCCCGGTACGCCCGCCCGAGCACGCCCTCCTCGGGGGGCTCGGCGGGACGACCGGGAGCGAGGGCATCACCGGTTTCGGAACCGGATGCGGCGGTGTCACGGGGTTCGACTGCGACCATGCCCGCCAGCGTAAGGTCCGATCCTCGTTTTCACACCTGTCCGGAGAAGGGGCCGTCCTCCACCCCGGGACGTAGGACCTCGGCACGACGACGCGCCGAGCCCGGTTTCATGAACGCCGTGTGGCAGTCGTATTGCACCCCCGCCGTCCCCCTTGAGCC
>NZ_JALLGL010000131.1 GCF_023072675.1 Streptomyces sp. XM83C
TCCTGGCTGGCCGGATGCCGAAGGCTGCACCGCCGTTACGAGCGAAAGGCCGAGCACTTCCTGGCCTTCGTCGGCATCGCCGCAGCCCTCATCGGCTACCGCCGACTCACCAACTGAAACGGCGTCTAAGGACGACATGGTCCCGGGCAACTGCTTTACGCAACGATCGATTCAGCTCCGTCGGCCAAGGACAGCGTCGCCCTCAACCACGCGCCACACGCAGCAGACAAGGCCGCAACACCAAGCCGCAAGGCCGAATTCACTTCAAGGAGCACTTGAGCCGCTTGGCCACAGCCGGCACATGATCCTCGACAAACCGCTGCACCTTCTCAGCTCCGGCCTTTCCCTTCTCGGTCCCCTCACCACTCACAAAGAGCGTGAAAGTGTAATAGCTGGGTCCGCCCTCCTTGCACGCGATCTGAACAAGCGCACCATCAGACCCGATCACAGCGGTACCAGGAAACGAAACCCGGCGGGTAGCCGCATCCTCGTACGACTTTGCCGCGGTCTCCCAGTCCACCTTTTGCAGCGGATTCTCCGCCTCACGGATGATGCTGTGCACCACCCTGACGTGATCCACGAAAAGGATGCAGTTCTCAGATTTCCAGGATGTGCGTCCTCCCTCCTCCACCACCCGCTTTGCATGCGGCATCAACGGCTCCAACGCCTCCCGCTGCACCGGAACACCGCAGAACTCATCCGGCACAGCCGCCGCATCGCTGCATCCGGTGAGCAACGCACCCGAGAGGCCGACCACCACACCCACCGCAGCCCTCCACCAAGTCGACCTCACACCTGATCACCCAATTCCGTCAGCATGTTCGTTTACTGGAGCCTCTGTGTTGCTGTACGGCCACCCACACGCACGCCTGCTGCCTGATCGCCCCACCGCCAACAACCCAACTCCACATGTCACGGCTGAGAAAGGCCCGCGCGGGCCGGGCAACTACTTCACACAGCACGGCATCTCCGCACCCACAGCAAACACGGGACAAGCTCGACCACGAGCAAAAGTCCAGGCAGCACTACCGGACCGCGAGGCAGGATCACTTCAAGGAGCACTTGAGCCGCTTAGCCACAGCCGGCACATGATCCTCGACAAACCGCTGCACCTTCTCAGCTCCGGCCTTTCCCTTCTCGGTCCCCTCACCACTCACAAAGATCGTAAAGATGTAGTAGCTGGGTCCCCCCTCCTTGCACGCGATCAATACCTTGGCACCATCAGACCCGATCACAGCGGTACCAGGAAACGAAACCCGGCGGGTAGCCGCATCCTCGTACCACTTTGTCGCGGCCTCCCAGTCAACCTTTTGCAGCGGATTCTCCGCCTCACGGATGATGCTGTGCACCACCCTGACGTGATCCACGAAAAGGATGCAGTTCTCAGATTTCCAGGATGTGCGTCCTCCCTCCTCCACCACCCGCTTTGCATGCGGCATCAACGGCTCCAACGCCTCCCGCTGCACCGGAACACCGCAGAACTCATCCGGCACAGCCGCCGCATCGTCACTACACCCTGAGAGCAAGGTACCCAAGAGACCGAGCACGCCAACAGAGGACACCCGCCACTTCGCCCTCACTACTGATCACCCGCGATGCCATCGGCGTGCTTGTTACCGTCATTGGCGGCAGCACCTATTTGATCATAAATTCCATCATTAAACGAGAAACCCTGATGCGTCTGCGCCCATCCGGAATTCACGCTGTACCATTCTTCAGCCAAGGCATCCAGTTGCCCTTGCCTGAGAGAATAGGTGGTCTTATTATGTTCAGTCCATTCAGCGTCCTGCCGTTTCTGCTCACCCATGATGCAAGCACTAGTGGCTACATCGACACCTCGCTGCGCCAAGTCACCCAAGACCGGAACGAAGTTGACGATCGATCCAGCGGTGTGATAACTCCACATCTTGTCCCACGTGTAGTCGTGCTTGTCTCCCTTGAGTGCGTTGTATCGAGCCTCCTCCAAGAATCCGACAGCATGCCCGGCTCTATGGAGCGTGTCCTCGGGCGGCAGGGTGGAATCATGGATGTCGCGAACCATCCAATAATTCATTCCTTCGTTGAGAGCAACATAAGAACTCTCGCTTCTCGAGACCTGTTTCGTCATTTCCATGATCTGCTCAGCCGATAGTCCCCCAATCCCTTGGGAAGCCGGTCCCCCGATACTCCCCATCACCGGATACACCTTGTCGCCGTGACTCGTCATCACCTTGGCCATGCTGTCCCGCAAGGACTCCGGCATGTCGTCGCCCTGATCGGACAGTGTGTCCATCGCGTAGAAGAAGATGCGGTTGTTGGCATCCGTGTGCCGCACCTGTGCCGTGGGCCTGGGCCCATTCGGGTCCACCCCGCCGGCCGCTGCCGCCAGGGCGTCGCCCAGCCCCTTGCGGTCGTCGGTGTCCAGTTCGTCGCTCGCGGTGAACTCGATATTGCCTTGCCACCGCGTAGTGTTCGTCACCTTCCAGTCCCGGCTTCCCTCACCGTCACCGAGAAGGTAATCAAGGCGTTCCTTACCGGCGCTGGTGCCGGGGTCGAGGTATCCGGCGGCGCCTTCCGGATTGTGCGACATGACTCCGAGCGCACCGTCCACGGGGTCATTGGCGAACCAGCCGTCCTCCTTGCCACTGAAGTGACCGCGCAGGTCCCAGACGTCGGGGTCTTCCTTCTCCAGGGCAATCATGTCGTCGGTGATGTCCGCGACGAACTGCGGCGAATACCCGTGCCCCTGCTGCATCAGCGTGACGAGGCTTTGATACCCGCGAACCTCCTGACCGGATCCCCTACCTATCTGGATCTTCTCACCAGCGACCTTGAGATCATATTTGTCGTCGCCGTACTCGCGAAGATCGTTACGCCATTTTGTGTAAAATCTGGCGTCATCCGTCGACAGCCACTTGTCGAACGCGTCGAAGTACTCTTTGGTGCCGTAACGCAAATGCTTACCATCGGCACTTTTGAAATCGGGCACTCTGGTGGCCGTCGCCAAGGAGTCTGAGAGCCCCCCGTTGATCTGCAGGTACTGATTCTTGTTCTTGGTGTCATCGAAGTACGCCAAGTCGTCCATTTTATTGGACAACTTCAGGACGTTGTCAACGCCGAGTGAATCGAGATAGGTCCGACTGAACACCTTGTCACGCGAATTGTCGCGCATGAGCCGTTCCCACTCCTTCAGGTCGTCTCCGGTCAATTCTTCACCGGACAGAACCTGATCGGCGTAGTACTTGGCCTGCCTCGCCTCGTAGACCTCGATGTCCCCGACCGCGGAACCGTTGAAGGAGTGCCCTTCCCCGAGGACGTCATCGATCATGCGCCCGAACCAGCTCTTGACGCCGGCCGCCTCACGGAGTGCCAGCTCCACGCCCTGATCGGCGTCGTCCACGGCTTTGACGGCTTCTTTGATCTTCTTCGTCCACGCGGCTGCGGCTGCCTTCTGTTTCGACAACACGTCCGAGTAGTCCGGATCGTGTCGCCACGACGCCAGCTTGCTTTCGTCGTAAACGACTTCGCCATTGTTGTTGACGGTCATATCGGCCATTTGGGCCTGCTGGACCAGAGACTTGACGTTGCCCACAAGCGTCGTGAACTGCTGATGCGCATCACGCAGAAGCGAGGCGATAGCCTTCGCTTCAGTCTGTGCGGCCTGGAGTTGACTACGCGTATTGGCGAATTGAACGGCAGCCACCGTCGCGCTGATGCCCTGCCACCCCCCGCGGCTCGCGACCGGTTGCACATCCTCCATGTAGCTGGTATCCAAGCTCTTGAATCGCTTGGCCATTTCATCCCAGTCCGCTGCTGCGTCCGTCAAGGTGCTGAGCTTGACCGTCATCACGTCTTGATAGGTGAGCATACTATTTACCCCCTCCCTCCCTCCCTTTCAGATGTCACTTTTCGGCGTGATACGGACCGCAGCAGCATTCCCCCTCACTTCGTGATCGACGTATTGGAAATGCTTTTTGGCCTTCACGAGACTGGAACGATCTTTGTCCAATGGATTCTGCAGATTCTTCACCTGTAGCGCCCATTCCTCATGGGCGTCTTTCAAGCCGTCGCTCGTCTGCCAGCCACTGAACTCGCGTACGGCGGTACCGGTGCTTTCTTCGGCATACGCGCCGACCTGACCTGTCTGCCGATGCAAGTCCACGAGCGCCTCGGCCGCCGCCTTGCTTCCCTGATCATCGGTCTTGAGGTCTTGAGCGCCGCTTGCCGGCCCTTCTGGAGCAACGCTGTTCAGCCGCATGCCCGTCTCGCGACGCGCCAACGCATCTGCCTTCAGCAGCTCCCACTCGTCCCAAGCCATGCTTCCCCCTCAAGTTGTCATGTAGCGTTATTGCATACGTCTCAGCGACCGTGCAGGTCTCAACTGTGTGGTCAATAGAACAGGCGCAGCCTGCAAGGCGCTGAACGCCTCACTCGCTCGTGCTTCCGTATGAACGCCGGTGTTTCCAGTTGCCCCGTCGTCGTCTCGCTTACTGAGGACGCCCAGGGTTGTAAGGGTTGTTCTCCGGCACCGCGTCAGGTCCGGGCTGCGTGAACTGCCAGCCGCCGTACGGCATCTGCTGCATCGGCATGCCCGGAGGCGGAGGCGGGGGGAGCTGGCTGCGACGCTTGCGGCTGATGGCGAATGCCGCGACGGCGGCCACGAGCAGGACGGCCGCACCGGCGCCGATGACGATCCACAGCGTGTTGCTGCCGGAGTCCTCGGCCGCGGAAGCGTTGGCGTCGGTGTCGTCTCCCTTGACCGGTGCTCCCGCTTCGCCGCTCTTGGAGGCGGTCGGCGACGGCGACGCCGTCTTCTCCGCCTCCTTCAGGTCGGGCAGCGGGTAGACGTCCGCCGGGCCCGGGTCGCCGGGGTTCTGCAGGGCGATGCGCGGGCGGACGATGCCGTAGCCGATGGAGTCGTTGCGCTTGGCGCCGTCGGTGGGCCCGCCGATGGTGTTGAGCATGACCCGGAGGACCTGGTTGTTCGTCCAGTCCGGGTGCTTGGACCAGATGAGGGCGGCGCTGGCGGAGGCGATCGCGGTCGCATCACTGGTGCCATCGCCCTTGCACAGACCCGTCTTGGCGCCGCAGGCATGAACCATGTCTTCGCCCGGCGCGGCCATGTCGACCTGCGGACCGAAGTTGGAGAAAGAACTACGGCGGAGATCCTTGCCCACCGATGCCACCGCCACGACGCCGGGAGTGGCAGCGGGGTACTCCACAGGATTGCCCTTTTCGGCGTCGTTGCCCGTACCGGCGAAAACGAGCGAGCCGCGGCCGAGGGCATACCTCACGGCCTCGTCCATCTCGGGCCCATTGCTGGCTGTCGCCATGGAAATATTGATCACCTGCGCGCCCGAGTCCGCCGCGAAACGGATGGCCTTGCCCATTGTCGCCGCCCCAGCGAAGCCAATGGTGTCACCGGCGCTGGGCACCCGGATCGGCAGGATCTTGGCCCCAGGCGCCAAGCCGTAGGCACCTCTGCCTCCGCCCCAGGCGCCCGTGCCGGCGATGAGCCCGGCCATCCCCGTGCCGTGGCCCTGGTAATCCGAGTGCTCATCGCCCTCGTGCAACCCCTTGGCGAGATCCAACCCGTCGAGCACTCGCCCCTTGAGGTCTGGATTGTTCGGGTCCACCCCCGTGTCGATCACAGCAACTGTGATGTTCTTCCCCGTGCTCGTCTTCCACATCTCCTCGGCGTGCATGGCATCCAGGTGCCACTGCTGCGAGCGGGTGGAGTCAGATGCTTGGGCAGGCGAGGCCGCAGCGCCCACCAGCAGGAGGCCTGCAGCCGCCGAGACGAGGAAACGCAAACGGCCGCGACAGTTCCGGTTGGTAGGCATCTGCGGATCTCTCCTGTTGATATGGACCTCAGTCAGTCACCGTCGGCGACTCACGGCGATCCGTCTCCTGCTTCGTGCTCGGCCGAGCACCGCGAGAGGGAGCACCGTCACGACGCACACCTTCACGGCTCGCCGTACCTCCGGCTATACCCCCGCGCGTCGGCGCGGTGGGCACCGGCGTACCTGGGCGGGCGGGCGGACGCCCTGTCCGCTGCGGGGCGCCACCCACCACCCCGCCCTGAGGCGTGGGCAGTGGACGCCCGGTGTTGGCGCTGCCACGCGTGGCTGTCTCAGCGCCCACCACGGTTCCCCCTGGCAGTCGGCCTGCGCTCGACCCGGGTTTCGCTGTCTGACGGCCGCCGGCGATCGCTTGGTTGTCCCGCTGCCCATTGGACTTACCGGTAGGACTCGGTCGTCCGTTGGCGTTGGCGGGTCCAGCAGGACGCCCGTTCACGCCCCCCTGCCCTGCGGAGCGCCCACCGGTGATTCCAGTCGCCGGACGCCCACCGGCCACGGCCGGCCCCGTCGGACGCCCGTTCGCTGCGCCAGGTACTCCGGTGCGGGAAGCACCGGTCGTCCCAGGGGTCGTGGAGCGTCCGCCAGTGACGCCAGGAGTCGTGGACCGTCCGCCCTTCGCGCCAGGCCCGGTGGGCCTGCCCGTCATGCCCGGGGTCGCGGGCCGCCCGGTCGTACCGGCCGCTGAGGGTACGTTGCGGCCTCCGCCCTGGCCCGGAAGCGTCCTTCCGGCCTGAGTACCGGAGGTCGGCCCGTGCGGGAACTGGCCCATGCCGGTACCGGTGCGACCGTAACGGGCCCCGGGCGTGCCCTGGGTGGGACCGAGCGGCCGACCGCCCGGAACCTGCCTTCCGCTTCCACCGGGGGCTGTAGGCACAGGACCGTTTCGGCCCGCAATCGGCGGGACGACGTTGGGGGCGCCCGGAAGGCCCGGCAGGACCACATCGGGGCGGTTCGGAACGGTCGGGGTAGTCGGTCCCGGAGTCTGGATGGGTCGCTGGGTCTCCGGCGGAACCGTAGTGACCGAGTCGATGTTGACCTGAGTCGGACGGTCCACCTCCACTACCGGCCGCTGAGTATCCGCCGGAATACGGGTCACCAGGTCCCGATCGCCCGAATGCCCCCGTATTGCGCCAGGTTCCCCGGTAGGGCCCCCCGACTCGCGACTCGACACGGTACCGGTACTGGTGCCGTTCCGGACTGCACCGCCGCCGTCGGAGGTTCCAGGTCGCGAGATCTCCGTAGGCGTTTCGATGCCACTCACTTCGGAAGGCGGCGGCGGGAACTTGGGGCGTTCCAACTTGTCCAACTGCTCGGACGACTGGTCGTACGCCTGCGCAAGCTTGCGCATCTCCGCGACCGCCTCCAAGCGCACCTTCTCCTTGTTGGCCTCGATGGCGGCCAGTTCGGCGCGGGATTTGGAGGCGATCTCCTGGGAGTCGGGATCGTTGTGATACTTGCGGGCCGCCTCGAGATTCGCCGTGGCGCTCGCCTTGTCACGCGGGATCGACGCCTTGGCCGTGGAGATGGCCTTGGAGGCCTCTCCGAGCCACTTGGCCGAGCCGTCGCTGAAGTCGGCAAGCCGGTACGCCGAGTTGGCCAGGTCGCCCGCCCAGATCCGGAAAGCGTCCGCGCCCTCGCCCTTCCACTCCACCCACTGCGGGCGGATCTTCAGCTCGTCGGCGATCTTGCGGATCTCCTTGGCCGCATTGACCAGCTTGTCGGCCGCGCTCTGCACCTCGCCGCTGTTCGCCTGGTCGAGCCACGCGAGCATCTGCTCGTGGCTCATCCCCTCGAAGGGCGTGCCCTTGCCTGCCATCAGCTGTTTCCCCGTTCCCGTCGTCCGTGCGTCCGCGTCAGATCGAGCCGCCTGTGTCACCGGCGGGCGGGTTCTGGCCGCCGGTGGCGCCGCCGCCCTGAGCGCCGTGGTTCTTCGCGTGCTCGGGGTCGTACGGACCGCCGTAGTGCTTCGTCGTCTCGGCGCTGATCGCCTGCATACGGCGACGGACGTCGTCGTCGATGTTCGAGTAGCCCTTGTGCGAGGCGAGGACGGCGATGGACATGGCTTCCATGCAGTCGCCGAGCAGCTTCGAGAAGGACTCCAGGTCGGTGATGACCTTCTCGTACGACTTGTGCAGGCCCGCGGCCTCGACCCAGGAACCTCCGCCGCCCCCGAACTGGGTGCGCGTCACCTGGTCCTCGCCCACCTTCTTCGGGCCGGCCTGCGACTCCTTGAGGTCGCGGATGAGCTCGTCGATCCGCTGACGGAACTTGGTGAAGGAGGTGAACTCGGTCTGAATGTCCTGCACCGCGTTCTTCGCGGTGTCGAAGATGTTGGACACCCAGGATGTGGTGGCCGCGCCCGTCGACCCACCGCTGTCGCTCGGCAGCACCGATATCTACCTCCCCGTTCCCCGTTCGGCCTTCGGATCAGACAAGACCGCACCCGTTACTTTAGCGATCAGCTGTGACAGTCGTGTGGTGGGTGGTGTGGTGACCGGTGAGCATTCGGCCACCGCCGTTGACTTCCGACCCCTCTCACATCAGGTCTACCAGGCGCCTGCACCAGGCTCGTAACGAACTGGCTACGGTCGGTCCGCAGAAGTGGAGAAGTTGGGGAGAAAGGCGGAACGGATGCCTCGGCAGTGGCGGGACGGGCGGGGGACGTTGCTCGTCGAGGGAGACGACGGGGCCGTGCACGAGGTGCCGTTGGAGGTCGCGGCCTCGTACCGGGCGCGCACCAGAGGGCTCCTCGGGCGCGACTCCATCGAGGGCGCGATGCTGCTCACACCCGCGAACAGCATCCACACCTTCCGTATGCGCATGCCGATCGATGTGGCGTATCTGGACCGGCAGTTGCGGGTCATCGCGGTACGGACGATGCCCCCCGGCCGCCTGGGCCGGCCCCGCCTGCGGGCCCGGCATGTGCTGGAGGCTGGGGCCGGGGCGATGGCCGGGTGGGGAGTGCGTGTCGGCGTGCGGGTATCGGTCGAGCTCGAGGTTCCGGGCCGGTGACCACTCAGGAAGTGGTGCTGCGCGTACCAGGCTCGGCTGAGGGTGAGTTCCGAGAGCGTCGCTGCCCCCGGCGGCAGTAGCGTTTCGGGTCCTGCGGGGTGCCTCGGTGGGACCGGCTTGCGGGCATGCCCGCTGGAGGTCCTCCGGCTCCGGGTAGCGGACCTGGGTGCAGCCCCGGCGCTTGGTGATGTCGTCCGCGTAGGCGCGGAACAGGGCGTCACGGGGCTCGTGGTGGTTCGCGCTGTGTACCGGCGCCGCGAGGGCACGATCGGGGAGGCGGTCCCTCTCGGTCTTCGGCTGTCGGCCGTACCAGTCGGCGTATCAGGCGCACGAGTCGTTCGCCGTACTCGTCGGCGTCAGCTTCTTCGGCATCTCCGGCAGCGTGCCCTCCGGAACCGCCGGGAGGCTGGTGCGGCAGCCCAGCCTCGCCGCCAGGAGCGTGCCGCCGTCGAGGTCCATCACCTCGTCCGGGTCCACCAGGCGGCGGAGGCCGCGGTGATCTCGCGTTCGCTCGCGGCGTGGTCGCGGATGTCGTCGTACGTGAGCCAGCCCGCGTACTGGCTCAGGCCCACACCGGCCCCGGCCGTCCACCGCCATGGCCTGACCACGCCCGCGCGCACGTCAGCCTCCCCCGGTCACAGCTCGACCGGCGCGGGGCCGACGCCGCGCCGGCGTTCGAGACCACCCGGCGCGTCGGAATCGTTTGTCGGTGGTGCGGGACGGGTGCGGGTGCCGGTGCGGGTCGGTCGTTCGCCGGGCGAGTACGAGTGTCCGTTCAGTTTTCCCCTCGCGGGAACGTCACCTCTACGCGGCGGTTCTTTCTACGGCCTTCTTCCGTGGCGTTCGACGCGATCGGGTACTGCTCGCCGTAGCCCCGGACCTCAAAGGTGATGTTCGGGTCGTTCAAGTCGTCGTCCAGGGCGTCCTGTACGGCGTTCGCGCGTTGCTTGGACAGGACGTCGCCGTGGGCCGCCGAGCCCAGGTTGTCCGTGAAGCCGAAGACGCGGATGCGGGTCGCGTTCTGCTTCTTGATCTCCTGCGCGATCGCGTTGATACGGCGCTTCGCGTCCGCGCTCAGTTTCGCGCTGTCCTTGCCGAACAGCACTTCCGCCTGTAGCGCGAACTTCACGTCCGCGTTCGTGTCCTCGCGGCGTTCGTCTCCCGACTGGTCCTCCACGACCGACTTGATGTCCAGCACCTTCGGCTCCGCCAGCGTCGCGCCCTCGGGGAGCTTCAGGTCCGGGTCGTTGGGGTCCACCTTCACGGGGGCCGCGGCTGTCGCTTCGGTGCCTGGGGGGACGCTGGGGCCGTCGTCCGCGTGGGCTGTGGGGGTACCGGGGGCGTAGAGGGTTGCGGTGAGGAGGAGCAGGGTGGCCGACGTTGTCAGGGGGCCGGCCTTTCGGGTGTGGGGCATCCGTTTCCTCACCTCATCCGGTGATCTGGATGGGGGCGGAGGCGAAGGTGGGGAGCTGGAACGTGACCTCGGTCGTCTCCGCCGGCGGTGCCGGGAACTGCATGAACACCGACAGCGCTTCTCCCGGCTTGATGGTGGAGAAGCCCGTGGTCGTCAGGGGGCGACCGTCGGTGTCGCGGAGGACGTAGTACCGCTTCTTGCTCTTGGGGTCGACCAGCGTCGCCCCGCCGAGCGACGGACCGTTTCTCACGATCTCAGTCTCGTTACCGCCCAATGCGGCTGGTACAACGATGTCCTTCGCGCCGTCGTTCTTCAGCGTGCCATTCACTGTCACGAAGCCGCCTGAGTCCCGCTGGGCGGAGGTGATCTGGAGGAGAAGCCCGTTGGAGCCCTTCAGTTCGGCCAGCGGCTGCTCGGATTGGCCCTCTTGGGCACTCGGCTTCGATCCGTCACCCACGGACGCAGACGCCGACTTCTCGGGCTTCTTCTCCTCGTCGGCGCCTCCTCCCCCGCCGCAGCCGGCCACGCCGACGGCCAATCCGGCCGCGACAGTCAGCGCGACCACCCCCTTGCGGGCCCTCGCAGCGAACCGAATGCTCATGCCTCTGCTTCCTTCATCCCTTGTCGTTCGCGAGTCAGTCGTCGGCCAGGTGGACGTCGAAGAGATCCCTTGGCTCTGGAAGGTCGGTGAGGTTGCCCGGGATCAGCTCCCAAGTCTTGTCCTTGCACTTGAGCGACGGCAGGACTGCCCCCTTCTCCTCCCCTTCCTTGACGTCTCCGTCCGGCAGGTCGAACGTGCACAGCGATTCGATCACTGCGGTCGCCGACGCCGTGGCGTACTGGTTCTCGGTGCCAGGTATCACGGAGTCACCCACCGGTCTGTCCGTCTTAACCTCGACCGTGTAACCGAGCAGCCCTGTCGGCGCGCAACTCTCAACGTGGGCCTCGTTCTGCGCCGCGAGTTCGTACGCCCGCCAGCACGACGGGTTCACTGGGGCATCACCGTCGAAAATCGCCTGCCACTTGGTCGGGTCACGCACATCTTGCAGCCACTGCGCCGCGAGCTGCTTCCTGGTGTCCTGGGCCGCTGCCAGAGCCGCGGCATCAGCGGCTGTCTGGGCGCCGTTCCGATTGGCTGCCGCCTGTCCGACGGCCAAGTAGGCGAACGCGAGCAGCAGCAGGCCTCCCACGACTGTGATGTAGATAGGGAAGGCCTGCCCCGTATCTTTGAATCCGTGGAACCGCCTCAGACGATTTCCGCGATCTTTTCGATGATCTTGTCGTAGATCGTCTGTCCGATACTCGTGCCGGTAACGGCCAACACAATCGCCACCACCACCGCAATGATCCCCAGGTACTCCACCGCCGTCTGCCCCCTGTCGTTCCTCGCGGCGCGGGTCCTGAGGTAGGTGACCGTGGAGTTGATCCAGTTGCTCATGGTGTTCCCCTCTGGTGTCGGGCGAGCCGTGGGCGCTGTGTTCGCGGGTCCTGGAAGAAGTCTCGGGAAAAAAGTAGGCGGGAATGCCCCGGTTGCCAGAGGGTTGTCGGCGTGCGGGGCGCTGTCCGGCTGAAAACCGTTGGCGTATACGCGTGGCACGTGCCGCGTCCTGCGATGATTCGGTTGTCAACCATGCGCTGTCGTGCGGGAGTTTGGCGGAAATGATGCCCTCGGTGTGCTTCGGCATTGCGTCCCTCCCCTCCCGCCCGGTCGAGACTTCGGGCGACCGACACGTCGCACACTGTCCCACACTCGGTTGCATCTGCGAAAGGTTTTTGTGTAAATGCCTTATGTCTAACGGCTGTTGAGCGTTTGCTTGTGTCATGTCTGGCGCCCTCCTCACTCCCCTGTGATCGACCCGAAGTCCGTGCCCGAGCCCAGCAGCAGGCCCGCGCCGAGGAGGAGCATCGTGGCCGGGACCATGAACGTGGTGATCATCAGCGTGGCCCTGGGGACGGCTCGGGCGGCCTTGCGGCGCGCGTTCTGGGCGTCTGTGCGGCGCATGTCCTTGGCGATGGAGACCAGGGTGTCGACGATGGGGGCGCCGAGTTCCTCGCCCTGCTGGAGCGCGGTGACGAACAGGGCGACCTGCTCACTGTCGTTGCGGCGGCGCAGCTCGGCGAAGGCCTGGCGGCGGCTCATGCCGAGGTCCATCTGGCGCAGGGTGATGCGGATCTCGTCGGCCCACGGGCCCTCGTAGTGGGAGGCGACCCGGTCGAGGGCCTGCCGGAAGCCGAGGCCGGCGCTGACGACGACGGCGAGGACGTCGAGGAAGTCGGGCAGGGTGCGTTCGATGACGTCGCGTCGGACGCGGATCGCCGCCCAGATGCCGACCTCCGTCCAGAACGCGGCGAAGGCGAGGAGCAGCAGCGCGATCAGGTAGTTGCCGCGCAGCAGGAAGATCAGGCAGCCGACGCCGCCGAGGGCGCCGTAGACGGCTCTGCGGGCGGCGTAGCGGTCGATCGTGAGGCCGCCGGGGTTGCCCGCGAGGTCGATCTTGCGGCGGACGCGGGCGACGAGCTTGGGGCCCATCAGGCGGAGCACCGTGGGCGCCCAGCGCATGCCCATGCGGTCGATGACGGAGTCGACGGCGCCTGTGCGGGTGGAGCCGACTTCCAGGGCGAGGGCGAGGTCGCCGGGGAGTTTGGCGTCCGCGCGGTACATGCGGATGCCGGTGAAAACGCCCAAGACGCCGGCGGCGGTGAGGAGGGCGAGGCCCAGTGCGATCAGGTCCATGTTGTGTCGTCCCCCGGCCCTCAGACGTCGATCCGTGACATGCGGCGGATCAGCACGAAGCCGATCGCGTACAGCGCGAACGCCACGATGACGCACGCCTGGCCGACGGTCGAGCCGGTCATGCGGTCCAGGGCGCCGTCCTTGACGCCGTTCATCAGGAACAGCGAGCCGATGCCCATGACGGGGACGGCGTACGACGTCATGTTGACCTGGGAGAGCTGGGTGCGGATCTCACGCCGGGTCTCTTTCCGTTCTTCCAGTGTCTCCGTCAGGTTGCGCAGCGCGCTGACGACTTGGCCGCCTGCCCTGTTCGACAGGACCAGCGTGGTGACGAGGACGACCAGTTCGCGGGACGGGAGGCGTTCGGCCAGTTCGCTCAACGCGTCCTCCATCGGTACGCCGATCGCCAACTGGTCGCTGACCTTGGCGAGTTCCTCGCCGGCCGGGGCCTCCAGTTCCTCCGCGGCCATGCCGATGGCGGTACGCAGGGCGAGGCCGGCCTGGGTGGCGTTGGCGAGGATGCGGGCCATCTCCGGGAGCTGGTTGATGAACCGTTCGATGCGTTTCTGCCGCTGCCAGGTGAGGAACTGAAGTGCCGCCCACACGCCGAGCAGCCCGGCGATCGGGCCGAAGAACGGCGCGAGGGCGGCCTGCCCGATCAGCCACAGCGCGACGACCGCCGTCAGCATCGCCACGGTGAACTCGCCCGGTGTCACGTCCAGGCCCGTGGCCGCCAGCTTCCGCTCCAGGCGGCGGCCGAGCGCGGTGCGGCGCAGCCGGCGGTCCAGGGCGTGGAAGCGGCGCCGGCGTCCCGCCGGGGGCAGTTGGTGGGTGTAGGTGAGGCGTTCCACGAGAGCGGCGCGCTGGGCCCTGCCGCGGGCGTACGTGTGTGCGCCGAGCACCGCGAGCAGGCAGGTGAGCAGGGCGATGCCGGTGGTGAGGGTGATGAGCGTGTCGAGTTCCATCGGTCCTGTGTCCTGCCTGCCTGTCTGCCTGTGTGCCTGTCTGCCTGTTTCTGTCTGGCTGCCTGCCTCTGCCTGTCCTACCGGGCTTCGCGTACGGCCAGTTGGTCCGGAGTGTGCGCCACTCCGAACGCCTGTGGGACGGGCTGGCCCGCCATGTAGAGGCGGTCGGCGGTGCGGCGCGGGAGAGGGTGGTGGCTGTACGTGCCGTACACCCGCCCGTCGTGGGTCATGGGCTGTGCCTCGAAGCGGGCGACCGTGGCGAGGCGGTACGGCTCCCCGCCGTGGCTGTCGAGGACGGCGACCTCGGTGACGCGCCGGGCGCCGTCGGGGAAGCGGGTGAGCTGCACGATGACGTCGACGGCGCTGTTGATCTGGTCGTGCAGCGCGGCGAACGGGATCTCCACGTCGGACATCGAGGCGAGGGTCTGCAACCGGGTCAGGGCGTCCTCGGCGCTGTTGGCGTGGACGGTGGCGAGGGAGCCGTCGTGGCCGGTGGACATGGCCTGGAGCATGTCCAGGGACTCACCGCCGCGGACCTCGCCGACGACGATCCGGTCGGGCCGCATCCGCAGCGAGTTGCGGACCAGGTCGCGGATGGTGATACGGCCCTTGCCCTCGACGTTGGGCGGGCGGGACTCCAGGCGGATGACGTGGTTCTGCTGGAGCTGGAGCTCGGCGGAGTCCTCGATGGTGATGATGCGTTCGCCGTCGGGGATCAGGCCGGACAGCGCGTTGAGGAGGGTGGTCTTTCCGGTGCCGGTGGCGCCGGAGACGATGATGTTGAACTTGGCCTGCACCAGCCCGGCCAGCAGATACAGCATGTTTTCGTCGAGCGAGCCGAGCCCGATCAGCTCCTGGAGGGTGAAGGAGCGCGGGAAGCGGCGGATGGTGAGGGTGGGGCCGGTCAGGGACAGCGGCGGGATGATGACATTGACGCGTTCGCCGGAGGGCAGGCGGGCATCGACCATCGGATTGGACTCGTCGACGCGCCGGTTGACGGTGGAGACGATCCGCTCGATGGTCTGCATCAGCTGGTCGGCGGAGGCGAACCGCAGCGGCAGTTGTTCGACGCGCCCGGCACGCTCGACGAAGATCGCGTCGGGGCCGTTGACCATGATCTCCGTGATGGAGGGGTCCTCCAGCAGGGGTTCCAGGATGCCGAGGCCGAGGGCCTCGTCGACGACGCGGCGGATCAGCTGCGAGCGCTCCACCGTGGACAGGACGGGGCCTTCACGGCTGATGATGTGGCCGAGGACGCGTTCGAGTCGGGCACGGCGCTCGGCTGCCGCGAGGGAGCCCATCTCGGCGAGGTCGATCTCCTCCAGCAGTTTCGCGCGGTACGAGGCGACCAGGTGGCCGTCCTCGCCGCGGCGGCCGTTCTCCTCCGGTGCGTTGATACGTGCGCGCAGGCTCACGGGGCCGCCCCTTCCGGTGCGTCGTCGAGCGGCATGACGGCGGTGCGCTTGGCCGCGCCGAGGTCCCAGCCGGGCACCAGCGTGGGGATCTTCACGGCGGCGGTGACCTCGACCTCCGTGCCGCTCTCGCTGCTGGAGCAGGTGGTGTCGCCGGCGAGTCCGTCGCTGACGGCCTCGGCGCACGCCTGCTGGGCGCTGCCCGGCAGCAGGGAGGCGCTGCGGGCGCCGGCGCGGGCGGCCGTGCCGGCCTGCTGGGCTGCGTAGGCCACCAGGCCGAGCTGAATGCCGGCGAGGGCGACGAGGATCAGGACGGGGATGAAGCCGAGGTATTCGATGGCGACCTGGCCCCGGTCGCGGGGGCGAGGGCGAGGGCGCGAGCGCGGGCGCGCCGGGCCCTGTGCCTTCACGGCGTCGTACGGCGCCACACGGTCGTACGGCGCCACACGGTCGTACGGCGCCACACGCCCGTACGGCGCCACACGCCCGTACGGCTCCACGCGCGCGTACGGCGCCACACGCCCGTACGGCTCCACGCGCGCGTACGGCGCCACGCGCCCGTACGGCGCCACGCGCCCGTACGGCGTCGCAGTTCCGTCCGTCGTCACCGGCTCGTCCGGCGTCAAGGTTTCGTACGGCATCTCAGTCCGTCTCCTCCTCCACCGCGCCCGCCGCCCCGTGCACGGTGAACGGGAAGGCGATCACCCCGGGGAACAGGACGGGCACCTTGAGGGAGACGGAGGCCCTCACATAGCCCCCGCCGGTCGTGCAGTCCACGTCGGCGTCCCCCTCCCAGGCTCCCGGCAGTTTGTCCAGGCCGGCCTGTGTGCAGGCGCCGGCGCGGGCGCCCGGGTCGGCGGCCGTGGCGGCGCGTACCGCTTCGTCGGCAGCGTTACCCGCGAGCGTGAACGTGTATCCCACGAGCACGCACTGCCACATCAGGACCAGGGTGACGATGATCGTCGGGGTCATGCCGAGGAACTCGATGGTCACCTGCCCGGCGTCCCGGCCCCGCGGGCCGTCCGGGCCACGCAGGCACCTCCACGGGCCCCCGCCCCGCAGACCGCCCAGC
>NZ_JALLGL010000132.1 GCF_023072675.1 Streptomyces sp. XM83C
GATCTGAGAGGCAGGGCGTCGCACCGAGGACGGACACCCCCCGGCGCGGCCCCGACCCCACCACCGGACAGCCGGCGCTACACCAGCCACCCACCCACACCAGCGGGCCGCCGCAGGCATCAGGGGCGCGGGGAACTGCGCGAACACCCCCACCGGCCCGCAGGTGAAAGCGATGCCGCAGGCACAGACAAGGGGCGCGGGGAACTGCGCGCCAAGCCCCCACCGGCCCGCGGTGAACAACGAAACCGCACGCACCCCGAAAGGGGCGCGGGGAACTGCGCACAAGGGCGTCACCGGCACCCCCGTGGCAAAGGGGGCCGCGGGGAACTGCGCAGAGGGGCGTCACCGGCACGCCGGTGGCAAAGGGGCGCGGGGAACTGCGCGAGAGGTCGGGACACGCGCCGTCCCCTACACGTGGCCGGCGGGCGCGCTGTCGCGCAGGGCCGTTGCCACCGCGTCGGCCAGCGCTTCCGCCTCCCCCTCCCCCAGCTCCGCGACGGTGACCCGCACGCCGGGCGCCGCCGCGATCCGGAACCGCGCCCCGGGCGCGACCGCCCACCCCGCCTGCAGCCGCCCCGCCACCGCCCCCGTCTCGTCCGGCACCGGCACCCACACGTTCAGCCCGCTGCGCCCGTGCGCGACGACCCCCCGCCGGGCGAGCGCCCCGATCAGCGCGTCGCGTCGCCGCCCGTACGCCGCGGCGACCGACCGCACGTCCACGGCCCGGTCGCGCCACAGCCGTACGACGGCCCGCTGGGTGATCCGGCTGACCCACCCGGGCCCGAGCCGCTGCCGCCCCCGCACACGGTCCAGCGTCAGCTCGTCGCCGGTGAGCACGGCGAGCCGCAGATCGGGACCGTAGGCCTTGGCGACGGACCGGACGAGGGCCCAGCACCGGGTCGCCCCGGCGAGGGAATGCAGCGGGAGGTCGACGATCCGGTGCCCGTGGTCGTCCTCGACGATCAGCACGTCGGGATGGCGCCGCAGCACGTCCCGTAGGGCACGCGCGCGTGCGGCGCTGACGGCGGCACCGGTCGGGTTCTGTGCCCGGTCGGTGACGATCAGCGCCCGCGCTCCGCCTTCCAGTGCCCGCTGGACGTCCTCGACGCGCGGTCCGTCGTCGTCGACGCCGACGGGCGCGGTGCGCAGCCCGAGCGCGGGGACGAGGTCGAGGAGGCTACCCCAGCCGGGGTCCTCGACGGCGACGGTGTCGCCGGGCCGGAGGTGGGCGGCGAGGACCCGTTCGATGGCGTCGAGGGAGCCGGAGGTGACGGCGACGGGCCCGTCGGGCACCCCGTCGGCGTCCAGGTCGGCGCGGGCGAGCCGGGCCAGCTCGGGTTCGACCGCCGCGCCGCCGTACAGCACGGGTGCGCGGTCGTTCTCCTCGGCGGCTGCGGCGAAGGCGGGCCCGAGAGGAGGAAGCAGCGCCGGGTCGGGGTTGCCGGCGGACACGTCCCGTACCCCTTCGGTGACCTCCACGGCGATGTACTCGCGTCCGGTGGTGGCCGGCTTGGGCCGGACTCGACTGCCGCGTCGTCCGGCGGTCTCGATGACGCCGCGTTCGCGCAGGGTGCGGTAGGCGGCGGCGACCGTGTTGGGGTTCACGCCCAGCGCCGCGGCCAACTCCCGCATCGGGGGCAGCGGTTGGCCCGGCCGGAGGGCGCCCTGCGCCACCCCGTGTTCCACGCTGGCCGCGATCTCGGCTGCACGTCGACCTTCGATCCGATATTCTCCTAGCACAAAGACTATTATGCACTAGTGCAATAGATCCGGGGAGGACATCATGCAGGACCCGGGCGCGGGAGCCGACGCCTACACCCCCACCGACCGGACCGTTCCCACGCGTTCCGCGGACCGGGCCCGTTATGACAGGGAGTCGGTGCGCGCGATCCTCGACGAGGGGTACGTCTGCCATCTGGGGTTCGTCCGTGACGGCGCCCCCGTGGTCCTGCCCACCCTGTACGGCCGTGTCGGCGACCGTCTCTACGTCCACGGTTCGACGGGTTCACGCCCGCTGCGGATGGCCGGCGCGGCGGATCCGGGCCTGCCGGTGTGTCTGACGGTCACGCACGTCGATGCGCTGGTGCTGGCCCGCTCGGCCTTCCACCACTCGATCAACTACCGCTCGGTCGTGGTGCACGGCCTGGCGTACGAGGTCACGGACCCGGAGGAGAAGCGCCGGGCACTGGACGCGCTGGTCGACCATGTCGTGCCGGGCCGCGCGGCCGACTCGCGCCCGGCGAACCGCAAGGAGCTGGCGGCCACCGCGGTGATCCGGCTGGACCTGGACGAGGTGTCCGCCAAGTTCCGCACCGGCGGCGTCAACGACGAGCCGGAGGACCTGGGCCTCCCGCACTGGGCGGGCCTGGTCCCGCTGCGCAAGGGCTACGACACCCCCGTACCCGATCCGGCTCTGGCGCCCGGCACGGACCTCCCCGACTACCTCAAGGTCCTGTGATGCTGATCCATCCCTGGGACGCGCCCCGCGACGACTCCGAGTGGCAGGGCTGGCTGGCGGCGCACGACTTCGGCCAGCTCGCGGTCAACGGGCTGCCGGGCGAGCCGCCGTTCGTCCAGCCGCTGCACTTCGCGTACGACCCGGAGCGCAACGAGGCCGTGACGCATCTGGCCCGCCCGAACCCCCTCTGGCCTGCCCTCCAGGCGAACCCGCAGGTCACGTTGAGTGTCGTGGACGACTATGTGTTCGTCCCCGGCCCCTGGCAGGCGCTCCCGGACATGCCGCCGGAGCACGGCACCCCGACCAGCTTCTACACGGCGGTCCAGCTCACCTGCCGCGCCCGCATCGTGGACGACCCGGCGGAGAAGGCGGACCTCCTCAACCGCCAGGTCGCCCACTTCCAGCCGGAGGGCGGTTCGGCACGGGCGACGCCCGGCGAGGCACCGTACGGGCGGATGCTGCCGGGGATCCGCGGGATACGTCTGGAGGTGGTGGAGGTGCGTGCGAAGTTCAAGTACGCCGGTCACCGGCCCGAGGAGACCCGTGCCCGTATCGCGGCCAATCTGACCGCCCGGCGCGGTCCCCGCGACACCGCCGCCCGCGAGCACCTGGTGCGGCGCGCCCGATAGCCGGGTGAGGCACCCGGGGACCGGCACCGGCCCGCGGGCGCCCGGTCGTGCTACGCGGGCGCGGTGACGCCTCGCGCTTCCGCCAGCGCCAGTCCGCCGACGGCGCCCAGCATCAGCAGCGTCCCGCAGCAGGTCGCGGGCGTGATGTGCTCGCCGAGCAGCAGGACGGCGAGCACCGCCGCGCTCACCGGCTCCAGCAGCATGATCACGGACACGGTCGCCGACCGGACGACTGCGGCCCCGGCGAAGTACAGCGCGTAGGCGAGCGCGGTCGGCACGGCAGCGATGTAGCCGAGCAGGGCCACGGTCCGTACCGGGTCCACCGTGTGCGGGACGACGCCTTCCGCGAGGGCGAACGGCAGCAGGCACAGGCTCGTCACGGCGAACGCCGACACGGTCGTCGCGGAGGCGTCCGCGCCCCCGTCCCGCCCCCAGCGCCGCGTGAGCAGCGTCATCACGCTGTACCCGGCGGCGGACAGCAGCGCGAGCAGCACGCCCCACGGCCGTACATCGGCCCCTCCGCCGCCGAGGACGAGGACGGCGAGCCCGGCGATCGCCCCGGCGACCGCCGCGAGGCCTCCGCCGCCGAGCCGTTCGCCGAGGGTGAGCCGGGCGCCGAGGGCGATGAGGACGGGTCCGGCGCCGAGCGTCACGACGGTGGCCACGGCGAGGCCGGTCGCGGAGACGGCGGCGAAGTACGCGGTCTGGAACACCGCGAGGCCCAGTCCTGTGGCGAGGGCGCGCCGTACCCGCTGCCCGAGCGGTGCCGGTGCGGCGGACGTCGTGCCGCGCCGGCGCAGCATGCGGGCCGCGGCGAGCAGTACGAGTCCGGCGGCGCACCGCCAGAAGGACAGGGCGACGGGGCCGAGGTCACTGGACCGGTAGACCAGGGAGGCGGCGGCTCCGGCGGTGCCCCAGGCGGCACCGGCGATGATCAGGTAGAGCAGGCCTCGCCCGACGGGCAGGCCGGATGCAGGAAACGACACGAGTTCTCTCCGCGCGTGCAGAAGACGGGAGGAACGCGCCGGCGGTCGCCACTCATGACGGGGGTGGCTGTGTCAGTGAAGAGAGCTTTTGTACGGCTCTACTGCGCCGATGCCCGCCGACGGACTCCAGGAACGGGATGCTTCTGCGGGCAGCGCGACCGGCACCGACAGCTTCTGCCGTCGGGTGCGATGCACCGAGGGCCCGCCTCAGGCGGCCGGGGGCGGAAGAACGAGTGCGTCCGCAAACATGATCCCCATCCTAGGCGGCCGTTCCGCGCGCCGACAACTCCCGCTCGGCCCCGCTGGCGGTGCCGCCCGCGACCGGTTCCCCGTCCGTCCTGGCAGGGGTGGAGGACTGGGCGATGAACGCGCCGGCGAGGACGACGACACCGCCGACGAGCTGCGGTGCGGAAAGGTGTTCCCCGAGCAGCACCCAGGCCAGGACGGTCGCGATGACCGCCTCCAGGCAGGCCACCACGCCCGCGACCTGCGGGGAGAGCCGCCGCACCGACAGCACGCCGGTGACGTAGGCGACGACGGTGGCGACCAGGACGATCCAGGCGAGCAGTACCCAGGCGGCGACGGGTGTGCCGTTCATGGGGGCGCTGCGGGTGAGAACGGACCAGTCCATGCCCCAGGGCCGGGCGACCACGGTCAGGACGAGGGCGCCGACGATCAGGCCGTAGGCGATGACGCCGAGCGGGTCGGGGGCGTCGTCGCCGGAGTCGCCGCCGTGGTCGGAGAGCACGAAGTAGCCGACCTGGCAGCAGGCGGCGCCGAGCGCGAGGAGCAGTCCGAGCGCGTCGAAGCCGAGCCCGGCCCACACCTCGACGACGCAGGCGAGGCCGCCCACGGCGAGGACGACGCCCACGGCCGCGGCCCGGGTGACGGGCCGCCGCTGCACGAACCGCACCCAGCCGAGCACGAGCGCCGGCGCCAGATACTCCACGAGCAGCGCGACGCCGACGGGGATGCGGGACAGGGCGGCGAAGTAGCAGGCCTGGACCCCGGCCACGGCCAGCAGCCCGAACCCGGCGAGCAGCGCGGGACGGCGGCGCGGCAGTGCCCGGTGGCGGACGGCGATCGGCAGCATGACGAGGGCGGCGCCGGCGACCCGCAGCCACACCACGTGCAGCGGGTCGAGGCCGGCCTCGATCAGCGGTTTGGCGGCGACTCCCGATCCGCCGAAGGCGAGGGCCGAGGCGAGCGCGAGGGAGAGTCCGACGCCTTTCCCGGCGCCGTCCTGTCTGGTTCCTGACGTGTGCACCGGCACATGATGACAGGCGCGGACAGGAGCGTCACCCCCGATGACACCTGTCTCACCGACTGGACCGAGGGGCCCGTGACGTACGGCAGGCGCTGCCCGACGGCAGCGCCGAAGGCGCGCGGCCGGGGCCGGTCCGGAGAAAGGGTCGGGGCCCGTGCGTCAGTGATCGCGCCCGGCGCCCTCGTCGTACGCCTCGGCGCCGCCCGCGGTCCCGGACGGCACCTCCGGTACGCCGATCCCGGCGGCGGTGAGCACCTCGACGGCACGCGCGTCCGGGTCGGCCACGAGCGCGGCGAGCAGGTCGATGCCGCGGGCGGGCTCGCCGCGCCCGGCGGCCCGCGCGGAGGCGTGCTCCAGGGCGCTCGCGGCGAGCGGGGAGAGCGTGCCGGTCTCGGTGAGGACGGGCACGGCACCGGAGTCCTCGACGGTGCTCTGCCAGCGCAGCCCGTAGCCGATGCTGCGCTGCACGAGGTAGCCGAGGAGGCGGGCGATGCGCTGCGGGCCGCCGCACGCGGCGCGTGCCTCCGGGTCGGTCTCCAGCAGGGAGTGCAGCAGATGCGCGGTGTCGATCTGCCGGTCCCCGTCCCGCACGGCCCGCCTGCGGGCACCGGCGACCACCGCGGCGAGTTCGGCGCCGATGCGGGAGGCGTCGTCGGCGCCGTGCGGGGAGCCCGGCGCGTGTCCGGGCTGCCGCGGAGTGCGGGGAGGGGGAGTACCGGGTTGCACGCTCCCACCCCATCAGGCGCACCTGACCTCCGCATCCACGGTGCGGAGCATTTGCGCGTCCCGCGCAGAGTGGACGCGGCGGGGGCCGGCTCCTCCTTGGGGAGGAGATCGGACCCGTGCATCTGAGGGGCGCGCGCTGCGCGGTACGCGCCCCGGGCGCAACCGGTCCGATCCCGGCCGACGTCCCCTGGGCAATGGAGAGCAGCAGGTGCTGGCTGGTCGCGTTGCCGGCCGTCGACGGCAGACAGTACGTCTACCGGGTGTACGCCCCGAAGGACGCGCTCCTCGCCGACCTGTTCTGGGAGGCGTGGCACTGCCACGAGGAGAGCAGGTTCCCGAGGGCCTGGGATGTGTTCGACGCGGCGCTGATACGCCGGATCGGCTGAGGGGTGGCCCGGTGGGCACGCCGGTACGGCCGCCGGAGCAAGGTCCGGCGGCCGTGGCCGCGGCTCGGGTCTCAGTCCTCGTCGGCGAGGATGAGGTACAGCTTCTTGCGGGCCTCGTTGATGACGCCGAGGGCCTTCTCGCGCTGCTCCTTGTTGCCGGTCTTCCAGACCTGCCCGAAGGCCTCCATCAGGCCGAAACCGGCCTGGCGGATGTCATTGAGGGCTTCCCAGTCGACCCCACGGGAGGCCTCCTCCCAGGGCGCCTCGGGAACCTCGTCCGCGGCGGCACGGCCGGCCTCGGTGAGGGAGAACAGCTTCTTGCCTCCCTCGCTCTCGCTGACGATCAGGCCCTCGTCCTCCAGCAGCTGGAGTGTCGGGTAGACCGAGCCGGGGCTCGGCTTCCATGTGCCTCCGCTGCGTTCGGCGATCTCCTGGATCATCTCGTAGCCGTGCATCGGACGGTCCTTGAGCAGGGCCAGGATCGAGGCGCGCACATCACCGCGCCGTGCCCGGCCGCGCGGGCCGCCCCGCCCTCGGGGGCCCCAGGGCCCGGGTCCGAAGCCCGGCCCGCCGAAGCCGAATCCGGGACCGCCGTGCCCGCCGGGTCCACCCGGCCCGAAGGGCCCGAAGGCACCACGCCGCTGCTCGAAGCCGCCCATACCGCGCGGGCCGGGACCGCCGTGCCCACGCTCGAATCCGAATCCATGACCGTGCATGTCCGTCACTCCATCCATCGTTGATCTGTCGCGATGCCTCAACGATATATCGGAACACATCGCATGACAACCCTCTGCCGAAGCTGCCGCTGACTGACCTGTCTCAGCGAAGGTTGCTCAGGTCTCAACGAAGGTGCTCGGATGCAACTTCGTCTCATCGAATGTGCTGTGTCGGCTGTTCGTCTCAGTGAAGCTGCTCTGCCGAGCGATTCCGGGTGACGCAGTCTCAGGCCTGCACCAGCACCTTGACCTGCGGATCCTGGTTGGGGTGACGGTGGTGACGCACTTTCCGCCCATTCCTCTGCTCAGTCTTGCCCCTGCCTGGAAGCCCAGAGGATGCACTGGTAGAACGCCGTCATGACGTACCGATTCACCGCCCGCGCCGCCAGAACCGAGATCGATCCCGACGGCTCTCGCACTGGCAGGCCTCGTTAGGATCTCCTGATCATGGACGTGATGATGGGCAACGAGATGATCGCCATCCCGCCGGGGCAGGTGACGCTGTCGGACCGGCGGACTCAGCGAAGTTGGTCGGTCGAGCTCGCGCCCTACCAGCTCGCGGCATTCCCGGTCACCCAGGCGTTGTACGCACAGATCACAGGCCAGCGGCCGAGTACCACCTCTGGGGACCAGTTGCCGGTCGAGTGCGTGTCCTGGTGGGACGCGGCGCGGTTCTGCAACGCCCTGTCCCAGTGCGCCGGCCTCACGCCCGCGTACCACTTCCGTGCCGAGGCCGAAGATGTCGAGTGGGACGCGTCCGCCGACGGGTATCGACTGCCGACCGAAGCCGAGTGGGAGCACGCCTGCCGGGCCGGGACGACCGGGCCGCACTACGGGGATCTCGACGAGATCGGCTGGTACCGCGGCAACTCGAACGAGCGCATCCACGAGGTGGGCGGCAAACGCCCCAACTCGTGGGGGCTGTACGACATGCTCGGCAACGTCTGGGACTGGTGCTGGGATGTCTACGACGCCGAGGTCTATGGCGCCTATCGGGTGCTCCGTGGCGGTGGTTGGTTCGATGAGCACTGGAGTTGTCGGGCCTCCGCGCGGCGCCGCAGCCACCCGACTTTCCAGGTCGACGACGTGGGATTCCGCGTCGCGCGTTCTGTCGTGCGTTGATCCACGTCGAGTGCAGCCCGGCCCGCGCGGGCCGATCCGGCGATAGCGTGATCCTCATGACGGCTGAAGACGAGGCGCTGGTCGGCGGGATGGTGAACGCGGGGGCGGTCTTCCGCCGGGGGGAGTTGGTGGAGCGACCGGCACCGCGCAACGCGCACGCCCTGCATGCCTATCTCCTTGCGCTGAAGGAGCACGGCTTCGACGCGGCGCCGGCCCCTGTCGGTCTCACCGCGGATGGCCATGAGTATCTGACTTTCATCCCTGGCGAGGTGGCTCTGCCGCCGTTCCCGGACTGGGCGATGACAAGTTCTGCCCTCGAATCGGTGGGGAGCCTGCTGCGGCGTCTGCATGAGACCAGCGCGGCCATCGCGGTCGACACCCGTGCCGAGTGGCCCCCGGACCTCGCCGACCCGGAGGGGGGAACGATGTTGTGCCACAACGATGTGTGCCCGGAGAACGTCGTCTTCCGCGACGGTCGTGCCGTGGCCCTGATCGATTTCGACTTGGCGGCCCCGGGCCGTGCCCTCTGGGACATCGCCATGACCGCCCGCTATTGGGTGCCCATGCTTGATCCCGAGTCCGCGGCTGCTCTCCATCCCCACGGGCTGGACGCGGCCGCACGGCTGCGGATTCTTGCCGACGGCTACGGCCTCTCGGCAGGGGACCGTGCCGAGTTGCCCGGTGTCATCGAGCAGGCCACGGAGGTCTGCCGGGCCTTCGTCGCCCGCCGCGTGGCCGACGGAGATCTCGTCTATCTCCGGGCGCTGGCCGAGCGTGGTGGATGGGAACGCTGGGACCGCATGCAGACCTGGCTGGTGGATCACCGTCAGACGTTCACAACTGCCCTGCTGAACTGACCGGCCTGGACGTTCGAGGACAGACTCACAAAAGCATCGCCTTGCGTTGGCGATATGCCTTCTGACGGCAACGCTGGGAGCACGTCCGGCGCTGTGACCTGCTGCGTCCTTCGGGCAGCGGGCCCAAACAGACTGTGCAGGGTGGCATTTCCGGTGACTCGTTGCGGGTCGGGGCGAGTGCGTCAGCCCTCGCCCCGACCGTGATGGGTGAAGCTGCGGGTTCGGGCGGCGGGTTGGGGTTCGGGGACTCTGGGGCTGCTTGTTGAGTGCGGTGTTCTTCAGATGGATGGGTGCGCCAGCGGTGGGCTCTTTGCCGACACCGTCCTGAGCATGTGCGGCGTCGTCCGGGGCCGGGAGGCAGCGGGTGCCCGCAGACTTCGCATGTCCCCAGGGGTGTCGGTGTCGGGTTCCAGGGTTGGACCGATGGGCGAGTCGGACGCGGTGGTGATGTCCGCCAGCGATATGCCGCTTGTCGGCAGCGTTGAGAACACGTGCGGCGCCCGCTCTCGGCAGCGTTCGGCGGCAGGGGGACTTCGCAGATCAAACAGAGCGGTGATGCCTCGGCTTCCGGTCCGGAAGGTGCTTCGGGTTGTGGCGTGCGCCGCTGCTGCCGTTCGAGGTAGGCGGCTCGTCGGCAGGCCGACGAGCAGAGAGGACGTCGCTGCCCAATACGCATGACCATGACCTTTCGGCAGATCCGGCAGCGTTCCCGACGCCTCTGGCTGGCGGGGTGGCGCTTGCGGTGTCTCTTCTGCCGGCTGGCTCTCGAACAGGTCAGCGGCTTGACGCCGAAGCTCGCCTCGGACTGTATGGGGGCCCCGCATCCCTCGCGGGTGTCCCAGCCCACGGCCCTGCAGGCATGCCTGGTCGCGTTGAACGCCTCCCGCGTCGCCTCATCCATCTCATCCTCGGGCCGGACGTCGACGATGCGGGCGCCGCCGTCGGACAGCCGGACGAAGTAGTCAGGAGCGTGCCGACGCTTGCGTGTGCCGTGCCAGTGCAGCCAGAACGGCTGCGAGGCGATCGCGACCACGTGCGGATCGCGGTCCAGCAGGATCAGTCCCGCTCCAGCCACGACTCGCAGCCGACGTGATCCCGCATCGTCGACGAGTGGTACCGGCCCGCGAACCCGTGGCCGTCCTTGTGCCGGCTGAACTCCCGTACCGGGTCCACAGCCTCGAACGGCGTGTCCCAGCTGGCCCCCAGCGATCGGCGCACGAGCGTGCCGTTGACGGAAAACCCCAGGCCGAAGGCCGCAAGGGCGGGCCTCTTCGAACACCGACAGCGACGCCGACGACCTCACGCATCGGCCCGCGCCTGCGCGACAGCGAGCGGTCGCCCCTGCCCCGGACGCGCTCACGCCCGTACCGCGAAAGGGGTCCACCGTCCGGGCATTGGCCTTGTCCCACGCCTCCGCTCCCCCGCTACCGTCGGACCATGCGCATCCGAATTGTCGACGCCTTCACCGACCGTCCCTTCTCCGGCAACCCGGCCGGTGTGATGCTGCTCGACGCCTTCCCCGACGACGAGTGGCTCCAGAAGGTGGCGATGGAGGTGAACCACGCCGAGACGGCCTTCGCCCACCGGCTGCCCGAGGGCGGCGAGGCCGACTGGGCGCTGCGCTGGTTCACCCCGGCGGCGGAGGTCGCCATGTGCGGCCACGCCACCCTCGCCACCGCCCATGTCCTCGCCACCACCGGCGCGCACCAGGGCCCGGTCCGGTTGGCCACGCGGAGCGGCGTCCTCGTCGCCACGCCGCGCGAGGACGGCTCGATCACCCTGGACTTCCCCACCGCCCCGCTCACCGGGACCGCCGTCCCCGACGGCGTCGCGGAGGCACTGGGCGCCGAGCCGCGCACCGCCTTCGACACCGGCCCGAACGTGGGAGACCTGCTCCTCGAACTCCCGGACGAGAAGACGGTCCGCGGCCTCGCCCCCGACCTCAAGGCGATCGGCGCCTACTCCAGCCGCGGCATCATCGCCACCGCCCGCGCCGAGGACCCGTCCCGGGGCTACGACTTCGTCTCCCGCTGCTTCTTCCCGAACCTCGGCATCGACGAGGACCCGGTCACCGGCAGCGCCCACACCGCCCTCGCCCCCTACTGGTCCCCACGCCTCGGCAGCGCCGAGCTGACCGGGCTTCAGGCCTCGCCCCGCTCCGGCCGGGTCCGCGTCGAACTGCGCGGCGACCGCACCCTGCTGAGCGGTCGCGCGGTCACCGTGATCGACGGCGAGCTGCTGGCCTGAGGCCCGGCGGAACAGCACGAAGGGGGCGTACGACAACGCCGTGCGCCCCCCTTCTTCCGCGCGCCGGGTCAGGCGGTGGGCAGCCAGTCGACCTTGCCGGCGAGCAGCGCGTATCCGACGAAGGCGCCGATGTCGAGCAGCGAGTGCGCCACCACGAGCGGGCCGACCCGGCCCCAGCGCCGGTACAGCAGGACGAACACCACGCCCATCACCATGTTCCCGACGAAGCCGCCGATGCCCTGGTAGAGGTGGTACGAGCCGCGCAGCACGGCACTGGCCACCAGCGCGGTGCCCGGCGTCCACCCCAACTGGCCGAGCCGCCGCAGCAGATAGCCGACGACGATGATCTCCTCCAGGACTGCGTTCTGCACGGCCGACAGGACGAGCACCGGGTACTTCCACCACACGTCCGGCAGCGCCTCCGGGACCACGGTGAGGTTGAACCCGAGGCCCCGGGCGGCAAGGTAGAAGGCGATGCCTGTGCTGCCGATCACCGCGGCGACGGCCGCGCCGCGCCCGAGGTCGGTCAGCGGCCGGGTGCGGTCGAAGCCGAGGGTGCGCAGGTTCTGCCCCTCACGCAGCAGGAGGTGCGCCACCAGGGCGACCGGGACCAGATCCGTGGCGATGTCGAACAACTGCCAGGCGAGGTCGAGCCAGGGCCGGCCGGGCGCGGCCGAGGCGTTCAGCGTCGCCGCCTGCTCCTTGAGACCGCCCGGCTTGGTGACCGACCCGATGAAGCTGATCAACGCCGACACGCCGCTCGCGCCCAGCGACAACGCGAGGACGAGCAGGGTCTCGTCACGCAGCGTCCGCCGCGTCAGCCGCTGTTCGGGAAGGGTCTCCGCCACCTGCCGCCTCCAGTCGCTCAGCCCCCGCGACCTCCGGTCTCCACCGGCACGGGGCCTCGCTAGAGCCTACGGAGGGGACACACGGCAGCCCGCGCAGGGGGCCACGGCAGGGGCGGTGATTCGGGCACCCGCGCGCCGGAGGCACCCCGGCCGGGGCCGGCTGTCACCGCCGTACAGCAGCCGACGGCCGGCACGCCGCCCGCCGGTGCCACGGATCCGGTGGTGCCGCCGGCTGCACGGCCACCCGCCCGGCGCTCGCCGGGTCACCCCGCCGGTACCGGCTCCGGCAGCCCCACCGGCCAGGTGTGGACCGGCTCGCCCTGATTCATCAGCTCCCGGTACCGCCGCGTCGTGGCCGCCAGCGCGGCATCGCGGGACAGGCCTGCCTCGAGCGCGCGATGGAAAGTGGCGGCCTGCCAGGACGCGCCGTTGGTGCGGCGCCGACACCGCTCCTCGATGATGCCCAGGTACAGGTCCCGGTCGGCTCGCTCCACGCCCCACGCGTCGAGCCCGGCCTCGGCGAGCGGCAGCAGTTCGTCGCGGACCAGGCTCACCGCGTCGACCTCGGTGGTGCCGCCGAGCCGGCCGCGCCGCGGCCACTCCAGGCGGGCGTCGATGCCGTACCGGCAGGCGGTGTCGAAGTTGGCGGCGGCGGCCTCGAACGGCATCCGGGTCCACACCGGCCGCGTGTCCTCGGCGAGGGCGCGTACGACGCCGTAGTAGAAGGCCGCGTTGGCGACGACGTCGACGACGGTCGGGCCGGCGGGCAGGACCCGGTTCTCCACGCGCAGGTGCGGGACGCCGTCCGCGACGTCGTACACCGGCCGGTTCCAGCGGTAGATGGTGCCGTTGTGGAGGATGAGCTCGGAGAGCCTCGGCGCGCCGCCGGCCGCCACCACCGTCAGCGGGTCCTCGTCGTCGCAGATCGGCAGGAGGGCGGGGAAGTAACGGATGTTCTCCTCGAACAGGTCGTACGCCGAGGTGATCCACCGTTCGCCGAACCAGGTGCGCGGCCGTACGCCCTGCGCCTGCAGTTCGGGCGGCCGGGTGTCGGTGGACTGCTGGAAGAGCGGCGGGCGGGACTCGCGCCACAGTTCACGGCCGAACAGGAACGGGGAATTGGCGCCCACGGCGATCTGGGCGGCGGCGACGGCCTGCGCCGCGTTCCACACATCGGCGAAACGTGACGGCGTGACCTGCAAGTGCAGTTGCACGGATGTGCAGGCGGCCTCGGGGGCGATCGACTTCGACGTGCATGTCAATCGCTCGACGCCGTCGATGTCGAGGGTGAATTCCTCTCCGCGCGCGGCGACGATCTGATCGTTCAACAAGGTGTAACGGTCGACATCGGAAAGATTGGACGAGACCAGGTCGTCCCGGTCCAGCGTGGGAAGAATGCCGATCATCGCTATGCGGGCGTCGACCTCTCCCGCTTTTCGGTCGGCATATGCCAGAGCCGTACGCAGTTCTTCCGCGAGCCGGTCGAAAACGCGGCCTCCGAGCCGGTGCGGGGCTATGTTCACCTCCAGGTTGAACATGGCCAGTTCCGTCTGGAAGTCACGGCTCGCGATACGTTCCAGCACTTGCGCGTTCAGCATTTTCGGCTGCCCGTCGGCGCCCACCAGATTCAGTTCGATCTCCAGGCCCATCAGATTCTTCGGACGGTCGAACCGCTGCTGGGCCAGAAGCCGCTCCAGTCCTGACAGGCACTGCCGCAGCTTCTCGCGATAGCGCTGGCGATCCGACAGGTCGAACTCGCCTGCCACGACCTTCTCGCCCATGCAACGCGTCCCTTCCTGGGGGGGTGGTCGGTCTGCCGTCCGGCCGCCGGTGTCCGGGTCAGGGTGGATGATGCCCCGCGTATGCGATCGATAACGTCCCGCGCGGCGGCCCCGCCCGCTAGGCTTGGGGCGGAGTCCGGCGGCACATTCACCGGGCATGCGGCGGGGCGGGGTTTCGCGGCTGCGCGCCTCGTGAAATACGCCTACGAGAATTGGCCGACCGCTGAAAACGCCCAAGCCGAGGTCACCCACCTCGGGGCCGGTTCGAAACCGGGAGGATTCCCGCGTATCGTCGTCTCGATGGCCTCTTGCCGAGTGTCACGGAAACCGCTAGGCGAAACACACCCTGAACACGTGTCGTATAAACTCCGCACACAAGGCAGAAGGCGGGCGCCCCTCGTGCCCCGCCCGCCGTCGTGGTGACCCGACGACAGGCGGCACGCGCACCCCACGTCCCACACGTCCCACACCCCTGGGCCCGCCTCTCTGGCCTCGATCGAGAGCTGACAGCGTCGTCCGCCCACGCCCCGCCCTCACGCACCTGTGCCTGTCGAACGAGAGGCGTCCCACCATGCCGCTGCATGTCCCCCCGGCTCCCGCGCCCGCCCTGCGCACCGTCCTCACGGCACTCGGTTCCCCCACAGCTGTCCGCGAAGCCCGAACGCCCTCGCTGCGTTCCGCCCAGCAGCCCGCGACCCCCGATCTGCCCCTGCCCCTGCACGTCCTGGACCATGTGACACCCGAGGGCGTCACGGCCACCCGGCTCGCCGGCTGGCGGTTCCTGATCCGGTGCGGTGACCGCGCCGTCGCCGCCGCCGAGACCCGGCTGACCGCCGACGGCTGGACGTTCTCGCACTTCTTCGAGGGCCCGTACGTCACCTCCACCGAGCGCGCTCTGCGCCAGGCCGAGTCGGCGACCCAGACGTATCAGGCGCGCCTGCTGTCCGTGCCCCGCCTGTACATGCTCACGCTGTGGCTGCACGGCGACCCGTCCTCCGACGGCACGAGCGGACAGCCGGCCGGCACCGACCTGCTGGTGCCGCTGGCCCCGGCACCGCCCGGTATCGCCGCGCACCTGCCGCACCGCGTGGCCGACCTGCTCCCGGTCCTCACCCACCGCGCGACCCCGACGGCACCGCCACCCCTGCTGGGCACGCCCGCCTGACAGCTCCGCTTTGTGCCCCGGCGCGGCATTTCCGCGACCGGGGCACACTTATGTCCGCCTCCGGCGCCCTTTCCGGCTATGCGATCAGCATTTCGCTCGTCCGAGCGATTACTCGCTCAGACGTTTTACCGCCCGCCCGGACTAGACACTCTGGGCCACGAACAACCACCCAAAGTGACAGTGCGGTTGAATTGAACCGCCCGGCCGGGTGATGCGTCATCATTCAGTGAGAACGGTGCAGCAAAATGCCTGCGGAAAGACACTCGCAGGGGAACACTGGAATCCAACCGAACGTGTCATCTACGGGGGCCGGAATGATCACGACAGAGCGAAAGATCCCACCCATGTGTCAGCACCAGCCGCCGTGTCCCACCGCCGAGTCCGCCGACCGGGAGTCCGCCCGTCTCGTGGCACACCACCCCGAGCAGGGCTGGAGCCTGCTCTGCAACGGCGTTCTCCTCTTCGAGGACACCGGTGAGCTTCTGCCGGACGGCAAGATCATCGCCCCGCACCGCCCGCTGGGCGCCACCCAGGTGGTGACCGCCGCCTGAGCCGGACGGCATCCGCCGCCCACTGCACACCACGGGGGCCGGTCGCAGTCGACCACTGCGCACCGGCCCTACGCGTACCCGCCGCTCCTCCGGCGCGGCGCCCGCCTATCGTGACCGGCATGCAGTCCTACACCATCGGCCAGGCAGCACGGCTGCTCGGCGTGAGCCCCGACACCGCGCGACGCTGGGCGGACGCCGGACGCATGACGACCCACCGCGACGACAGCGGACGACGACTGATCGACGGCCGGGATCTGGCCGCCTTCTCCGTGGAGCTCGCCCGCTCCGGCGGCACCGACGAGGAGACCCCGCACACCTCCGTCCGCAACGCCTTCCCCGGCATCGTCACCGCGATCAAGCTCGGCGATGTCGCCGCCCAGGTCGAGATCCAGGCGGGACCGCACCGGCTGGTGTCCCTCCTGACCCGCGAGGCCGTGGAGGAGCTGGGCCTGGAGGTCGGCATGGAGGCCACGGCCAGGGTCAAGTCGACCAACGTCCACATCGACAGAAGCTGACGGCCGTACGCCACCACCGCACGACGAAGGGCCCCGGCCGGCTTGGGTTCTAGCGAGCTCGTGCACGGTAGGCGGTGAGGCGTCGAGTTCCCGATCGTCGATCATGGTCGTGTGGTGGGGAATGTGTCTCGTGCAGCGATCATCAGCGACCGGAGGATCACGGGCCTGTCGGCCGACGTG
>NZ_JALLGL010000133.1 GCF_023072675.1 Streptomyces sp. XM83C
CACCGATCCCCCGCGCCGGAACCCGCACCGCCCCCCGTGTCGGAACCCTGACCGGAGTGTTCCGGGAACCCCGGCGGCAACCCGGCGGGAACCCATGACGTGAAGTTCACCGAGCTGTTCCGGAGGCGTTCCCGGAACTCTTCGAGGGGTACTCCCGAACATGTTCCTCCGTGCGATTCGAAGCTCGATTGAGCAGTCAGATGAGCGCGTCCGTATTCATGTGCCAAACCGGGAAACGGCCCGGTCGAGAGGCGGATCGGCAACGATCCCGGCAGTCTGGTTCGAGGCGCAAAACGCACGTGTTTACGAGGGTAGGCTCGACTGCGGCCGGTGGGCGAGAAACGCACCGGCAGCCGGTGGGCGCGTGCCCGGAATACCGGTATTCGACATGTGGAGAGGAGCCCTGAATCAGGGTGAGCACCAAGCCGACCACCACAGACCTCGAGTGGACCGAGCTGGACCAGCGGGCCGTGGACACCGCCCGCGTCCTGGCCGCCGACGCCGTACAGAAGGTCGGCAACGGCCATCCCGGCACGGCGATGAGCCTGGCTCCGGCCGCGTACACCCTCTTCCAGAAGGTGATGCGGCACGACCCGGCCGATCCGGACTGGGTCGGGCGCGACCGGTTCGTGCTGTCCGCCGGCCACTCGTCCCTGACCCTCTACACCCAGCTCTACCTGGCCGGTTTCGGTCTGGAGCTGGACGATCTGAAGGCCTTCCGCACCTGGGGCTCGAAGACGCCGGGTCACCCGGAGTACGGCCACACCAAGGGCGTGGAGACCACCACCGGCCCCCTCGGCCAGGGTGTCGCCAACGCCGTCGGCATGGCGATGGCCGCCCGCTACGAGCGCGGCCTGTTCGACCCGGAGGCCCCGGCCGGCGAGTCGCCCTTCGACCACTTCGTCTACTGCATCGCCGGTGACGGCTGCCTCCAGGAGGGCATCTCCGCGGAGGCGTCCTCCCTCGCCGGCCATCAGAAGCTGGGCAACCTGATCCTGCTGTGGGACGACAACCACATCTCGATCGAGGGCGACACCGAGACCGCCGTCTCCGAGGACACGGTCAAGCGGTACGAGGCCTACGGCTGGCACGTGCAGCGCGTGCAGCCGAAGGAGAACGGCGACCTGGACCCGGCAGCGATCTACGCGGCGATCCAGGAGGCGAAGGCCGTCACCGACCGGCCGTCGTTCATCGCCATGCGGTCGATCATCGCCTGGCCGGCCCCGCACGCGCAGAACACCGAGGCCGCGCACGGCTCGGCCCTCGGCGACGAGGAGGTCGCGGCCACCAAGCGGGTCCTCGGCTTCGACCCGGAGAAGACCTTCGAGGTCTCCGACGAGGTCATCGCCCACACCCGCAAGGCCGTCGAGCGCGGCGCGCAGGCGCGGGCCGAGTGGGAGAAGTCCCTCCAGCAGTGGCGTGACGCCAATCCGGAGCGGGCCGCCGAGTTCGACCGTGTCGCCGCGGGCGAGCTGCCCACCGGCTGGGAGGAGAAGCTCCCGGTCTTCGAGCCCGGCAAGGGTGTCGCCACCCGTGCCGCCTCCGGCAAGGTGCTACAGGCGCTCGGCGCGGTCATCCCCGAGCTGTGGGGCGGCTCCGCCGACCTCGCTGGCTCGAACAACACCACGATCGACAAGACGTCGTCGTTCCTGCCCGAGGGCAACCCGCTGCCCGAGGCGGACCCGTACGGCCGCACCATCCACTTCGGCATCCGTGAGCACTCCATGGGCGCCGAGATGAACGGCATCGCCCTGCACGGCAACACCCGCATCTACGGCGGCACCTTCCTGGTGTTCTCCGACTACATGCGCAACGCCGTCCGGCTGTCCGCGCTGATGCACCTGCCGGTGACGTACGTGTGGACGCACGACTCCATCGGCCTCGGCGAGGACGGCCCCACCCACCAGCCGGTCGAGCACCTCGCCTCGCTGCGCGCCATCCCGGGCCTGAACATCGTGCGCCCGGCCGACGCCAACGAGACCGCGATCGCCTGGCGCGAGATCCTCAAGCGCTGGACGAAGGAGTTCGGCAAGGGGCAGCCGCACGGTCTGGCGCTCACCCGCCAGGGCGTGCCGACGTACGAGCCGAACGAGGACACCGCCAAGGGCGGCTATGTCCTCGCGGAGGCCGAGGGCGGCGAGCCGCAGGTCCTGCTGATCGCGACCGGCTCCGAGGTGCACATCGCCGTCGAGGCACGCGAGCAGCTCCAGGCCGCCGGCATCCCCACGCGCGTGGTGTCCATGCCGTGCGTGGAGTGGTTCGAGGAGCAGGACCAGGGGTACCGGGACAGCGTCCTTCCCCCGTCCGTGAAGGCACGTGTGGCCGTCGAGGCCGGTGTCGCCCTGACCTGGCACAAGTACGTCGGTGACGCGGGCCGCACCGTCTCCCTGGAGCACTTCGGTGCCTCCGCGGACGCAAAGACCCTCTTCCGCGAGTTCGGTTTCACCGCCGAGAACGTGGCCGCGAAGGCGCGGGAATCCCTCGAAGCCGCGCAGCGCTGACGCTCATATACGACACGTAGGAGATGTAATTTCCATGACAGACGCACTCAAGCGCCTCTCCGACGAAGGCGTCGCGATCTGGCTGGACGACCTGTCGCGCAAGCGGATCACGTCCGGCAACCTCGCCGAACTGATCGACCAGCAGCACGTCGTGGGCGTCACCACCAACCCGACGATCTTCCAGAAGGCGATCTCCTCGGGCGACGGCTACGAGCAGCAGCTCGCCGACCTCGCCGCCCGCAAGGTGACCGTCGAGGAAGCGATCCGCATGATCACCACGGCGGACGTCCGGGACGCCGCCGACATCCTGCGGCCCGTCTTCGACGCCACCGACGGCCAGGACGGCCGGGTCTCCATCGAGGTCGACCCGCGCCTGGCGCACGACACCCGTGCGACCGTCGCCGAGGCCAAGCAGCTGGCCTGGCTGGTCGACCGGCCCAACACCCTGATCAAGATCCCCGCGACGCGTGCGGGCCTGCCGGCGATCGCCGAGGTCATCGGCCTCGGCATCAGCGTGAACGTCACGCTGATCTTCTCGCTGGAGCGCTACCGCGAGGTCATGGACGCGTACCTGACCGGCCTGGAGAAGGCCCAGGAGCGCGGCCTGGACCTGTCGAAGATCCGTTCCGTGGCGTCGTTCTTCGTGTCCCGCGTGGACACCGAGATCGACAAGCGGATCGACGCGCTCGGCACCGACGAGGCGAAGGCGCTGCGCGGCAAGGCCGCTCTGGCCAACGCGCGGCTGGCCTACCAGGCGTACGAGGAGGTCTTCTCCTCGGACCGCTGGCAGGCGCTGGAGAAGGCGGGCGCGCACAAGCAGCGTCCGCTGTGGGCCTCCACCGGTGTGAAGGACAAGGCGTACAAGCCGGCCATGTACGTGGACCAGCTGGTCGCGCCGAACACCGTGAACACCATGCCGGAGGCCACCCTCCAGGCGACGGAGGAGAGCGGCGAGATCGCCGGCAACACCGTCGCGGGCACGTACGAGCAGGCGCGTGCCGAACTCGACGCGCTGGAGAAGCTCGGCATCTCCTACGACGAGGTCGTGCAGCTGCTGGAGGACGAGGGCGTCGAGAAGTTCGAGGCGTCCTGGAACGACCTGCTGAAGTCGACCCAGGCGGAGCTCGAGCGCCTGGCTCCCTCGGAGGACTGAATTGTCAAGCAGCAACCCGCTGCGTGACCCCGCAGACCGACGGCTCCCGCGTATCGCGGGGCCGTCGGGTCTGGTCATCTTCGGCGTCACGGGTGACCTGTCACGCAAGAAGCTGATGCCGGCCGTGTACGACCTGGCCAACCGCGGCCTGCTGCCGCCGGGCTTCTCGCTGGTCGGGTTCGCCCGCCGCGACTGGGAGCACGAGGATTTCGCTCAGGTCGTGCACGACGCGGTGAAGGAACACTCGCGGACCCCCTTCCGTGAGGAGGTCTGGCAGCAGCTCATCCAGGGCATGCGGTTCGTGCAGGGCACCTTCGACGACGACGACGCGTTCGAGCGGCTGCGCTCCACGATCGAGGATCTGGACAAGGCGCAGGGCACGGGCGGCAACTTCGCGTTCTACCTGTCGGTGCCTCCGAAATCGTTCCCCGTGGTGATCCAGCAGCTGAAGAAGCACGGGCTGGCGGACCAGAGGAACGGCTCCTGGCGGCGCGCGGTCATCGAGAAGCCGTTCGGCCACGATCTGAAGTCGGCCGAGGAGCTGAACGGGATCGTGCACGAGGTGTTCGCGCCGGAGCAGGTGTTCCGGATCGACCACTATCTCGGCAAGGAGACCGTCCAGAACATCCTGGCGCTGCGGTTCGCCAACCAGATGTTCGAGCCGATCTGGAACCGGTCGTACGTCGACCATGTGCAGATCACGATGGCCGAGGACATCGGCATCGGCGGCCGGGCCGGCTACTACGACGGCATCGGTGCCGCCCGTGACGTCATCCAGAACCATCTGCTCCAGCTGCTGGCGCTGACCGCGATGGAGGAGCCCGCCTCCTTCGACGCGGACGCGCTCGCCGCGGAGAAGACGAAGGTGCTGGGCGCGGTGCGGCTGCCGAAGGACCTGGGGCGTGACACGGTGCGCGCCCAGTACACGGCCGGCTGGCAGGGCGGCGCGAGGGCGGTCGGCTATCTGGAGGAGGAGGGCATCGACCCGGCCTCCAGGACGGACACGTACGCCGCGATCAAGCTGGGCATCGACAACCGCCGCTGGGCGGGCGTCCCGTTCTATCTGCGCACCGGCAAGCGGCTGGGCCGCCGGGTCACGGAGATCGCGGTGGTGTTCCAGCGGGCCCCGCACTCGCCGTTCGACACGACGGCGACGGAGGAGCTGGGCCAGAACGCCATCGTGATCCGGGTGCAGCCGGACGAGGGCGTGACGGTGCGGTTCGGTTCGAAGGTGCCGGGCACGTCGATGGAGATCCGCGACGTGTCGATGGACTTCGCCTACGGCGAGTCGTTCACGGAGTCCAGCCCGGAGGCGTACGAGCGCCTCATCCTCGACGTGCTGCTCGGCGACGCGAACCTGTTCCCGCGGACCGAGGAGGTCGAGCTGTCCTGGAAGATCCTCGACCCGATCGAGGATTACTGGGACGCGCACGGCCGGCCCGCGACCTACGAGGCGGGCACCTGGGGTCCCGTCGAGGCGGATCAGATGCTCGAGCGAGACGGACGGAGCTGGCGCCGGCCATGAGGACAGACCTGACCGACACCACGGCCAGCAAGATCAACAAGGCGCTGGTGCAGGGCCGCCGGGCGATAGGCACCCCGGCTGTCGGCATGGTGCTCACCCTTGTCATCGTCACCGACGAGGAGAACGCGTACGACGCGCTGAAGGCCGCCGGGGACGCCTCGCGTGAGCATCCCTCGCGCACCCTGGTCGTCATCAAGCGTGTCTCGCGTTCGCCTCGCGACCGCACCCAGTCCCGCCTGGACGCGGAGGTGCGGGTCGGTGCCGACGCGGGCACCGGCGAGACGGTGGTGCTGCGTCTGTACGGCGAGGTGACCGACCACGCCCAGTCGGTGGTGCTGCCGCTGCTGCTGCCGGACGCCCCGGTGGTGGTGTGGTGGCCGGTGAACGCGCCGCTGGACCCGGCGAACGATCCGCTGGGCGCGCTGGCGCAGCGCCGGGTGACGGACAGTTACGCGGCCGAGCAGCCGGTGCGTGATCTGGCGGCGCGGGCGCGGGCTTACACGCCCGGTGACACGGATCTCGCCTGGACGCGTATCACGCCGTGGCGGTCGATGCTGGCCGCCGCGCTCGACCAGGTCACCTGTGAGGTGAAGGCCGTCGAGGTGGAGGGCGAGGAGTTCAACCCGAGCTGTGAGCTGCTGGCGATGTGGCTGGCGGACCGGCTGGACGTGCCGGTGCGGCGCTCCCTGTCCGACGGGCCGGGTCTGACCGCGGTGCGGATGGACACCACGTGCGGTGAGATCACCCTGGACCGGCCCGACGGCACCCTCGCGACGCTGTCGATCGAGGGGCAGCCGAACCGGGCGGTGGCGTTGAAGCGGCGTGAGACGTCCGATCTGATCGCGGAGGAGCTGCGCCGGCTGGACCCGGACGACACCTACGCGTCGGCGCTGCGGTTCGGGGTGGACCGGTTGCTGACGGGGAAGTCCCCGCAGGATGCGGCGCGTGCGGCGGCGGAGCCGGTCGCGGTGCCGACGCCCGTCGAGGACGCGGTGAAGGCTCCCGCGAAGCAGGCGGTGTCGAAGACGGCGCGGAAGTCCCCGGGGAGAAAGGCGGCGGCGAAGTGAGCACCCCGCAGCTGGTCGTGCACCGCGACAAGGAGCTGATGGCGCAGGCCGCGGCGGCCCGGCTGATCACGCGGATCGTGGACGCGCAGTCCTCGCGGGGGCAGGCGTCCGTGGTGCTGACGGGCGGCCGCAACGGCAACGGGGTGCTCGCCGCGCTGGCGGCGGCGCCCGCCCGGGACGCGATCGACTGGTCGCGGCTGGATCTGTGGTGGGGCGACGAGCGGTTCCTGCCGGAGGGCGACCCGGACCGCAATGCCACGCAGGCCCGTGAGGCGCTGCTGGACCGGGTGCCGCTGGACCCGGAGCGGGTGCACGCGATGCCCGCGTCGGACGGTCCGTACGGTGCGGACGCGGACGCGGCGGCGGCCGGGTACGCGCAGGAGCTGGCCCGTGCGGCCGGTCCGGAGAACCACGCCGCGGTGCCGTCGTTCGATGTGCTGATGCTGGGTGTGGGCCCGGACACGCATGTGGCGTCCCTGTTCCCGGAGCTGCCGGCGGTGCGGGAGACGGAGCGTACGGTCGTCGGTGTGCACGGCGCGCCGAAGCCGCCGCCGACCCGTGTCTCGCTGACGTTGCCGGCGATCCGCGCGGCTCGTGAGGTGTGGCTGCTGGCGGCCGGTGAGGACAAGGCGCAGGCCGCCAAGATCGCGCTGTCGGGCGCGGGTGAGATCCAGGCGCCGGCGGCGGGCGCGTACGGCCGGTCGCGGACGCTGTGGCTGCTGGACGCGGCTGCCGCGTCGAAGCTGCCGAGGTCGCTGTACCCGCCGGCGACGGCCTGACGGCCGGTCGCCGGGACATGCGGAACGCCGGACGGGCTGGGCCTGTCCGGCGTTCCGCGCATGTGCGGGCCCCTGGGCGGGGCGGCTATTTGACGGAGCCCGCCATGACGCCCTGGACGAAGTGCCGCTGGAAGGCGAAGAACACCACCACCGGCACGACCAGGGAGACGAACGCGCCCGGTGCGAGCACGTCGACGTTGCTGCCGAACTGCCGTATCTGCGACTGGAGCTGCACGGTCAGCGGCTGGGAGGAGCTGTCGGCGAAGAGCAGCGCCACCAGCATGTCGTTCCACACCCACAGGAACTGGAAGATCGCCAGGGAGGCGATGGCGGGGCGGCCGACGGGCAGCACGAGCCGGGTGAAGATCCGCCATTCGCTGCCGCCGTCCATGCGGGCGGCCTCCAGCATCTCCTTCGGTATCTCCGCGAAGTAGTTGCGCAGCAGGAAGACGGCGAAGGGCAGTCCGTAGGCGACGTGGAAGAGGACGACGCCGGGGATGGTGCCGAACAGGCCGAGTTGGCCGAAGAGTTTGGCGACGGGCAGCAGGCCGATCTGCACGGGCACCACGAGCAGGGCGACGACCAGCAGGAACAGCGGTTCGCGCAGCGGGAAGTCCAGCCAGGCGAAGGCGTATCCGGCGAGGGCGGCGATCACCACGACGAGGACGGTGGCCGGCACCGAGATCATCACGGTGTTCCAGAAGGCCTGGGTGATGCCGGCGTTCTTCAGCAGGGCCGAGTAGTTGTCGAAGGACAGCTGGCCGGGGCTGCTGAACACGGTCCACCAGCCGCCCTTGGCGGTGTCCTCGGCGGACCGCAGCGACGACAGGAACAGTCCGGCGAGGGGTGTCATCCACACCAGGGCGATCACCACGAGGAAGGCCTGGACGACCGCGCTGCCGAGGCCGCGCCTGACCCGGTTCAGGGCCGTGTTCATCGTTGGCTCCTTCGGAATCGGCGGACGTTGAAGACCATCGCGGGGATGACGAGGAGCAGCAGCAGGACGCCGAGGGCGCTGCCGAGGCCCTGGTTGTTGCCGCCGCCGAACGACACGAGCCACATCTGGGTGGCGAGGACGGTGGCGTCCTCCTGCACGGGTCCGGGCGCGATGATGTAGACGAGGTCGAAGACCTTCATCACGTTGATGACGAGGGTGACGAAGACGACGGTGAGGACGGGCGCGAGCAGCGGGACAGTGATGCGGCGGAAGATCTGCCACTCGTTGGCGCCGTCCATGCGGGCGGCCTCCAGGGCGTCGCGGGGCAGGGTGGACAGTCCGGCGCCGATCAGCACCATGGCGAAGCCGGTCCAGATCCACAGGTAGGCGCCGATGATCGCCGGGGTGACCAGCGTCGGGCCGAGCCAGGAGATGCCCTCGTAGGGCGGGGCGAAGTTGGAGGCGGGGAGCTTGAGGGTGTAGCTGCCGGGATCGAGGTCGTCGAAGCGGTACGAGCCGTCGGCGGCGGTGGTCGTGGAGGCGACGGTCTTTCCGTTGCGGACCGCTTCGACCTTCATCTCGGGCAGGCCGCTCTCCTCGGCGTCGACCTGTCCCTGTCTGCCTCCGCCGCCGGGGGTGAAGTCGAGGTAGACGGTGCCGGTGAGTTCGCCGGGGCCGGCGGTGCGGGCGGCGGCCTGCTGGGCGGGTTCGGCGCCGCCGGGCAGGTCGTCGGGCTGGACGCCGACGAGGCCGAGGTTGACGGTGGTGCCGGGCTGGACGGCGGTGGCGGTGCGCCAGGCGCCGTCGGCGTCCTTGGTGAGGCCCTGTCCTTCGCGGGCGCGTGCCGTCGGGTAGGTGGAGGTGCCGGCGAAGGCGTCGTGGACGCTGACGACGGCGGCGTTGAGGACGCCCTTGTCGGGGTCCTCGTCGTAGGCGAGGCGGAAGATGATGCCGGCGGCGAGGAAGGAGACCGCCATCGGCATGAACAGCAGCAGCTTGAACGCGGTGGCCCAGCGGACCTTCTCCACCAGGACGGCGAGGATCAGTCCGAGGCCGGTGAGCAGGGCGGGCGCCACCACGACCCAGATGGTGGTGTTGCGGATGGCCTTGAGGGTGGCCGGGTCGCGGAACATCTCGGTGTAGTTCTCGCCGCCGACGAACTTCGTGCCGGAGGCGTCGAAGAAGCTGCGTCCGACGGAGAACAGCACCGGGTAGACGACGAGGGCGCCCAGCAGCAGCAGCGCGGGGAAGACGAACAGCAGGGCGATGATCCGCCCGCGCCGCCGGGTACGGCGTACCCGGTCGGGCGCGGGGGTCGTCGTCGGCCGCGTCTGTTTGGTGACGGCGGTCGCGGTCATCGTGGATCAGCCCTGGTAGGCCTTGGCCGCGGCGTCTTCCAGCTTCTGCGCGGTCGCCTTCGGGTCGGACGGGTCGCGCAGGAAGTCCTGGAGGATCTTCCACTCGCCGGCGCCCTTGGTGCCGCCGAAGGCGGCGGGGGCCTGGTCGGACATGTCGAAGCGGACGGAGTCGCCGGCGTCGACGAGGGACTTGGCGGTGGCGCGGGTGACGTCGTCGCCGTAGGACTTCAGGTCGAGCTGCTTGTTCGGGGAGAGGAAGCCGCCGGCCTCGGCCCACACGGCGGCGGCCTCGGGGGTGGCGAGGAACTCGACGAGCTTCATGCCGGCGTCGGAGTTCTTGCCGTCCTTGAGCACGACGGCCGCGTCGCCGCCGCTGACGACGGGGGCCTGGCCGCCGCCGACCGCGGGGAACGGGAAGAAGTCGGCGTCCTTGCCGATGGTCCTGCCGAACTGGTCCTTGGCGACACCGGCGACGAAGTCGCCCTCGTAGACCATGCCGGCCTCGGCCTTGGGGCCGAAGACCTTCTCCACGGAGCCGGGGAAGTCGGTGTTGAGGGCGCCCTTCTGGCCGCCGGCGATGAGCTGCTTGTCCTTGAACAGCTTGCCGAGGGTGTCCAGGGCGGTGACGACGGAGGCGTCGGTCCACTTCAGCTTGTGCGCGGCGAGGGCGTCGTACTTCTCGGGGCCGGCCTGGGAGAGGTAGATGTTCTCGAACCAGTCGGTGAGGGTCCAGCCGTCCTGCCCGGCGACGGCGAACGCGGCGAGGCCGGAGTCGGAGACGGTGTGGCCGGCCTTCAGCAGGTCGTCGTAGGTCTTGGGGGGCTGGACGCCGGCCTGGGCGAGGGCGTCGGGGTTGTACCAGACGGTCGACTTGTGGGCAGCCTTGAAGTAGAGGCCGTACAGGGTGCCGTCGACGCTGCCGTACTTCTTCCACACGGGCGCGAAACCGGCGTCGATGGACTTGGTGGCGGTCGGGGACAGCGGCTTCAGCCAGCCCTTCTGCGCGAACTGCTGGAGGACGCCGACCTGCGGGACCATCACCACGTCGGGGGCGTTGCCGCCTTCGATCTTGCTGCCGACGACGGTGGAGACGTTGTCGCCGGTGGAGACGAACTGCGTCTTGGCGCCGGTCTTCGCGGTGAAGGCGTCGAGGACCTTCTGGAAGTTCTTCTGCTCGCTGCCGGACCAGACGCCGGCCACGGTGACGGTCTGACCGCTGAGCGACTTGTCGCCGCCGCCGGCGGAGACGGGGTCGCCGCCGCAGGCGGTGGCGCCGAGGGCGAGGACGAGGGCGGTGCAGCCGGTGAGCAGGGTGGTGCGTCGTCGCATCATCGTTGATGTCCCTTCAGGACGGGGGTACGGACGAGCGGGAGATCCGGGGGGATGTCAGAGGTCGGCGATCCACCAGGCGGCGGTGGAGCCGGGCAGCACGCCGGGTTCGCATGGCGCGCTGGACAGCAGGGGCGTGCCCGGTACGGGCGCGGGGGTGGGGGCCGTGCCGAAGTTGACGGCGCAGACGAGGCCCTCGCCGCGGACGAACGCGAGGACGCCGGGCGGGGTGTCCAGCCAGCGCAGGGTGCCCTCGCCGAGCTGCGGGAGCTGTTTGCGCAGCTGGAGGCCGTCGCGGTAGAGGTGCCAGAAGGAGCGGGTGTCGGCGAGGGCACGGTCGGTGGCGTACTCGGCGAAGTAGTCGGGCTGGGGCAGCCACGGCTTGGCGCCCTCCACGCCGGAGGTGAAGCCGAACGGGGAGGCCTGTCCCGACCAGGGCAGCGGCACCCGGCAGCCGTCGCGGATACGGGCGCGGCTGCCGGTGCGGCGGAAGATCGGGTCGGTGAGTACGTCGTCGGGCAGGTCGACGACCTCGGGCAGGCCCAGTTCCTCGCCCTGGTAGATGTACGCGGCGCCGGGCAGCGCCAGCATCAGCAGCGCGGCGGCGCGGGCGCGGGCGGGGCCGAGGCCGCTGCCCTCGGGGGCGGGTTCGCCGTAGCGGGTGACGGTGCGGACCTGGTCGTGGTTGTTGAGGACCCAGGTGACGGTGGAGCCGGTGCCGGCGATGTCCTCGATGGCCTCGGTGACGACCTTGCGGAAGGCGTCGGCGTCCCAGGGGGCGCTGAGCAGGTCGAAGAAGAACGCCTGGTGGAGTTCGTCGGGGCGGACGTAGCGGGCGTGCTCGCGGGCGGTGGGCACGGAGACCTCGCCGACGAGGAGCCGTTCGCGGCCGTCGCGCTCGGCGTACTCCTCGCATATCGCGCGCCAGCGCCGCCACACGTCGTGGACCTCGGGCTGGTTCCAGGCGAGCGGGTTGACCGAGTCGCGGGTGCGGGCGTCGGCCTCGGGGTCGTCGGAGTCGGGCAGCTCGGGGTGCTTGTACAGGCCGGCGGCGACGTCGATGCGGAAGCCGTCGACGCCCCGGTCGAGCCAGAACCGCAGGACGCGTTCGAACTCGGCGGCGACCTCGGGGGTGCGCCAGTTCCAGTCGGGCTGCTCGGGGGTGAACATGTGCAGGTACCACTGGCCGGGCCGGCCGTCGGCCTCGGTGATCCGGGTCCATGCCGGTCCGCCGAACATCGCGTGCCAGTTGTTGGGCGGCTCGCTGCCGTCGGGGCCGCGGCCGTCGGCGAAGTGGAAGCGGGCGCGGGCGGGGCTGCCGGGCTCGCTGTCCAGGGCCTCACGGAACCACGGGTGCTCGCTGGAGCAGTGGTTGGGGACAATGTCCAGCAGGACCTTGATGCCGAGGCGGCGGGCCTGCGTCATGAGCAGGTCGAACTCGGCGAGGTCGCCGAAGACCGGGTCGACGTCGCAGTAGTCGGCGACGTCGTAGCCGTGGTCGTGCTGCGGTGAGGGGTAGAAGGGGCTCAGCCAGATCCCGTCGATGCCGAGCTTCTTGAGGTACGGCAGCCCGTTGCGGACGCCGGCGAGGTCGCCGATGCCGTCTCCGGTGCTGTCCAGGAAGCTGCGGACGTAGACCTGGTAGATCACCGCGTCACGCCACCAGCGGTACTTAACGAACATGCATGCATGTTAGGTAGCGGCTTCAGAATGGTGTCAATGAGAAGAACAGAAGCTACTGGCCGGTTGACCTGGAAAATCAGTATGAATCAGGACACATCGCGAGCAGTTGAGATGTCCGCGTTACTTAACAAGTAACTAGAGAGGGGGGTTGTCGCCGACTAACGGCGGGAGAGCGCGGCCAGCTCGTCGGCCAGGCGCCGCACCGCCGTCGCGGGCGTCTCGTGCCCGGTCAGCGCGTCGTGCACGACCGCCTGCACCGCGAGGCTCACCTGGTCGTACCGCGGGCTCTTGGGGCGCGGCGCGGCCGTCAGCACGCTCGCGCGCAGCGTCGGCAGATAGGGAAAACGCCGGATCAGCTCCGGGTCGTCGTAGAGCGCGGCACGCACCGGGGGCAGCGCGCCGCGCGTGAGGACCTGCCGCTGGACCGGTTCGCTGGTCAGATACGCGATGAGCCGGGCGGCGGACTCCGGGTGCCGGCTGTGACTGCTCACGGCCAGGTTGGACCCGCCGAGCACACTCGTGCCGGGACCGTCGGGCCCGGGCAGCGCGGCCACGCCGATCTTCCCGGCGACCGGGGAACCGGGCGCGGAGGCCACGGCGTAGGCGTAGGGCCAGTTCCTCAGGAAGAGCAGCCGGCCGTCCTGGAACGCCTGCTTGGACTCCTCCTCCTTGTACGTCAGCGCCTCGCGCGGGATCCACCCCTCGCGCACGCCCCGCACCAGGAAGCCGATGCCCTCGCGGGCCGCGGCGGAGTCGACGGTGACCCGGGCGCCCTCGTCACCGAGGATGGTGCCGCCCGCCGAGTAGACCGCCTCGGCCGCGTTCACCGTCAGCCCCTCGTACGGCAGGAACTGTCCGGCGTAACCGTCGAGGCCGTACTTCGGCGCCACCGTCCGCGCGTCCCGCTCCAGCTCCGCCCAGGTGCGCGGGGGCGGCAGGCCCTCACGGTCCAGGACGTCCTTGCGGTACAGCAGCAGCCCCGCGTTGGTGACATAGGGGACGGCGTAGAGCCTGCCGTCGTAGGTGGCCGTGCCGACGACCGGCGGCAGGAAGGAGTCCAGCGGGAACCGGCCGCGCTCCAGCGGACGGATCCAGCCGGCCGCGGCGAACTCCGGCGTCCAGTCGACGTCGATGTTGAGCACGTCGAACCGGCCGCGCCCGCCGCGCAGGTCGGTGACCATCTGCGCGCGGGTCTCGTCGGCGGAGTCGGGCAGCTCGACGAGCGTCACCCGCTCCCCGGGATGCGTGCGGTTCCAGCCCTCCAGCAGGGGGCCCAGATAGCCGGTGAGGTCGCCCGCGGTGGCCAGGGTGAGCGGCCCCCGCGCGGAGCCGGGCTCCACGTCGGCGCGGGCCCCGGCGGCGACATGACCGGTCAGTACGACCAGGAGAACGAGAAGGCCCCTACCGGCGGCGTGGATCCACCGCATAGGTTCCTCCCTGTACACCGGCCACGGCATCCTCGCCCGGGGTCAGAGGCCATGTATACCTGTTAGGTATGCGCGATACTAGGGCCTGGAGCACATTGGATGAGACAGGAGGACCGACGGCGTGCGCCTGCCTCTCCTGGCACTCCTGGCCCGTGGTCCGGCCCACGGCTACGAGCTGAAGCAGGACCTTGAGCAACTGCTGGGCTCGGCGTACCCTCAGCCGAACGTCGGCCAGATCTACGTCACCCTCGGCCGCCTGGAGAAATCCGGGCTGATCGAGGGCGAGGACGTCGAGCAGTCCAGCCGGCCCAACAAAAAGGTCTACCACCTCACCGACGCCGGGCGGGAGGCGCTGCACGCCTGGTTCGAGGAGACCGAGGACGAGCCGCGCGTGCGGGACGAGTTCTTCATGAAGCTGGCGCTCGCCCCGCAGACCGGTCTCGCCGACCAGATCGCCCTGATCAACCGGCAGCGGCGCCAGTACCTCAACACCATGCGCAGTCTGTCGAAACTGGCCGCGGCCGAGGACCGGGACAACCGCATCGCCCATCTGCTGATAGAGGGCGCGATGCTGCACCTCCAGGCCGACCTCGACTGGCTGGAGCGATGCCAGGAAGAGCTGGAGGAACAGCAGTGAGCGCCGAGCCGAGCGGCACCTCCGCTCCCCTGCTGCGCGCCGAGGGCCTGGTCAAGACGCACCACGGTGAGGGCGCCCCCGCGCGTGCCGTGCGCGGCGTGGGCCTGTCGGTGCGGCGGGGCGAGTTCGTCGCGGTCACCGGCCCGTCCGGCGCCGGCAAGTCGACGCTGCTGCATCTGCTGGGCGGGTTGCAGCGGCCCGACGAGGGCAGCATCTGGCTCGACGAGGTGTGCGCCGACGGGTGGAGCGAGGCCCGCTGGGCGGTGGAGCGCCGCAAGCGGATCGGGATCGTCTTCCAGTTCTTCAACCTCGTGTCGAACCTGTCCGTCGCCGACAACGTGGAGCTGCCCGCGCTGCTCGCCGGCCTGTCGCCGAAGCGGGCCCGCGCCGAACGGGAGGCGCTCCTCGGCGAGCTGGGCCTGACCGGCAAGGAGCGCAGCCTGCCGGGCGAGCTGTCCGGCGGCGAGCAGCAGCGTGTGGCCCTCGCCCGCGCCCTGGTCAACCATCCGCCGCTGCTGCTGGCCGACGAGCCCGCGGGCAGCCTGGACAGCAAGGGCACCCGTGAGGTGATGCGGCTGCTGTCCCGCTTCCACCAGCGCGGCCAGACCATCGTGATGGTCACCCATGACGCCCGGCTGGCGAGCGCCGCGGACCGGGTGATCAGCTTCTTCGACGGGCGGATAGCCGACGACGCGACCCTGGAGGGCGCCCCGGCCCGCGGCAAGGGCATCTCCGGGGTGCTGGAACTGCGGGACTGAGATGCGAGCCACCCTGCGCTGGGCCCACTCCGATCTGCGGACGCACCGCGGCGAGGCGCTGTTCCTGGTCCTCGCCACCGCCGGGATCGTGGTGTCGCTGCTGCTGGCCACGGCCCTGTTCGGATACGCCACCAACCCGTGGCAGCGGGTGTTCACGCAGGCGCGCGGCGCCCATGTGTGGCTGCACACCTCCGCCTCCGCCGACGCCGGCCGGCTGTCCGTGATCGGCGGTGTGGAAGCCATGACCGGGCCGTACGCCACCGAGTCCGCGACGCTCGCCTCGCGCGGCGCCCGCGCCTCCGTGGAGCTGCGCGCCACCCCCGAGGAGCCGTCGGTCGGCCGGCCGCTGCTGACCGCCGGGCGCTGGCTGGACCCGGCCGCGCCCGACGGTGTCGTCCTGGAGTCCAGCCTGGCCCGCGCCCTGCTCGCCGGGCCCGGTGACCGGCTCGCGCTGCCGGGCACCGGACGGTCGGTGACCGTCCTCGGTGTCGCCGACAGCGCCGAACCGCACTACCGGCCCGGTGAGCAGCCGGGCCTGGTGTGGGCGCTGCCGTCGGCGGTGCGCGACCCGCAGGGGCAGGTGGTGGGGCTGCGGCTGGCCGAGCCGGGCGACACCGACTACGCCGTGCAGCGTGCCGTCACCGTGCTCGGCGCGGGCGCGATCGGCGAGGTGTCCACCTGGCAGCAGGCCCGTGCCGAGGCGCAGGGCGACACCCGGCTGCTGGGGCAGGTGCTCGGTCTGTTCGGGCTGGGCGCGCTGGTGGCGGCGGGTCTCGCCGTGCACGGGGCGATCGCGACCCGCATCCGGGGGCATCTGCGGGACATCTCCATCCTCAAGGCCGTCGGTTTCACGCCCGGCCAGGTCGTACGGGTCTTCCTGCTCCAGCACATCGCGTACGCGCTGCTCGGCGCGGTGGCCGCGGCTGCACTGACCGAGGCTCTCGGCAGTCGGGTGCCGGGCCGGCTCGGGGACGCGGTCGGGGTGTGGCAGGGGCTGCCCGGGCACACGCCGGCGCTGTTCGCGGTGCCGGTGGCGGCGGTGCTGTTCATCGCGACGACGACGGGCCTGGCGGCCTGGCGCGCGGGCCGGGTCCCACCGGTGCCGGTGTCCCGCCCGGCGCTCCTCCCCTTCGGCCGTCCCGGCCCGGCCCCGGACGTGCGGCGGGCCGGCAGCCGCGGGGCGGCGGGGGCCTCGGGTGGCTGTCTCTTTTACACATATCCGAGCCCACGCGACTAGGCTGCATC
>NZ_JALLGL010000134.1 GCF_023072675.1 Streptomyces sp. XM83C
TCATCTTGATCAGGTTCACGAAGCCGGTGCCGATCGGCTTCAGCTCCACCGCGAAGTCGGGTGCGACCAGGCCCACGAGGATGCCGGCGGGGACGCGGGCGAGGAGGTCGGTGAAGGGGCGGGCGCGGTGGCCGGCGTGGCGCAGGTACTGGGCGGGGTCCCAGGCGGTGGCGGTCATGAGGGCCTCCTCGTACGGCTGCGGACGGGGTCGGGCGGTCGGGGCGGCGGTGGTCGCGGGGCGCCGTGCCTCGGACGGTGCGGCGGGCACCACGGGGCGCCGGGCATTGCCGTGGACGTCTGCGGGGCCGCTGCGGATTCCAGCCTGCCCCCACAGATATCTTGACGTCAAGAGACTTCACATCGACACAACCACTACACTGATCGTCATGGAGGACGAGGTCGATCGACTGGTCGCAGCGTGGCGCCGGGAGCGTCCGGACCTCGACGTGGAACCGCTCGAGGTGCTCAGCCGGGTGAGCAGGCTGGCCCGGCATCTGGACCGGGCGCGCCGGCTGGCGTTCGCCGAGCACAGTCTGGAGCCGTGGGAGTTCGATGTGCTCACGGCGCTTCGGCGCGCCGGTGCGCCGTATCAGCTCTCGCCGGGGCAGTTGCTGACGCAGACGCTGGTCACGTCGGGCACGATGACCAACCGTATCGACCGGCTGGCGCAGAAGGGCCTGGTGGAGCGGCTGCCGGACCCCAGTGACCGGCGTGGGGTGCTGGTGCGGCTGACCGAGGAGGGCCGGGACCGTGCCGATCAGGCGCTGGCGGGGCTGCTCGCCCAGGAGCGGGCGATCCTCGGGGAGCTGTCGCACGCCCAGCGCGGTGAACTGGCGGCGCTGCTACGCCAGCTGACCGCCCCGTTCGACAACATTCCCGGCTAGGTCCACGGGTCCGACGCCGGCGCGGCGGGCGAGGGCGACGGCGGCGAGGGTGGAGTGCACGCCGAGTTTGCCGAGGACGTTCTGCATGTGGGTGCGGACGGTGTGCGGGGAGAGGTAGAGGCGTTCGGCCACGGCTTTGCGGCCGAGGCCGGCGACCATGCAGCGCAGCACCTCGCGTTCGCGCGGGGTGAGGGATTCGACGAGGCGTTCGCTCTCGGTGCGGTGTTTGCGGGCGGCGGTCAACTCCCGCAGGACGCCGGTGAGCAGGGCGGGCGGCAGATGGGTCTCGTCGCGCAGGACGCCGCGGATGACGGTGAGCAGCCTCGACAGCGAGCAGTCCTTGGCGACCCAGCCGCTCGCGCCGGCCTGCAGGGCGAGGGCGGCGCGGTGCGGGTCGTCCTTCTCGGCGAGGACGACGGTGCGGACGGCGGGCTGTGCGGCGCGGACGCCCGCGACGAGGGAGATGCCGTCGACGAGGCCGTCGGCGTTGGTGTCCTGCACGGGTACGGCGGTGCGCCCGCCGGGCATGTTGCCGCCGAGGTCGGCGTCGACGAGGGCGACGTCGAAGCGGCGGCCCTCGGCCGCGGCGCGTTCCAGGCAGCGCAGCGCGGCCGGGCCGCTGCCGGCGGCGGCGACGTCGACGTCGGGCTCGGCGGCCAGTGCGGCGGCGAGCGACTCGGCGAAGATGCGATGGTCGTCGACGACCAGGACTCGGATACGAACCATTGATGACCCCCCACTGGTCCGGAGATTGACGCACCGACCGGCGTGGGTACGACGCCCGGGGAGCCCCCGCCCGGACGGCCGCCGCCGTACCGGAACTGCTACCCCCGCTTCGGGCGCCGTACCCGACTGTCTCGCCCCCTGAACAGCACCGGCCCCCACCGGTGCTGTTCACAGGGTAGGGCTGCTCGCGTCGAGCGGAAGGGCATTTGCGGAACTGTCCGGCCGGACGCGTTTATGGTGTGCCGCATGATTCGTATCGAGGCGGAAGTGGACAACAACCGGCGCGAATTGCTCTACAAGCGCCTCCGGGACACGAACACGGCGGCCTCTCCGATCCTGCGCGCCCTGCGCCCGGAGCGGGAACAGCCGCTGCACCTGTGGGCGACGGACGACGACGGCACCCTCGTCGGCGGACTGGTCGGACGCACCTGGGCGACGTGGATGCACGTGGCGTACCTGTGGGTGGAGGAGAGCCACCGCGGCGCGGGCCTGGGCTCCCGCCTGCTGGCCGAGGCCGAACACCTGGCCCGCACCGAACGCGCCTGCCGCCGGGTACGGCTGGAGACCTGGGACTTCCAGGCCCCGGACTTCTACCGCAAACAGGGCTACGAGGTGGTGTGCACGATCCCCGACTATCCGCCGGGCATCACGGAGTACACGCTGGTGAAGCGGCTGGACTGACCGCTCGGTCGTCATCGGGGTCGAGTCCCCTGTCCTTGGCGCCGTACAGGGGCCAGACCGGTGGTCTCGATCGTGAGCGTGCCGAGATCGCCGGCGGCGGTCACCGGTTTTCCGTACGGCTGGTGCAGCCGGTTCTCGTACGCCGGTCCGCCCTCGCAACGGCCGATGCCCCACCGGTGCCGCAGCGGCGGCCGGGACCAGGGCCCTGCGGGCCGGCGGAAGCGGGGGCGGCCTGTGAGGGGACGCCGCCCCCGGCTGTGCGGGGCGGTCAGAGCAGCCGGCGGGCGCCCTCCGCCGGGACCGCTTCGAAGACGCGGGGCGGGGTGAAGCCCGCGTCGGTGAATGCGTGTTCGACTGCCTTGGTGACAGAGGCGGCGTCGGGTTCCTCGACAAGGACGATCGCGGAGCCTCCGAAGCCGCCGCCGGTCATGCGGGCGCCGAGGGCGCCTGCGGTGAGGGACGTGTCGACGACCAGGTCGAGTTCGGGGCAGGAGATGCGGAAGTCGTCGCGCAGGGAGGCGTGGCCCTCGGTGAGGACCGGGCCGATGGCGCGGGTGTCGCCGGAGGTCAGCAGGGCGACGACGCGTTCGACGCGGTGGTTCTCGGTGACGATGTGGCGGACGAGGCGGCGGACCTCCTCCTCGTCGCCGAGCCGGGCGAGAGCGTCGTCGAGGCCGTCGTGAGGAACGTCGCGCAGGGCGTCGACGCCGAGGAGGGCGGCGCCCTTCTCGCAGCCGGCGCGGCGTTTGCCGTACTCGCCCTCGCTGTGGGAGTGCTTGACGCGGGTGTCGACGACGAGGAGGCGGAGGCCTTCGGCGGCGAGGTCGAAAGGGATCTGCCGCTGGGAGAGGTCGCGGGTGTCGAGGAACAGGGCGTGCCCGGCCCGGCAGCAGGCGGAGGCGGTCTGGTCCATGATGCCGACGGGGGCGCCGACGTAGACGTTCTCGGCGCGCTGGCTGAGGCGGGCGAGCTGCCAGCCCTTCAGGCCGAGGTCGTACAGGTCGTTCAGGGCGAGCGCGACGACGATCTCCAGCGCGGCCGAGGAGGACAGGCCGGCGCCGGCGGGGACGGTGGAGGCGAGGTGGATGTCGGCTCCGGTGACGGGGTGGCCGGCCTCGCGCAGTGCCCACACGACGCCCGCCGGGTAGGCGGTCCATGTCCTGTCGGAGTCGGGGGTGAGGTCGTCGAGGCGGAGTTCGGTGACGCCGGCGTCGATGTCCGCGGAGTGCAGGCGCAGGATGCCGCCGTCGCGGCGGGCGACGGCGGCGACGGCGGTGTGCGGCAGCGCGAACGGCATGACGAAGCCGTCGTTGTAGTCGGTGTGCTCGCCGATGAGGTTGACGCGGCCGGGTGCCGCCCACACCCCGTCGGGGTCTCGTCCGTACAGGGCGGTGAAGTCGTCCCGTACCTGCTGTGCCGCCACTACTGCTCCCTTGCGATCTTCTGAGTGAACTCCCAGGCGTCCGCGACGATCCCGGCGAGGTCGGCGCGGGTCGGGTTCCAGCCGAGCTTCTCGCGGGCCTTTGCGGCGGAGGCCACCAGGACCGCGGGGTCCCCGCCGCGGCGCGGGGCGACGACCTCGGGGATGGGGTGACCGGTGACCTGCCGGACGGTCTCGATGACCTCGCGGACGGAGAAGCCGTTGCCGTTGCCGAGGTTGCAGATCAGGTGCTCGCCCGGGGTCGCGGCGCCGAGGGCGAGGAGGTGGGCCTCGGCGAGGTCGGCGACGTGGATGTAGTCGCGGACGCAGGTGCCGTCGGGGGTGGGGTAGTCGTCGCCGAAGACGGAGACGGCCTCGCGGCGGCCCTGGGCGACCTGGAGGACGAGGGGGATGAGGTGGGACTCGGGGTCGTGGCGCTCGCCGAAGTCGCCGTGGGCGCCGGCGACGTTGAAGTAGCGCAGGGAGACCGCGCCGAGGCCGTGGGCGGCGGCCTCGCCGGTGATCATGTGGTCGACGGCGAGCTTGGTCGCGCCGTAGGGGGAGGTGGGCGCGGTCGGGTCGGTCTCGGTGACGGGGGTGCGGACGGGTTCGCCGTAGGTGGCGGCGGTGGAGGAGAAGACGAGCTTGCGCACGCCGGCCTCGCGCATCGCGGCGAGCAGGGCCATGGTGCCGCCGACGTTGTTGTCCCAGTACTTCTCGGGCCTGGCGACTGACTCGCCGACCTGGGAGTACGCGGCGAAGTGGAGGACGGCGTCGAACGAGGGGTCGAGCCATTGCGCGGCGTCGCGGATGTCGCCCTCGATGAACGTGGCGCCCGAGGGGACGCCCTCGCGGAAACCGGTCGACAGGTTGTCGAGGACGACGACGTCATGGCCGGCCTCCAGCAGATGCTGGGCCACCACGCCGCCGACGTATCCCGCCCCGCCGGTGACCAGGTACCTACCGCTCATGAACTCGCAACCTCTCGAAGTCGCCGGGCCGCGCCCTCCGGGGGCACGTCGTTGATGAACACGCTCATGCCGGACTCGGAGCCCGCGAGGTACTTCAGCTTGCCGGACGTGCGGCGGATCGTGAAAAGTTCCAGGTGGAGCGCGAAGTCGTCGCGGGTGACCCCGTCGAAGTCCTCAAGCGCGCCGAAGGGTGCCTGGTGCCAGGCCGCGATGTACGGCGTGGGCGGCTCCCCCTCTCCGAAGATCCGGTCGAACCGTTTCAAGAGTTCCAGATAGACCTGGGGGAACTCTGTGCGGGCGGCCTCGTCGAGGCCGAGCAGGTCGGGCACGCGGCGCTTGGGGTAGAGGTGCACCTCGTACGGCCAGTGCGCGGCGTACGGCACGAAGGCCGCCCAGTGTTCACCCTCCAGGACGACACGTTCCCCGGCGAGTTCCCGCGCGAGGACGGCGTCGAAGAGGTTCTCCCCGCCGGTGGCCTCCTTGTGTGCGGCCAGTTGGCGCAGCATCAGCGAGGTGCGGGGGGTGGTGAAGGGGTATGCGTAGATCTGCCCGTGGGGGTGCTGGAGGGTCACGCCGATCTCCGCGCCCCGGTTCTCGAAACAGAACACCTGCTCGACGGAGGGCAGATGCGACAGCTCCGATGTCCGGTCGGTCCAGGCGTCCAGGACCAGGCGGGCCTGTTCCTCGCTCAGGCCGGCGAAGGACGCGGTGTGGTCGGAGGTGAAGCAGACGACCTCGCAGCGGCCGGAGTCGCCGGCGAGGGAGGGGAAGCGGTTCTCGAAGACGACGACGTCGTAGGAGGAGTCGGGGATCTCGCTGAGCCGGTCGCCTTCGGAGGGGCACAGGGGGCATTCGTCGGCGGGCGGGTGGTAGGTGCGGCCCTGCCGGTGGGAGGCGACGGCGACCGCGTCGCCGAGGAGGACGTCGTGGCGTACCTCGGAGGTGGTGACCGTGCGGTCCAGGGGCCGGCGGTCGACGGCGTCGCGGACGTGGTCGTCGCGCAGGTCGTAGTAGATGAGCTCGCGGCCGTCCGCCAGCCGGGTAGAGGTCTTCTTCACGCCGGACTCCTCGATGCCCGCACCCAATCACTCAACACAATCGAACATAACACACCACAACTCATCACCCCCGGGAAGGGGGCTGTGCATCACAATCCAACAAAGAACCCCAACAGAAGTGTTCAAAAAATAAACGCGGAGGCGTAGGTTCCGCTCCAGATCAGTTTGCGAACGAAGCGAGTGCGCAATGCAGACCCCCACAGACCCCGCATATCTGGCGGCGGAGCTACGGCTCCCCACGAACTGGCTGGACTACACGATCCTGGCGATCTACTTCGTCGTGGTCCTCGGCATCGGCTTCGCCGCCCGGCGCTCGGTGAAGACGAGCCTCGACTTCTTCCTGTCCGGGCGCTCCCTGCCCGCATGGGTCACCGGCCTGGCGTTCATCGCCGCCAACCTCGGCGCCACCGAGATCCTCGGCATGGCCGCCAACAGCGCCCAGTACGGCGTGTACACCACGCACTGGTACTGGATCGGCGCCATCCCCGCCATGGTCTTCCTCGGCCTGGTGATGATGCCGTTCTACTACGGCTCCAAGGTGCGGTCGGTGCCGGAGTTCCTGCTCCTGCGGTTCGACAGGGCCGCCCACTTGCTGAGTTCGATCCTGTTCGCCTGTGCGGCGATCCTGATCGCGGGTGTCAACCTGTACGCCCTCGCGATCGTCGTCGAGGCCCTGCTCGGCTGGCCGCAGTGGGTGGCGATCGTCGTCGCCGGCTTCTTCGTCCTCGCGTACATCACCCTGGGCGGTCTGTCCTCGGCGATCTACAACGAGGTGCTTCAGTTCTTCGTCATCCTCGCCGCGCTCATCCCCATCACCGTCCTCGGCCTGAAGAAGGTCGGCGGCTGGGACGGCCTGAGCGACTCCCTCAGCGCCTCCCACGGCGACAACTTCATGACCGCCTGGGGCGGCACCGGCATCGGCAGCGACAACCCGCTCGGCGCCAACTGGCTCACCATCGTCCTCGGCCTCGGCTTCGTGCTGTCCTTCGGCTACTGGACCACCAACTTCGCCGAGGTGCAGCGCGCCCTGTCCGCGAAGAACCTCTCCGCCGCCCAGCGGACCCCGCTGATCGCCGCCTTCCCCAAGATCTTCATCGTCTTCCTGGTGATGATCCCCGGCCTGGTCGCCGCCGTCCTCGTGCCGAAGATCGGCACCTCCGGCTCGGACCTTCAGTACAACGACGCCATCCCCTATCTGATGGAACAGCTGCTGCCCAACGGCGTCCTCGGCATCGCCGTCACCGGCCTGCTCGCCGCGTTCATGGCGGGCATGGCGGCCAACGTGTCCTCCTTCAACACCGTCTTCACCACCGACATCTGGGCGAAGTACGTCAAGACGGGCCGCGAGGACGCCTACTACGTCCGCTTCGGCCGCCTCATCACCGCCATCGGTGTGCTCGCCTCGATCGGCACCGCGTTCCTCGCGTCGTCGTTCTCGAACATCATGGCCTACCTGCAGACGCTGTTCTCCTTCTTCAACGTCCCGATGTTCGTGGTCTTCATCATCGGCATGTTCTGGAAGCGGGCCTCCGTCAAGTCCGGCTTCTGGGGCCTGATCGCGGGCACCACCGTCGCGATGCTGAACTACTTCTGGATCTACAAGCAGGGCGTGATCGACATCCCCTCCGACCAGGGCGCCAACTTCGTCTCCGCGATCGCGGGCTTCGTCGCCGGCGCGGTCGTCATGGTGGCCGTGTCCCTGTTCACCGCGCCCAAGCCCACCGCCGAACTACAGGGCCTGGTCTACGGCACCCGCTCCCCCGGCATGTCCGAGCCGCCCGCCGAGGGCGACGACGCCTGGTACCGCAAGCCGGCCCTGCTGGGCTGGGGCGCGGTGATCCTGGCCGCCGCCTGCTACATCCCGTTCTCGTTCTGACGCGGGAGGATGGAAACACCATGAGCGCACAGCACCCCGAACGCCACGGCTGGTCCGAAGAGGAAGTCGCCCGGGAAGTCGCCGAGCTGGAGACCAAGTCGGCCACGGCCGCGCGTCTCTTCGACATCCGGCGCATCATCGGTGGACTCTTCGTGGTCTACGGCGTCATCGTCACCATCACCGGTCTGACCGACTCCGACGCGGCGATCGACAAGGCCGAGGGCATCAACATCAACCTGTGGACCGGGCTCGGCATGCTGCTGCTCGGCCTGTTCTTCCTGGCCTGGCTCAAGCTGCGCCCGACCGCCCCGCCGCCGCCGGACATCACCGCCGAGGAGGAACCCGCGCAGCACTGACCCCGGGGCAGCACAGCACCCACCCGGCGCCCGAGCACCACGGCCGGCCGCCCGCACCGACGCGGGAGGCCGGCCGTCCCGCTTCTACGGCGCCGCCCGGCCGACGTCCCGCACCGGACCGCCGCCCGGCACACCGCCGCCCGACGCCGCACCGCTTCACGCACCGCGGCCCGGCACTGTGGCGCCGGCCGTCGCGGTGCCCGACGCCGAGCCTCCCGGCGCCGCACCGTCACGCACCGTCCCGGCCCGCTCCAGCAGACCCGTCCGCGCGGCCAGCGCCGCCGCCTCCAGCCGGGACCCCACCCCCAGCTTCATCAGCACCCGCTGCACATGCGTACGCGCCGTCGACGGCGCGATGCCCATGCCCGCCGCGATCACCCGGGTGTCCTCCCCGTCCGCGACCCGCACCAGCACCTCCACCTCGCGCGGCGTCAGCATCTCCAGCAGCCGCTGCCCCTCGTCGTCCGGCTGCGCAGCCGGGTTCAGCAGCTCCGCGAACGCCCCTTGCAGCAGAGCCGGCGCCACCGCCGCCTCCCCCGCCCGCGCCTTCATGATCGCCCGCTCCACGCCCTCGATGCGCTCGTCGTGCCGCACATAGCCGCACGCCCCCGCCGCGAACGCCGCCGCGATCCCCCGCGGGCTGGGCACCGGCCCCAGCACCACCACGGCCACCTGCGGACGCTCCCGTCTGATCCGCGCCACCGGGTCGAAGATCCCCGGCTCGGCCGGTGTCGACGTACCCAGCAGACACACCTCCGGCGTACGCGCGATCACCAGCTCCGCCGCGCCCGCCGCGGGCGCCGCCGCCGCGAGCACCCGGTGCCCCCGCAGCTTCAACGCCGAGGCCAGCGCCTCGGCCAGCAGTCGGTGGTCGTCGACCACCATCAGCCGCACTCCCAAGAGAACCCCCCAGTCCCCCCATTCGGACGCCCACTGTCGATGTCCGCGGGCCCAGGCGGAGAGCCCCCCGGCGCCTCCGCCCTTCATGCCCCCGGAAGCTACACGCTAGTTCGACATCGCGCTCCCCCTACGGGGCGAAACCGCCCCGGATCGCCGATATTCCTCTCATTCGAGGGTGATGCACGATACGTGAAAGGCCCCGCTCCTGAACAGGGCGTTCAGAAGCGGGGCCGGCGCCTGCGCGAGCGACCGCTACCTGGTGGTGAAACCGATCGCCGTGTACACCTTCCGGTCCGCCGAGTACGGCTTGCTGATCAGGTCCTGGCCGAGGAACAGCCGCCCGTTGCCGTACAGCACCTCCGCCGTCGAAGGCACCATCGAGCTGATCACGTCCTTCACCGACTTGTCCGCCGGGGCCTCCAGCAGCACGGTCTCCTTGCCGGAGGCGTCCGCGGTGACGACCTGGTCGCCCTTGTCGTACGGGCCCTCCTTGTACGCGAGGACGTTCCCTCCGTCCATGCGCAGCGGGAAGATCGTGTAGCCGTCGCCGGCGTCGATCCGGATACCGGCGGACTTGCCGGTGGTCAGGTCGAACGCGACGATCTCGTTGGTGCGGCTGAAGTCGCCCGAGCCGTCGTGCTCCTTCGTCGGGACGTACAGCTTGCCGTTGCCGACGACGACGCGCTTGCAGCCGTCGTACTTGCTGACCTCGCACCGGTGGTCGTACTTGCCGTCCTCCAGGCCGATCTTGTAGAGCAGCTTGCCCGAGTCGTCCAGGGAGAAGACGTCCGTGGCGCCGGAGGCGGTGATCTCGGCGGAGTCCACACCGATCACCACCGGCTTGGTGGAGATCACCTTGGCGTTGTCGATGCCGGCGGGCAGCCGGTACGTCCACTTCACCGCGCCCGTCTTCGGGTTGAGCAGCTGGATCTCGAACCGCTCGTCGTCGTAGCCGCCGCAGCGGCGCACCGCGACGAGCTGCTCGCCGCCCGCGTACCCGGCGTCCTCGCAGTCGCCGATCTTGGGCTGCCACAGCACCTTGCCGGTGTTCAGCTCGAAGGCCGCGCCGCCGTTGTAGCCGCCGCCGACGGCGACGGTGGTGCCGGAGATGCTGACCTCGCCGAAGCCGACCTTCTTGCCGCTGGCGGTGACGTTCTTCGTCCACAGCGTCTTGCCGGTGTCCACATTGAACGCCGTGATCTCCGTGCAGTCCTCGTGCCGGCCGTCGGCGCCGCGCTTGCGCTCCTCGGCGAGGACCACCGCGATGCCGCCGGCGCCGACCTGGTCGGAGCCCGCGCAGGTCTGGCCGGTCAGCGGCAGCGTCCACTTCTTGGCGCCCGTGTCCGGGTCGTAGCCGCTGATCTCGTTCACGCCGGCCTTGGCGTACACCGAGTCGGTCAGCCAGGAGCCCTCGACGCTGTCGACCTGCTTGTCCTTGACGGCGGGCGCCGGGACCTGGAAGGCGACCTTGGCGGACGTGTTCGACGGGACCTTCTCCGCGCCCTTGGCGGCCGTGCCGCCCGTGCCGCCGGAGCCGCCCTTGTCACCGCCGCCGGTGGTGCCGCCGCTGGACGCGGTGTCCTGCTTGTCGTCGTCGGAGGAGCCGGCGTACCAGATGCCGCCGCCGATGATCAGCGCGATCGCCACGACGGCCGCGACGATGATCGCGACCTGGGCGTTGAACTTCTTGCCGCCGCCTGCCGGCTGCTGCGGCATCGGCACGGTCGGCTGCGGATAGCCGTAGGCGGGCGGCTGCCCCGGGTAGCCGTACCCCGGCTGTCCGGGCTGGCCGTACGCGGGCTGGCCCGGCTGTCCGGGCTGGCCGTACGGCGCCGGCGGCTGGCCCGGGTAGCCGTACCCCGGCTGCGGTGCGGTGGGCGGGCCCTGCGGCGGGGGCGGCGTCTGCGGCGCGCCCTGCGGGTAGCCGTAGGCGGGCTGGGGCGGCTGCGGTGCCGGGGCGGCCGGGGACTGCGGGGTCTGCGGTGCCGGCGCCTGCGGGTAGCCGTAGCCCGGCTGAGGGGCCGGCGGCTGCGGGGCCGGGGCCTTGGTCAGGTCCGGCTGCTGCGGCGGCTGGGCCGGCGGCGCGTCGCTCGGCTCGGGCGGCGGGCCGAAGCCCCCCTGCTGCGGGGGCTGGTTCGGCGGGGGCGGCGGCTGGGTCATCGGTCGGGTACCTCGGGGACTGAGCGGTGGTGAACAGGGACGGACTGCCGGGCGGCGCGGCTCACTTGCCGAACGCGAGCATCAGCTTCTCCTTCGCCTCGTCGTTGCCGCTCAGGCGGGTGCTGGAGATGTAGAAACGCCCGCCGGCCCAGTCGGCCGTCCAGTTGAAGAAACCGTGCTCGATCTTCGCGGTGCTCTCCGGGTTCTGCAGCAGCTTGGTGGGCGTGTGGCTGGTGCCCGTCGTCGGGATGGCGACGACCTGGCCGCCCGCGTTGTACGAGGCCTCGACGTAGGCGATGAGCTTGCCGCCCTCCACACGGATCGGGTACATCGACGCGTTCCCGGTGGACTTCACGCGCCACTTCTCCTTGCCGGTGGCGAGGTTGACGGCGACGATCTCGTTCGGCCCGCTCAGGGCCTTGGTCGGCAGGTAGAGGGTGTCGGCGTCGGCGGCCGTGCCGAAGCAGCCCCGAAGGTCCCGCTCGAAGATGGCCCAGTTGCAGTTGGGCGCGAAGTTCTCGTTGAAGACGACCTGCGAGCGGAAGGTGCCGTCCGGCTTCACGGCGGCGATGTTCCACTGCTTCTTGTCGGAGTTCTCGCTGTAGACGACCAGCGGGTCGATGGAGTAGACCCGCTTGACCTCCCAGCCCTTCTCCAGCTTCTGCGTCCACAGCACCCGGCCCGTCTTCGGGTCGAGACCCTGCATCTCCTCGTGCTCGGTGGGCCGCGTGGCGTCGCAGGAGGCAATCTGGATCAGCCGGTTCGGGGCGCCCGCGAAGGCGTCCGGAAAGCAGGCGCTGCCGTACTTCTTCTTGTCGTACAGCTTCTTGCCGGTGCGCACGTCGTACGCCGTGCCGGACTGCGAGCGGCCCACCATCAGCGTGTCGCCGGCGATGGTCAGCTCGATGTCGCGGATGGTGTCGAACAGGCCGCCCTCCTCGACCTCGGCGGTCCAGCCCTTCTGGCCGGTGGCGAGGTCGATCTGCTGGAGTCGGCTGCACTTGGCGCGGTCGGTGGCGCCGTCCATGTACGCCACGACGACCTTGTCGTCGGCGGTGCGGTCACGGGTGATCGAGCAGATCTTCTGCGGGAAGGTGATGGGCTCCCAGGTGGGCCTGCCGTCGCCCACGTTGTAGGCGACGACCTGCTTGTACGCCGCCTTCGCGACCGTCTTGTCGGTGACCCACATGCCGGGCGCGTCCGCGCCGGAACGGGGCACGTCGGGCGCCGTCTTGTACCACAGCACCTTGGACTCACCGGGCTTGCGGCCGGCGTTGAGGTCGTCCGGGTCGTCGCCGCCTTCGCCCTCGCCGGTGCCCGGGTCGACCGGGGCCTCGGAGGAGCCCTTGGGGTCGTCGCTGGGCTGGGCGACCGGCTTCTTCGGCTTGTCGTCGTCGCCGCCGGAGGTGACGGCGAAGACGGTGCCGCCGATGACGAGCAGCGCGGCCACGACCGCGCCGACGACCAGGGCGGGCTTGCCCTTGAAGGGGTTGCGGGAGCCGGAGCCGCCCGCCGGTGCGCCGGGCGCGCCGGGCGCGCCGGGGAACTGCGGCTGCTGCGGGTAGCCGTAGGCGGGCTGTCCGTAGGGGCCGGGCTGGCCGTACGGGCCGGGCTGCTGGCCGGGCGCGGCGTACGGCCCGGAGGCGGGGGGCGGTGTGCCGTAGGGGCCGGGCTGCTGCGGATAGCCGTACCCGGGCTGGGGGGCGCCGAAGCCGCCGGACGGCGGCTGGGCCGGGGCCTGCGGCGGCTGGTCCTGCGGTGCGCCGAACGCGCCCTGCGGCGGCTGGTTGGGCGGCTGCGGCGGCTGGTTGGGCGGCTGAGTCATCAGCGTCTCCCCCTCGTTCACTGATTTTTAGCCACGCCCTGAGGTACGCGATTCAGACCGCGGTGGACCCAGAGTCGTTCGTCAGACAGTTCTCAGGACAGTTCTCAGCGGCCCTTTCTATCACCCGCCGCCGACAGCACACGGGGCCGCGTCCGCCCCTGTTCCCAAGGGAGAACCGGCCCGTGATGCCTCTGTTACGCGCCTTCACGCCGTCTTCACGGCACGTCCGGCGGTCCTTCGCGCGGCGTTCGCACCGTATGCGCGGTGCGTCCGCGCCGTACGGACAGGACATTTCACGCCGTGCGTGCGGGACAGTTCGCGCCGTACGTGCGGCGCGATTCGCGCCATTCGTGCGTGACGGTTCGCGTCGTACAGGCGTGACGGTTCGTGCCGATTGCGGCTTATGCGTCCTCGGCCAGTTCCAGCCAGCGCGTCTCCAGTTCCTCGCGCTGTCCGGCGAGTTCGCGCAGCTCGGCGTCGAGTCCGGCGACTTTCTCGAAGTCGGTGGCGTTCTCGGCGATCAGGGCGTGCAGCCGGGCCTCCCGCTCCGCGATCTTGTCAAGCTGGCGTTCGATCTTCTGGAGTTCCTTCTTGGCGGCGCGCTGGTCGGCGGCGCTGCGACCGCCCGACGTGCTCTCGGCGGGCTTCTGCGCGGCGGAGGCCGAGGAGGCCGCTGCCGCCGCCTCCTCCATGCGCTTGCGCCGCTCCAGGTACTCGTCGACACCGCGCGGCAGCATCCGTAGGGTGCCGTCGCCGAGCAGCGCGAACACCCGGTCGGTGGTGCGCTCGACGAAGAACCGGTCGTGCGAGATGACGATCATCGAGCCGGGCCAGCCGTCGAGGAGGTCCTCCAGCTGGGTCAGGGTCTCGATGTCGAGGTCGTTGGTGGGCTCGTCGAGGAAGAGGACGTTCGGCTCGGCCATCAGCAGCCGCAGCAGTTGCAGCCGGCGCCGCTCACCGCCGGAGAGGTCGCCGACGGGCGTCCACTGCTTCTCCTTGTTGAAGCCGAACGTCTCGCACAGCTGACCGGCGGTCATCTCGCGGCCCTTGCCGAGGTCGACGCGCTCCCGCACCCGCTGCACGGCCTCCAGCACCCGCCAGTTCGGGTCGAGTTCGGCGACCTCCTGGGAGAGGTAGGCCAGTTTGACCGTCTTGCCGACGACGACCCGGCCACCGGCCGGCTGGGCCTCGCCCTCGGTGCGGGCGGCCTCGGCCATCGCCCGCAGCAGCGAGGTCTTGCCGGCGCCGTTGACACCGACGAGGCCGATGCGGTCGCCCGGCCCGAGCTGCCAGGTCACATGCTTCAGCAGCACCTTCGGCCCGGCCTGGACGGTCACGTCCTCCAGGTCGAACACCGTCTTGCCCAGCCGCGAGGAGGCGAACTTCATCAGCTCGCTGCTGTCGCGGGGCGGCGGCACGTCCTTGATCAGCTCGTTGGCGGCCTCCACCCGGAACCGAGGCTTCGACGTCCGCGCGGGCGCGCCGCGCCGCAGCCACGCCAGTTCCTTGCGGACCAGGTTCTGCCGCTTGGCCTCCTCGGTCTGCGCGATCCGCTCCCGCTCGGCGCGTGCGAAGACGTAGTCGGAGTAGCCGCCCTCGTACTCGTGGACGGCGCCGCGCTGCACGTCCCACATGCGGGTGCACACCTGGTCCAGGAACCAGCGGTCGTGGGTGACGCAGACGAGGGCCGAGCGGCGGTTCCGCAGATGCCGGGCCAGCCAGGCGATGCCCTCCACGTCGAGGTGGTTGGTCGGCTCGTCGAGGACGATGAGGTCCTGCTCCTCGATGAGCAGCTTCGCCAGCGCGATACGGCGCCGCTCACCGCCGGAGAGCGGGCCGATGACGGTGTCCAGGCCCTTGGGGAAGCCGGGCAGGTCCAGCCCGCCGAACAGCCCGGTCAGCACATCGCGGATCTTGGCGTTGCCGGCCCACTCGTGGTCGGCCATGTCGCGGATGACCTCGTGCCGGACGGTGGCCTCGGGGTCGAGGGAGTCATGCTGGGTGAGCACGCCCATGCGCAGCCCGCCCGAGTGCGTCACCCGCCCGGCGTCGGCCTCCTCCAGCTTGGCGAGCATCCGGATCAGCGTGGTCTTGCCGTCGCCGTTGCGGCCGACGACACCGATGCGGTCCCCCTCGGACACGCCGAGCGACACGCCGTCCAGGAGAGTACGGGTGCCGTACACCTTGCTGACGTTCTCGACATTGACCAGATTGACGGCCATCTCACTCCTGCCCAGGGGGATCGATCAGCCTTCAAGGGTAGGGCCTGCTCGGTGAGTGGCGGTGTGCGCGGGGTACGTCACTCTTTGTGGTGGCGCCGCAGGAAGCGGCGGCTGCCTTGGAGTCCGAGGCAGCACCATCCCGTCCGTCAGAGGAACGAAGACCGCCGAGCCCGGAAAGCACCGCGCCGTCCAGGGGCCGGTGCCACCGCGGGACGGCTGCACCGTGGACGACCTGTTCACGCTGTCTGATCTCCCGCCGCACACCGAGCTGATCGACGGGCGCCGCGCACGAACTCTGAGCCGGCAGGGCTCAGACCACCGTCGCCCCCGCTGCCGGGGCCGGGGCGGTGCGTACCGTGCGGCAGGTGCCGGACGTGCGCAGTGTCTCGGCGACCTCGGCGGCGGACGACTCGTCCCGCGCCAGGAACGCCGTCGTCGGCCCGGACCCGGAGACCAGCGCCGTCAGCGCGCCCGCGGCGCGGCCCGCCGCGAGGGTCTCGGCCAGCTCCGGGAAGAGGGACAGCGCGGCAGGCTGGAGGTCGTTGGTGACGGCCGCGGCGAGCGCGTCCGGGTCACCCTTGGCGAGGGCGCGCAGCACGTCGTCGGAGGCGGTCGGCTCGGGGATGTCCCGGCCCTCGGCGAGCCGGTCGAACTCGCGGAACACCGCCGGCGTGGACAGACCCCGCCCGGCCATCGCGAACACCCAGTGGAAGGCGCCCCCGACCTCCAGCGGCGTCAGCCTCTCCCCGCGCCCGGTGCCCAGCGCGGCCCCGCCGACCAGGCTGAACGGCACGTCGCTGCCCAGCTCGGCGCAGATCTCCAGCAGCTCCTCGCGGGAGGCGCCGATGCCCCACAGCGCGTCGCAGGCCACGAGTGCCGCGGCGCCGTCCGCGCTGCCGCCCGCCATGCCGCCGGCGACGGGGATGTCCTTGGCGATGTGCAGATGGACGGCGGGCTCACGGCCGTACCGCTCGGCGAGGGCGAGGGCCGCGCGGGCGGCGAGGTTGGTGCGGTCCAGCGGCACCTGGCCGGCGTCGGGGCCCTCGCAGGTGATCCGCAGCTCCTCGGCCGGGGTGGCGGTGACCTCGTCGTACAGGCCGACCGCGAGGAACACGTTGGCGAGGTCGTGGTAGCCGTCGGGGCGGGCGGCGCCCACGGCGAGCTGCACATTGACCTTGGCGGGGACGCGGACGGTGACGCTCACGGGGCCGTGGGCTCCTTGTGCTCTGCGATACGGGCGAACTCCTCGACGGTCAGCGCCTCACCGCGCGCCTGCGGGGACACCCCGGCGGCGACGAGCGCGGACTCGGCCGCGGCGG
>NZ_JALLGL010000135.1 GCF_023072675.1 Streptomyces sp. XM83C
CGGGGGGTGTGCCCGGCCCCGCGCGGTTTGCCGGGCACACCCCCCGTCCCCGATGATGATCTCCGCGCCACCCCGCCGGAGCCCGTCGGCCGCCCGGGCCGCCGCTGTGAACGGGCGGTGAACACCGCCCCTCCGGCATCGGATAGCCTCTGGCGGACATGCCGCCCGGCTGGCGCAGCCACGGGGCGACGCCACCATGCTCAGCACCGGCGCGGCGCGCCGGGCACCCAGGGAAGTGAGTTCGGTTGCCGACCGCCATCCTCACCGGTCAGCCGGTCCCCGGCTCGTCGATCGAGGGCGATCTGCGGACGCTGGGGTACGACGTCCACCCCGCCACCGACGCCGCCCACGCCGAGACGCTGCTCGCCCGCGTCCCCGCCGAGGACCGCGTCGCCGTCGTCGACGCCCGCTTCGTCGGCCACGTCCACGCGCTGCGGCTGGCCCTGACCGACCCGCGCTTCACCCTCGCCGCGATCCCCGGCGCCGTCTCCGCCCGCGCGGCCGGCCGGCAGGCCCTCACCCGCGCCCTGGCCCGCGAGCACACGGCGGCCGGCGGCAACGCCGCCCCCGCCGGCGACGCCACCGCCCTCCTCACGGACGGCCTCCCCGACCGCATCACCGCCGCCCTCGAAGCCGACGGCGCCGAAGTGCACCACCCCGCCCTCGGCAGCCTCGTCGCCGCCGTCCCCGACGACCCGCAGACCCGCAACGAGGCACGGCAGGCCGTCGCCGCCGTCGACGAGGAAGCCGTACGCCTGAAGTCCGCCGTGAAATCCGGCGACGGCCTGTTCACCACGTACTGCATCAGCTCGTACTCCCGGTACATCGCCCGCTGGTGCGCCCGCCGCGGCCTCACCCCCAACCTGGTCACCACCGCCTCTCTGCTCACCGCGCTGATCGCCGCCGGCTGCGCCGCCACCGGCACCCGCCTCGGCTGCATCGCCGCCGGTGTGCTGCTCATCGCCTCCTTCGTGCTGGACTGCACCGACGGCCAGCTCGCCCGCTACTCCCTCCAGTACTCCACGCTCGGCGCCTGGCTCGACGCCACCTTCGACCGGGCCAAGGAGTTCGCCTTCTACGCCGGGCTCGCCCTCGGCGCCACCAGCAGCGGCACCGACGACGTCTGGGCGCTCGCCCTCGCCGCGATGGTCCTGCAGACCACCCGGCACATGGTCGACTTCGCGTTCACCGAGGCACAGCAGGACGCCGCCGCGACCTCCGCCGCTCCCACCGCCGCCCTGTCGGAGAAACTCGACGGCGTCGGCTGGAGCGTATGGGCACGGCGCGTGATCATCCTGCCCATCGGGGAGCGCTGGGCGATGATCGCCCTGCTCACCGCGGTCACCACCCCGCGCATCACCTTCACCGCGCTCCTCGCCTGGATGGCGTTCGCCGCGCTCTACACCACCGCCGGCCGCGTCCTGCGCTCCGTCACCCGCAAGGCCCGCCGCACCGACCGCGCGGCCCGGGCGCTCGCCGACCTCTGCGACGACGGACCGGTCATCGAACAGCTCACCCGCCGCGTCCCGCCGAAGGGCCCCCACCTCGCGCCCCTCGCCGCCGCCGTCGGCGCCGCCGTGCTCCTCCTCACCGCCTGGGCCTTCGGCCCGAGCTGGTGGGTGGTGCCCGCCGCCGTCCTGTACACGCTGTGCGCCGCGCACGCCGCCGCCCGCCCCCTGACCGGCGCCCTCGACTGGCTCGTCCCGCCCGTCTTCCGCGCCGCCGAGTACGGCACCGTACTGGTGCTCGCCGCGAAGTCCGGCGGCCACAGCGTGCTCCCGGCGGCTTTCGGGCTGGTGGGGGCCGTCGCCTACCATCACTACGACACGGTGTACCGCATCCGCGGCAACGCCGGAGCACCCCCGGCCTGGCTCGTCCGGGCCACCGGGGGACACGAGGGCCGGACGTTGCTCGTCACCGTCCTGGCCGCCCTGCTCACCGCCCCGCAGTTCAAGGCTGCGCTCACGGCACTCGCCGTGGCCGTCGCCGTGCTGGTGCTCGCCGAGAGCATCCGCTTCTGGGTGGCCGCCCACCGGGGCGGCGCGCCCGCCGTACACGACGAAGGAGAAACCGCATGATCGGCCTCGTGCTGGCGGCCGGCGCCGGACGGCGCCTGCGCCCCTACACCGACACCCTGCCCAAGGCGCTGGTGCCGGTGGGGCCCGCAGGCAACGAGGACAGCATCACGGTGCTCGACCTCACCCTCGGCAACTTCGCCGAGATCGGCCTGACCGAGGTCGCGATCATCGTCGGCTACCGCAAGGACGCCGTGTACGAGCGCAAGGAGGCCCTGGAGAAGAAGTACGGCCTCAAGCTCACGCTGATCGACAACGACAAGGCCGAGGAGTGGAACAACGCCTACTCCCTGTGGTGCGGCCGTGACGCGCTCAAGGACGGCGTGATCCTCGCCAACGGCGACACCGTCCACCCCGTCTCCGTCGAGAAGACCCTCCTCGCCGCCCGCGGCGACGGCAAGAAGATCATCCTCGCCCTCGACACGGTGAAGAACCTCGCCGACGAGGAGATGAAGGTCGTCGTCGACCCCGAGAAGGGCGTCCAGAAGATCACCAAGCTGATGGACCCCGCCGAGGCCACCGGCGAGTACATCGGTGTCACCCTCATCGAGGGCGACGCCGCCGGCGAGCTGGCCGACGCGCTGAAGACCGTGTGGGAGACCGACCCGCAGCAGTTCTACGAGCACGGCTACCAGGAGCTCGTCAACCGCGGCTTCCGTATCGACGTCGCCCCCATCGGCGACGTCCAGTGGGTCGAGATCGACAACCATGACGACCTGGCCCGCGGACGGGAGATCGCGTGCCTCTACTGACCCGGCTCATCCCCTCGCCGGTCGTCGTCGACATCCGGCCCGGCGCGCTGGCCGACCTCGGCGCGGTCCTCTCCGACGAGCGGATCTCGCACAGCGGCCGGCTCGCCGTCGCCGTCAGCAACGGCTCAGGCGCCCGGCTGCGCGAGCGGGTCGCGCCCTCGCTGCCCGGCGCCGACTGGTACGAGGTCGGCGGCGGCACCCTCGACGACGCGATCCGGCTGGCCGGCGAGATGAAGGGCGGCCACTACGACGCCGTCGTCGGGCTCGGCGGCGGCAAGATCATTGACTGCGCGAAGTTCGCCGCCGCCCGCGTCGGCCTGCCCCTCGTCGCCGTCCCCACCAACCTGGCCCACGACGGCCTGTGCTCCCCGGTGGCGACCCTCGACAACGACGCCGGCCGCGGCTCCTACGGCGTGCCCAACCCGATCGCCGTGGTGATCGACCTCGACGTCATCCGCGAGGCCCCCGTGCGGTTCGTGCGGGCCGGCATCGGCGACGCGATCTCCAACATCTCCGCGATCCGCGACTGGGAGCTGGCCAACCAGGTCAACGGCGAGAAGATCGACGGCCTCGCCGCGGCCATGGCACGGCAGGCCGGCGAGGCCGTGCTGCGCCACCCCGGCGGCGTCGGCGACAACGCCTTCCTCCAGGTCCTCGCAGAGGCCCTCGTCCTCAGCGGCATCGCCATGTCGGTCTCCGGCGACTCCCGCCCGTCCTCCGGCGCCTGCCACGAGATCAACCACGCCTTCGACCTGCTCCACCCGCAGCGGGCCGCCGCCCACGGCGAGCAGTGCGGCTTCGGCGCGGCCTACGCGATGTGGCTGCGCGGCGCCACCGAGGAATCGGTGTTCATGGCCCAGGTGCTGCGCCGGCACGGACTGCCGGTGCGCGCGGAGGACTTCGGCTTCACCGCCGAGGAGTTCGTGAAGGTCGTGGACTTCGCCCCGCAGACCCGCCCCGGCCGCTACACCATCCTGGAACACCTCGACCTCACGACCGAGCAGATCAAGGACACCTACGCCGACTATGTCAAGGCCATCGGTAGCTGAACTCCGGCCCGTCGTCCACCCCGCCGGGGTGAAGGACCGGCGCAGCGGCGAGCACTGGATGGGACGCCTCTACATGCGCGAGGTGTCCCTGCGCGTCGACCGCTACCTGGTGAACACCCGGGTCACCCCCAACCAGCTCACCTATCTGATGACCCTGTGCGGCGTCCTCGCCTGCCCGGCGCTGCTCGTGCCGGGCGTCTGGGGGGCCGTGCTCGGCGTGGTCATGGTCCAGCTGTATCTGCTGCTCGACTGTGTCGACGGCGAGATCGCCCGCTGGAAGAAGCAGTACTCCCTCGGCGGGGTCTACCTCGACCGGGTCGGCGCCTATCTGACCGACGCGGCCGTGCTGACCGGGCTCGGGCTGCGCGCCGCCGACCTGTTCGGCAGCGGCCGTATCGACTGGCTGTGGGCGTTCCTCGGCACGCTCGCCGCGCTCGGCGCGATCCTGATCAAGGCCGAGACCGACCTGGTCGGCGTCGCCCGCCACCAGGCCGGCCTCGAACCGGTCAAGGAGGCCGCCGCGGAGATGCGCTCCTCCGGCATGGCGCTGGCCCGCAGGGCCGCCGCCGCGCTCAAGTTCCACCGGCTGATCCTCGGCATAGAGGCGTCCCTGCTGATCCTCGTCCTCGCGATCGCCGACCGGATCCGCGGCGATCTGTACTTCACGCGCCTCGGCACCGCCGTGCTCGCCGGCATCGCCATGCTCCAGACCGTGCTGCACCTGGTGTCCGTGCTGGCCTCGCGCCGGCTGAAGTGAGCCGGCGATGAGGCTCGGCGCGGTCGTCGTCACCATGGGCAACCGCCCGCAGGAGCTGCGGGCGCTGCTCGACTCCGTCGCCGCTCAGGACGGCGACCCCGTCGAGGTGGTCGTCGTCGGCAACGGCTCCCCGGTGCCGGACCTCCCGGCCGGGGTGCGCACCGTGGAGCTGCCGGAGAACGTCGGCATCCCCGGCGGGCGCAACGCCGGCATCGAGGCGTTCGGCCCGGCCGGCCGTGACATGGACGTGCTGCTGTTCCTCGACGACGACGGGCTGCTCGCCCGTACCGACACCGCCGAGCTGTGCCGGAAGGCCTTCGCGGCCGACCCGCGGCTCGGCATCGTCGGCTTCCGCATCGCCGACCCGGCGAGCGGCGTCACCCAGCGCAGGCACGTCCCCCGGCTGCGGGCCTCCGACCCGATGCGCTCCTCCCGGGTGACGACCTTCCTCGGCGGCGCCAACGCCGTGCGCACCGAGGTGTTCCGGCAGGTCGGCACGTTGCCGGCGGAGTTCTTCTACGCCCATGAGGAGACCGACCTCGCATGGCGGGCCCTCGACGCGGGCTGGACCGTCGAGTACCGGTCCGACATGGTGCTGCACCACCCGGCGACCGCGCCCTCCCGGCACGCGGTCTACCACCGCATGGTCGCCCGCAACCGGGTCTGGCTGGCCCGCCGCAACCTGCCCGCCCCGCTCGTCCCCGTCTACCTCGGGGTGTGGCTGCTGCTGACGCTGCTGCGCCGGCCCCGGCCGGCCGCCCTGAGAGCGTGGTTCGGCGGGTTCCGGGAAGGCTGGACCACGCCGTGCGGGCCACGCAGGCCCATGAAGTGGCGTACCGTGTGGCGGCTGACGAGACTGGGCCGCCCACCGGTCATCTGACCGGCCCGGACATGAGAGCATCCCCGCCGTGACCCCACGGTCCCGGCCGGGCCCGACGTCCGAACAGGCCGCGCAATCCGACGACGAAAGTTTCCCCCTGTGAGTGAGACAACGCATGACGAGCCCGTCACGCTGAGCGGGGCCGCGTCGCCCGACGAGGGCCTGGCGCCGGCCGAGCTGGCCGCCCGCCACGGGCTGTCCGTGAGCGGCGCCCGGCCCGGGCTCGCCGAGTACGTCCGGCAGCTGTGGGGGCGGCGCCACTTCATCGTGGCGTTCTCCCAGGCGAAGCTGACCGCCCAGTACAGTCAGGCCAAGCTCGGTCAGCTCTGGCAGGTCGCCACCCCGCTGCTGAACGCGGCCGTGTACTTCTTCATCTTCGGCGTGATCCTCGAGGCCGACCGGGGAATGAGCCGCGAGGTGTACGTCCCGTTCCTCGTCACGGGCGTGTTCGTCTTCACCTTCACGCAGTCGTCCGTGATGGCCGGCGTCCGCGCGATCTCCGGCAACCTGGGCCTGGTGCGCGCGCTGCACTTCCCGCGCGCCTCCCTGCCGATCTCGTTCTCCCTGCAACAACTGCAACAGCTGCTGTTCTCGATGATCGTGCTGTTCCTGGTGGCGATCGGCTTCGGCAGCTACCCGGACCTGTCCTGGCTGTTGATCGTCCCCGTCCTCGCGCTCCAGTTCCTGTTCAACACCGGCCTCGCGCTGATCATGGCCCGCGCCGGGGCGAAGACCCCCGACCTGGCGCAGCTGATGCCGTTCGTGATGCGGACCTGGATGTACGCGTCCGGCGTGATGTTCTCCATCCCCGTGATGCTGGCCGACAAGCCGCAGTGGGTCGCCACCGTCCTGCAGTGGAACCCCGCCGCGATCTACATGGATCTGATGCGCTTCGCGCTGATCGACGGCTACGGCTCCGCCAACCTGCCCGACCATGTGTGGGCGGCGGCCGGCGGCTGGGCCGTGCTGTTCGCGGTCGGCGGCTTCGTGTACTTCTGGAAGGCGGAGGAGAGGTACGGCCGTGGCTGAGCGGCGCGGCGAGGCCCGCGTCCCCACCGTCATCGCCGACGACGTGCACATCGTCTACCGCGTCCACGGCGGCGGCAGCGGCCGGGGCAGCGCCACCGCCGCGCTCAGCCGCATCCTGCGCCGCGGCAAGGACGACGCCGCCCGCGGGGTGCGCGAGGTGCACGCCGTACGGGGCGTGTCCTTCGTCGCCTACCGCGGCGAGGCCATCGGCCTGATCGGCTCCAACGGCTCCGGCAAGTCCACCCTGCTGCGCGCCATCGCCGGACTGCTGCCCACCGAGAAGGGCAAGGTGTACACCGACGGGCAGCCCTCCCTCCTCGGCGTCAACGCGGCTCTGATGAACGACCTCACCGGCGAGCGCAACGTCATCCTCGGCGGGCTCGCCATGGGCATGTCCCGCGAGGAGATCAAGGCCCGCTACCAGGACATCGTCGACTTCTCCGGCATCAACGAGAAAGGCGACTTCATCACCCTGCCGATGCGGACCTACTCCTCCGGCATGGCGGCCCGGCTGCGCTTCTCCATCGCCGCCGCCAAGGACCACGACGTCCTGATGATCGACGAGGCCCTCGCCACCGGCGACGCCAAGTTCCAGAAGCGCTCCGAGGAACGCATCCGGGAGCTGCGCAAGGAGGCCGGCACGGTGTTTCTGGTCAGTCACAGCAACAAGTCGATCAGGGACACCTGCAACCGTGTGCTGTGGCTGGAGCGCGGCGAGCTGCGCATGGACGGCCCCACCGACGAGGTGCTCAGGGAGTACGAGAAGTTCACGGGGAAGTGACCCCGGACGGCCCAGGGCCCCGCCGCAACTGTCGCGGCGGGGCCCCGCGTCTGCAAAAGAGATGCCAACTCGGGCCCCGGTAAGGAATCTTGGAGCCAACCGATGTGTTCTTGTGATGCGTGGGACACCCGCGCGGACCCGGCCGCGTTGTACAACGTAAGCTGTACCGGTCCCCAAAGGCGGCAAGTGGGGAGATAATGCGCGACACCCTCATGCGGGACGACCGCGCGGGCAGCCGGGCGGCGTGTCCGAAATAGTGTGTATTGGGTCGGCAGTGTAGAACGGGAGATGTGACGGCAATGGCTACGGAAACTCCCCAGCTCAACGCAGCATGTGCCGTCCCCGCCCGGGGCAGCGCGCGGTGACGGGAACGACAGCGGGAGTGCGGGCCGCACGGCCGGCGCACACGGACGACCCGGAACGCGGCACGCTCGCCAAGGCCACGGACGAGAACTTCCCCGTGGCCCCCTTCTTCCTGCCCCGAGCCTGGCGCGACGACCTCATGGCCGTCTACGGCTACGCCCGCCTCGTCGACGACATCGGCGACGGCGACCTGGCCCCCGGCGGCGCCGACGCCCGCCTCCTCGGCGTGACCCCCGAACGGGCCGACGACCGGCTCGCCCTCCTCGACGCCCTTGAGGCCGACCTGCGGCGCGTCTTCGACGGCACCCCCCGGCACCCGCTGCTGCTCCGCCTCCAGCCGACCGTGCGCCGCCGCCGGCTCACTCCCGAGCCGTTCCTCGCGCTCGTCGCCGCCAACCGTCAGGACCAGCTCGTCAGCCGCTACGAGACGTACGACGACCTCCTCGCCTACTGCGAGCTGTCCGCCAACCCCGTCGGACGCCTGGTCCTCGCCGTCACCGGCACCACCACACCCGAACGCGTCCGCCGCTCCGACGCGATCTGCACCGCCCTGCAGATCGTCGAACACCTCCAGGACGTGACCGAGGACCTCGGCCGCGACCGCATCTACCTGCCCGCCACCGACATGAAGCGCTTCCATGTCACGGAAGCGGACCTCTCCGCGAAAACCGCGAGCGCATCGGTGCGCGCCCTGATTGCATACGAGGCACAACGCGCCCGCGATCTGCTGAATGAAGGCGCCCCCCTGGTGGGTAGCGTCCACGGCAGGTTGAAGCTGCTGCTCGCAGGGTTCGTGGCGGGGGGACGGGCGGCCCTCGGCGCGATCGCCGCCGCGGACCACGACGTACTGCCCGGCCCGCCCCGGCACGGCAAGCTCCGGCTGCTGCGCGAGGTGGGCACGACTCTGCGAGGAGAGGGGTGATCCGGACCGTGGAGCTGCCACCGCCCGCGTCCGCACCGGTACTCGCCGCATACGGCTACTGCGAGACCGTCACCGGACAGCAGGCCCGGAACTTCGCCTACGGCATCCGGCTGCTGCCCACGCACAAGCGGCGCGCGATGTCGGCGCTGTACGCGTTCTCCCGCCGCGTCGACGACATCGGCGACGGCGAGCTGAGCAACGAGGTCAAGGCCGCACGCCTGGAGGAGACCCGCGCCCTGCTCGCCCGGATCCGCGCGGGCGAGGTCCGCGAGGACGACACCGACCCCGTCGCCGTCGCCCTCGCGCACGCCGCCGAACACTTCCCGATCCCGCTCGGCGGCCTCGACGAACTCATCGACGGCGTCCTCATGGACGTACGCGGCGAGACCTACGAGACCTGGGACGACCTCAAGGTGTACTGCCGGTGCGTCGCCGGCGCCATCGGACGGCTCTCCCTCGGCGTCTTCGGCACCGAACCCGGCGCCCGCGGCGCCGAACGCGCCGCCGAGTACGCCGACACTCTCGGCCTCGCCCTCCAGCTCACCAACATCCTCCGCGACGTCCGCGAGGACGCCCTCGGCGGGCGCACCTATCTGCCCGCCGACGACCTCGCCAAGTTCGGCTGCTCCGCCGGGTTCGCCTCCGCCACCCCGCCCGAGGGCTCCGACTTCGCCGGCCTCGTCCACTTCGAGGTGCGCCGCGCCCGCGCCCTGTTCGCCGAGGGCTACCGGCTGCTGCCCATGCTGGACCGGCGCAGCGGCGCCTGCGTCGCCGCCATGGCCGGCATCTACCGCCGCCTCCTCGACCGCATCGAACGCGACCCGGAGGCCGTGCTGCGCGGCCGGGTCTCCCTGCCCGGGCACGAGAAGGCCTACGTCGCCGTGCGCGGCCTGTCCGGCCTGGACACGCGCAGCGTCACCCGGCGGACCCTCATCAGGAGGCGCGCCTGATGAACCCCAGCTCGGAACCCGGTGTGCGGCACGCAACCCTCCGCTGCGGCGTGGCGTCCCTGACTGCGACGGCCCGCCGTTCAGGATTCACCCATCTCGGCGGACGGGCAGGGGAGGGCAGGCGATGACCGACGGGACCCGGTCCGACGGACCGCCACACACCACCGGCCGCACCGGCCGGGACGCCGTGGTGGTCGGCGGCGGACTCGCGGGCGTCACCGCCGCGCTGGCCCTCGCCGACGCGGGCGTCCGCGTCACCCTGCTCGAAGGCAGGCCGAGACTGGGCGGCCTCGCCTTCTCCTTCCGCCGCGGCGACCTGACCGTCGACAACGGCCAGCACGTCTACCTGCGCTGCTGCACCGCCTACCGCTGGTTCCTCGACCGGATCGACGCCACAGGCCTCGCTCCGCTGCAGAACCGTCTCGACGTGCCCGTCGTCGACGCCGGCAAGCCCGAGGGACGCCGGCTCGGCCGGCTGCGGCGCGACGCGCTGCCCGTCCCCCTCCACCTGGGACGCAGCCTCGCGACCTACCCGCACCTCTCACTCGCCGAACGCGCCAGGGTGGGCCGGGCCGCGCTCGCGCTCCAAGGGCTCGACCTCACCGATCCGGCCCTCGACGAGCAGGACTTCGGCAGCTGGCTGGCCGCGCACGGCCAGTCGGCGCGTGCCGTCGAGGCCCTGTGGGACCTGGTCGGCGTCGCCACCCTCAACGCGGTCGCGGGCGACTCCTCGCTGGCGCTCGCCGCGATGGTGTTCAAGACCGGTCTGCTGTCCGACCCGGGAGCGGCCGACATCGGCTGGGCCCGCGTCCCGCTGGGCGAACTGCACGACCGGCTCGCCCGCAAGGCGCTCGACTCCGCGGGCGTGAGCGTCCGACTCCGTACACGCGTCACCTCCATCTCTACTGACGGAAACGGGCGTTGGAGCGTTCAGGTTCCCGACGGCGCACTCACCGCGGACGCCGTCGTCCTCGCCGTACCCCAGCGCGAGACGTACGACCTGCTGCCGCCCGGCGCGCTCGAGGACCCCGGACAGCTGCTGCGCATCGGCACCGCGCCCATCCTCAACGTGCACGTCGTCTACGACCGTCCCGTCCTGGACGCGCCGTTCTTCGCCGCGCTCGGCAGCCCCGTCCAATGGGTGTTCGACCGCACCGAGGCCTCCGGACTGAGCCGCGGCCAGTATCTGGCGCTGTCCCAGTCCGCCGCACAGGACGACATCGACCTGCCGGTCGCCGCACTGCGGGAGCGCTACCTCCCCGAACTGCGGCGGCTGCTGCCGCACACCCGGTATGCCGAGGTGATGGACTTCTTCGTGACCCGGGAGCGCACCGCCACGTTCGCTCCCGCCCCCGGCGTCGGGCGGCTGCGGCCCGGCGCCCGCACCGAGGCACCCGGCCTGTACCTGGCCGGCGCGTGGACCGCCACCGGGTGGCCCGCGACCATGGAGAGCGCGGTCCGCAGCGGCGTCAGCGCGGCCGAGGCCGCTCTCGGCGCCCTGGGCCGGCCCCGCCCCCGCCACCTCTTCGCACTCGAGGAGGCGGCGTGACGACCGGCGAGCGGCGTGCGGCAGACCCCCGCACCCCCGGTACCGCGAACAGAGGAGAAACTGTGCCCACTGTGCCCCCGGCCGAGACGGCCGCTCGGACCGCGGTGGACGTGACCGCGCTGCTGGAGCGCGGCCGGACACTTGCCACGCCGGTGCTGCGGACGGCCGTCGACCGCCTGGCGCCGCCCATGGACACCGTTGCCGCCTACCACTTCGGCTGGATCGACGCTCAGGGCAACCCCACCGCCGGCGACGGCGGCAAGGCCGTACGCCCCGCCCTGGCCGTGCTGTCCGCCGAGGTCACCGGAGCCCCGCCGGAGACCGGTGTGCCCGGTGCGGTCGCCGTCGAACTGGTCCACAACTTCTCGCTGCTCCACGACGACCTGATGGACGGCGACGAACAGCGCCGGCACCGCGACACCGTGTGGAAGGTGCACGGCCCCGCCCAGGCCATCCTCGTCGGCGACGCGCTGTTCGCCCTCGCCAACGAGGTGCTCCTCGAGCTGGGCAGCGTCGAGGCCGGCCGCGCCACGCGCCGGCTGACCACCGCCACCCGCGCGCTGATCGACGGCCAGGCCCAGGACATCTCGTACGAGCACCGCGACCGCGTCAGCGTCGAGGAGTGCCTGGAGATGGAGGGCAACAAGACCGGCGCCCTGCTCGCCTGCGCGTCCTCCATCGGCGCCGTCCTCGGCGGCGCGGACGACGCCACCGCCGACGCGCTGGAGAAGTACGGCCACCACCTCGGTCTCGCCTTCCAGGCCGTCGACGACCTGCTCGGCATCTGGGGCGACCCGGAGTCCACCGGCAAGCAGACCTGGAGCGACCTGCGCCAGCGCAAGAAGTCCCTCCCGGTGGTGGCCGCGCTCGCCGCCGACGGCCCCGCCGCCGCCCGGCTCGGCGAACTGCTCGCCGCCGACGCCAAGAGCAGCGACTTCGAGAACTTCTCCGAGGAGGAGTTCGCCGAGCGCGCCCGCCTCATCGAGCAGGCCGGCGGCCGTGACTGGACCGCCGAGGAGGCGCGCCGCCAGCACACCATCGCCATCGAGGCGCTGGACGCCGTCGACATGCCCGAGCAGGTCCGGGCGCAGTTCACGGCGCTCGCCGATTTCGTCGTCGTACGGAAGAGATGATCACTATCGGTCGAACTCCCGACGCTTAGTCGCCGGCCGGTGCCGCGGCGGACAGGCACCGGCCGACGGCGGACCCACAGCAGCACGACTTGCACGACTGCACGAAGGGGAAGCCATGACAGCGACGACCGACGGAAGCACCGGGGCCCTGCCGCCCCGCGCTGCCGCGGCCAGCGAAACCGACACCGACACCGACATCCCCGAGGCGGCAGGGGTACCGGATGCCGCCCGGCGCGCGGTGACGCGTGCCACCGAGTACCTTCTCGCACGCCAGGACGCCGAAGGCTGGTGGAAGGGCGACCTCGAGACCAACGTCACCATGGACGCCGAGGATCTGCTGCTCCGCCAGTTCCTGGGCATCCTCGACGAGGACACCACCCGCGCCGCCGCGCTGTTCATCCGCGGCGAGCAGCGCGAGGACGGCACCTGGGCCACCTTCTACGGCGGGCCCGGTGAACTGTCCACCACCATCGAGGCGTACGTCGCGCTGCGGCTCGCCGGCGACGCGCCCGACGCCCCGCACATGGCGAAGGCCTCCGCCTGGATCCGCGACCAGGGCGGCATCGCCGCCTCCCGTGTCTTCACCCGGATCTGGCTCGCGCTGTTCGGCTGGTGGAAGTGGGAGGACCTGCCCGAACTCCCGCCGGAGCTGATCTGGTTCCCCACCTGGGTGCCCCTCAACATCTACGACTTCGGCTGCTGGGCCCGGCAGACGATCGTGCCGCTCACCATCGTCTCCGCCAAGCGGCCCGTGCGCCCCGCCCCCTTCCCGCTGGACGAGCTGCACACCGACCCCGAGCACCCCAACCCGCCCCGGCCGCTCGCCCCGGCGACCAGCTGGGACGGCGTCTTCCAGCGTCTCGACAGGGCACTGCACGCCTTCCGCAAGGTCGCTCCCCGCAGGGTGCGCCGCGCCGCGATGAACACCGCCGCCCGCTGGATCATCGAACGGCAGGAGAACGACGGCTGCTGGGGCGGCATCCAGCCGCCCGCCGTGTACTCGATCATCGCGCTGCACCTGCTCGGCTACGACCTCCAGCACCCGGTGATCCGCGAGGGCCTCGCCTCGCTGGACCGTTTCGCCGTGTGGCGCGAGGACGGCGCCCGCATGATCGAGGCCTGCCAGTCGCCGGTGTGGGACACCTGCCTGGCCACCATCGCCCTCGTCGACGCGGGAGTGCCCGCCGACCATCCGCAGCTGGTGAAGGCCGCCGACTGGATGCTCGGCGAGGAGATCGTCAAACCCGGCGACTGGGCCGTACGCCGCCCCGAACTCCCGCCGGGCGGCTGGGCGTTCGAGTTCCACAACGACAACTACCCCGACATCGACGACACCGCCGAGGTGGTCCTCGCGCTGCGCCGGGTCAGACACCACGACCCCGACCGGGTGGAGAGCGCCATCGCCCGAGGGGTGCGCTGGAACCTCGGCATGCAGTCGAGGAACGGCGCCTGGGGCGCCTTCGACGTCGACAACACCAGCCCCTTCCCCAACCGGCTGCCGTTCTGCGACTTCGGCGAGGTCATCGACCCGCCGTCCGCGGACGTCACCGCGCACGTCGTGGAGATGCTCGCCGTGGAGGGCCTCGCCCACGACCCGCGCACCCGGCGCGGCGTGGAGTGGCTCCTCGCCGAACAGGAGCCGGACGGCCCGTGGTTCGGACGCTGGGGCGTCAACTACATCTACGGCACCGGGTCCGTCGTACCCGCCCTGATCGCCGCCGGCATCCCCGCCGCCCACCCGGCGATCCGCCGCGCGGTGGCCTGGCTGGAGTCCGTGCAGAACGACGACGGCGGCTGGGGCGAGGACCTGCGCTCCTACCGGGACGTCCGCAAGTGGGCCGGCCGCGGCGCCTCCACCCCCTCGCAGACGGCGTGGGCGCTGATGGCGCTGCTCGCGGCGGGGGAGAAGGACTCCAGGGCCGTCGAGCGCGGCATCACCTGGCTGGCCGCCACCCAGAAGGAGGACGGCTCCTGGGACGAGCCGTACTTCACCGGCACCGGCTTCCCCTGGGACTTCTCCATCAACTACCACCTGTACCGGCAGGTGTTCCCGCTCACCGCGCTCGGCCGCTACCTCAACGGCGAGCCGTTCACCGGCCGGCTCCCCGCCCCCGGCGCCCGCGCCGCGGACCGGCCCCTCGCCGAGGCCAAGGGGATGTGATGGCCGACCAGCCCGCCCCGGCCCCGCTGCTGATCGCCTGCGCGCTCGGCATCGAGCACCTCGCCCTGCGCCGGCGTGACCGCGGCGAGGCGGGCGGGCCGGTCACCGTGCTGCGCACCGGCATGGGCCCGAAAGCGGCCGAGAACTCGGTCACCCGGCTGCTGGCCGACCCCGCGTACGCCGAGGCCGCCGTCCTGGCCACCGGCTTCTGCGCGGGACTCGCGCCCGGCATGCACCCCGGGGACCTGGTCGTCGCCGACGAGACCCGCGACCCGCGCGCCACGGTGACCTGCGAGGGCACCGATCTGCTCGTCAAGGTGCTCGCCCGGATGCTGCCCGGGCACACCGTCCACACCGGCCCGCTCACCGGCTCGGACCATGTGGTCCGGGGTCCGGAGCGCTCCGCGCTGCGCGCCACCGGCGCGATCGCGGTGGACATGGAATCCGCGGCCACGCTTCTGAGCGCCGTGCGCTCGGGCGAGCGCCCGGTTGCGGCCGTCCGGGTGGTCGTGGACGCTCCAGAACATGAACTCGTCCGGATCGGCACGGTGCGCGGTGGAATATCGGCTTTCCGCGTTCTTCGTTCCGTACTGCCTGCTTTTTACGAATGGCACCGCAATGTGCTGCTCCCCAGGAGGTGAGCCCGATGGCCATGCCGCTGCGCCAGTCCATCAAGGTCGCTACATATCTGGCCGAACAGAAGCTGCGCAAGCGGGACAAGTTCCCGCTCATTGTGGAGCTTGAACCGCTGTTCGCCTGCAATCTGAAGTGCGAGGGCTGCGGCAAGATCCAGCATCCGGCGGGTGTGCTCAAGCAGCGCATGCCGGTCGCGCAGGCCGTCGGCGCCGTGCTGGAGTCGGGCGCGCCGATGGTCTCCATCGCCGGCGGCGAACCGCTGATGCACCCTCAGATCGACGAGATCGTGCGCCAGTTGGTGGCCCGCAGGAAATACGTCTTCCTGTGCACCAACGCCATGCTGCTGCGCAAGAAGATCGACAAATTCGAGCCGTCCCCGTACTTCGCGTTCACCGTGCACATCGACGGCCTGCGCGAGCGGCACGACGAGTCGGTGGCGAAGGAGGGCGTGTTCGACGAGGCGGTGGAGGCGATCAAGGAGGCCAAGCGGCGCGGCTTCCGGGTGACCACCAACTCCACCTTCTTCAACACCGACACCCCGCAGACCATCATCGAGGTGCTGAACTACCTCAACGACGACCTGAAGGTCGACGAGATGATGATCTCCCCCGCCTACGCCTACGAGAAGGCACCCGACCAGGACCACTTCCTGGGCGTGGAGCAGACCCGCGAGCTGTTCCGCAAGGCCTTCGCGGGCGGCAACCGGCGCAAGTGGCGGCTGAACCACTCGCCGCTGTTCCTGGACTTCCTGGAGGGCAAGGTCGACTTCCCGTGCACGGCGTGGGCGATCCCGAACTACTCGCTGTTCGGCTGGCAGCGCCCCTGCTATCTGATGGCGGACGGGTACGTGCCGACGTACCGCGAGCTGATCGAGAAGACCGACTGGGACAAGTACGGCCGCGGCAAGGACCCGCGCTGCGACAACTGCATGGCGCACTGCGGCTACGAGCCGACCGCCGTCCTCGCCACCATGGGCTCGCTGAAGGAGTCCCTGCGGGCGATGCGCGAGACCGTCTCCGGAAACCGGGAGTGAGGCCATGACAGCCGTGTCCCTGGGCCTGCCGGGCGTACCGCCGCGGCCGATCGCCGAACGGCGCGCCTCCCGGCGCATCCAGGTCGGTTCCGTGGCGGTCGGCGGCGGGGCGCCCGTGTCGGTGCAGTCGATGACGACGACCCGTACGTCGGACATCGGGGCGACGTTGCAGCAGATCGCGGAGCTGACCGCGTCCGGCTGCCAGATCGTGCGGGTGGCCTGCCCCACGCAGGACGACGCGGACG
>NZ_JALLGL010000136.1 GCF_023072675.1 Streptomyces sp. XM83C
ACCCTTTCCCCGCCCCACCACCCCGTCGGCTGCGGTTCACCCGGCGTTCATTCATGCCCTTCGGCGGCTTCACCTGTTCTGCCTAATTTCGGCCTCGTCCGGTGCGGCGCACGCCCCGAGGGGCGCGTCCGCACGACGACGACCAAGACTTCGCACGCCGCCGGATCTCCCGACTGACGGCGGCTCCCGGAAGGACTGTCCTCAAGTGAAGCTTCAGCGCATGAACCGGCGGGCCCTCGCCCTCGGCGCACTCGCCGTCTCCGGTGCCCTGGCCCTCACGGCGTGCGGCTCGGACGACACGGGCAACGGCTCGGGCGGCGGCGGCAGCACGAACGCCGGGAGCGCCCCGGCGAGCAACATCAAGTGCGACGACGCCAAGGGCCAGTTGCTGGCCGACGGCTCCTCCGCGCAGAAGCACGCCATCGACGCCTGGGTGAAGGCGTTCAGCCAGGCCTGCGGGGTGCAGATCAACTACAAGGGGCAGGGTTCCGGCGCGGGCGTGACGGCGTTCACCCAGGGCCAGGTCGCCTTCGCCGGTTCCGACTCCGCGCTGAAGCCCGACGAGGTCACCGCGTCGCAGAAGGTCTGCTCCGGCGGGCAGGCCATCGACCTGCCGATGGTCGGCGGCCCGATCGCCGTCGCGTACAACCTGGACGACGTCGACAATCTGGTGCTGGACGCCGCGACGATCGCCAAGATCTTCGACGGCAGGATCACGCAGTGGAACGACAAGGCGATCCAGGACCTCAACAAGGGCGTCGAGCTGCCCGACCTGAAGATCCAGGCCTTCCACCGCTCCGACGAGTCCGGTACGACGGACAACTTCACCAAGTATCTGAAGGCTGCCGCCCCGCAGGACTGGACGTACTCCGGCGGCAAGGCCTGGCAGGCCAAGGGCGGCCAGTCGGCGTCCGGTTCCTCCGGTGTCGCGCAGGGTGTGAAGTCGACGAACGGCGCGATCGGCTACATGGAGCTGTCGTACGCGAAGGACGGTCTGAAGACGGTCGCCCTGAACACCGGCGCCTCCGCCCCGGTGCAGGCGTCCTCCGACGGCGCCACGAAGGCGATCGCGGACGCGCAGGTCGTCGGCACCGGCCAGGACCTGGCGCTGAAGCTGAACTACACCACGAAGGCCGAGGGCGCCTACCCGATCACCCTCGTCACGTACGAGATCGTCTGCGACAAGGGCAACAAGTCCGACACCCTGCCCGCGACCAAGGCGTTCCTGCGGTACATCGCGAGCGCCGAGGGCCAGTCGGTCCTCTCGCAGAACGACTACGCGCCGATCCCCGACGCCGTCATCACCAAGGTCCGCAGCACGATCGAGGGCCTGAGCTGACCCAGGGGTGCGGTACGGGCCCCCTGAGTCCCCGGGCGGAAGGCCCAGACCCTGGACCACAGGCCAAGCGCCGATGACCGGACGCCAAGGCCACAGGCCAAGCGCCGATGACCGGACCCCAGCCCCAGATCCCAGGGCCGACGGCCAAGCCCCCGTACCGCACCCTCCGGTGCACCGCCGCCAGGGGCCGCCCACGAGGCCGCCCCGCTCCGAGCCGCCCCCGCCCAAGCCGTGGCGGCTCCGCAGACCGGAGAACCCGATGGACACGGACACGAGCACACAGACAGACGACAACGCCGCCCCGCCCCCACCCCCGCAACCACAACCACAACCCTCGACGACCACGCCCAAGCGGCTCGCCCGCGGCGCGACCCGCCCCGGCGACCGGATCTTCCTCGCCCTGACCCGCGGCTCCGGCATCCTGCTGCTGCTGGTCATGGCCGCGATCGCGCTCTTCCTCTCCTACCGCGCGTCCCTCGCCATCAGCGACGACCACGGCAACTTCCTCACCACCTTCGAGTGGGACACGAGGGGCACCGAGCCGCGCTTCGGCATCGCCGTCCTCGCCGTCGGCACGGTCGTCTCCGCGGTCATCGCGATGGCGCTCGCGGTCCCGGTCGCGGTCGCCATCGCCCTGTTCCTCACGCACTACGCCCCGCGCCGGCTGCGCGGCCCCATCGCGTACGTGATCGACCTGCTCGCCGCGGTGCCGTCCATCGTGTACGGCCTGTGGGGCGCGCTGATCCTCGTACCGCACATGAACGGCCTGTTCGGCTGGCTGGACGACTACCTGGGCTGGACGGGGATCTTTTCCTGGGACGAGGGCGCCCCGCGCGCGATGCTCACCGTGGGCATCCTGCTCGCGATCATGATTCTGCCGATCATCACCAATGTCAGCCGCGAGGTGTTCCGCCAGGTGCCGCGCATGCACGAGGAGGCGGCGCTGGCGCTCGGCGCGACCCGCTGGGAGGTCGTGCGGCTGGCGGTGCTGCCGTTCGGCCGCTCCGGTGTGATCTCCGCGTCCATGCTGGGCCTGGGCCGCGCCCTCGGCGAGACGATGGCCGTCGCCACCGTCCTCTCCCCCGATTTCGATCTGCACGCGAGCCTGCTCGACCCGGGCGGCGGCACGTTCGCGCAGAACATCGCCGCCAAGTTCAGCGAGGCGGACGTGTTCGGCCGGGACGCGCTGATCGCGTCCGGTCTGGTCCTGTTCGTGATCACCCTGCTGGTGAACGGCGCGGCACGGCTGATCATCGCCCGCCGCAAGGAGTACTCGGGGGCCGCTGCATGAGCCACACCGCCACCGCCACCGCCGCGACGCCCCCGGGCTCCCTGCGCGGCGCCCGCCTCCCGCAGTGGGCCCCGTACGCCGTCGCGGCCGGCTCCGTCGCCGCCGGACTCGGCATCAGCGCCGCCGCCGGCCTGCACAGCAGCGTGCAGTGGGCGCTGATCGCGGCTGTGCTGTACGTCGTCGCCACGTACGGCTTGTCCGCCCGTGTGGAGGGCCGCCGGCAGGCCGAGGACCGGGTCGCGACCAGCTTCGTATGGGTGGCGTTCCTCCTCGCCGTCGTACCGCTCGCCTCCTTGGTGTGGGCGACGGTGAAGCGGGGCGTGAAGGTTCTCGACGGCTACTTCCTCACCCACTCCATGGGTGTCGTCGGCGACGCCGAGCCGGGCGGCGGCATCTATCACGCCGTCCTCGGCAGCCTGGAGCAGGTCGGTCTCGCCACCGTGATCGGCGCCCCGATCGGTGTGCTCACCGCGATCTACCTGGTCGAGTACGGGCGCGGTCGGCTCGCCAGGGCCGTCACGTTCTTCGTCGACGTGATGACGGGCATCCCGTCGATCGTCGCGGGCCTGTTCGTCCTCTCCCTGATGCTGATGCTGGACATGCAGCCGTTCGGTTTCGCCGGGTCCCTCGCGCTCGCGATCCTGATGATGCCGGTGGTGGTCCGCTCCACGGAGGAGATGCTCAAACTCGTACCGGACGAGCTGCGCGAGGCGTCCCTCGCGCTCGGCGTCCCGAAGTGGCGGACCGTCCTGAAGGTGGTGCTGCCCACGTCCGTCGGCGGCATCACCACGGGCGTCATGCTCGCCGTCGCCCGCATCACGGGCGAGACCGCGCCGGTGATGCTGCTGGTGTTCGGCAACCCGTTCATCAACGCGAACCCGTTCGAGGGCGCGCAGGCGTCGCTGCCGCTGTACATCTACCAGCAGTACGCGCAGAGCGCCGGATCGCCGTACGCGTACGACCGTGCCTGGGCGGCCTCGCTCACGCTGATCGCGTTCGTGATGATCCTCAACCTGGTGGCCCGTGGCATCGCCCGCTGGAAAGCCCCGAAGACCGGTCGCTGAGGCGACACCCCTCGACACCCCCTCCGCGACTCACGGGAAGTGAACCACCCATGGCCAAGCGAATCGATGTGAGCGGCCTGACCGCCTACTACGGCACCCACAAGGCGATCGACGACATCTCGATGACGATCGAGCCGCGCTCGGTGACGGCGTTCATCGGCCCGTCCGGCTGCGGCAAGTCCACGTTCCTGCGCACCCTGAACCGGATGCACGAGGTCACCCCCGGCGGCCGTGTCGAGGGCAAGGTGCTCCTGGACGACGAGGATCTGTACGGCCCCGGTGTGGACCCGGTGTCGGTGCGCCGCGAGGTCGGCATGGTCTTCCAGCGCCCGAACCCGTTCCCCACCATGTCGATCTTCGACAATGTGGCGGCCGGTCTGCGGCTGAACGGCATGCGCCGCAAGTCCGAACTGGACGACATCGTGGAGAAGTCCCTGCGGGGCGCCAACCTGTGGAACGAGGTGAAGGACCGCCTGAACAGGCCGGGCTCCGGCCTGTCCGGCGGTCAGCAGCAGCGGCTGTGCATCGCCCGCGCGATCGCGGTCGAGCCGGACGTGCTGCTGATGGACGAGCCCTGCTCGGCGCTCGACCCGATCTCCACCCTCGCGGTGGAGGACCTGATCGGTGAGCTGAAGGAACGGTTCACGATCGTCATCGTGACGCACAACATGCAGCAGGCGGCCCGCGTCTCGGACCGCACCGCGTTCTTCAACCTGGCGGCCGTGGGGCAGCCCGGCAGGCTCGTCGAGATCGACGACACCGAGCGGATCTTCTCCAATCCGTCCGTGCAGGCCACCGAGGACTACATCTCGGGCCGCTTCGGCTGAGCCGACGTCCGGGCTGCCGCCGGCCCCCGCCGACTCCTCGCGGTGCTGCATGGCGGTGCCACCGCGGGGACGCGAAAGGGCCCGCCCCTGGCTCCCGGGGGCGGGCCCGCCGCACTCGTCCGCGCCCCCGCCGGGGCCGGACCACAGTCCGGTGCAGTGCGGGTGCAGTCGGTGCAGTCCGATGCAGTAGGTGCTGTAGGTGCTGTCCGGCGCAGTCCGGCGCCGACGCTACAGAACGGTCAGCTTCACCAGCCCGAACGCCGCCGCGGCCACGACGGCCGCCGCCGGCATGGTGATGAACCAGCCGAGCACGATGTTCTTGGCGACGCCCCACCGCACGGCGTTGACGCGCTTGGTCGCGCCGACACCCATGATCGCCGAGGTGATCACATGGGTCGTGGAGATCGGCGCCTTGAACAGGAACGCCGTGGTGAACATGATCGACGCGCCGGTCGTCTCCGCCGCGAAGCCCTGCGGCGGGTCCAGCTCGATGATCTTCCGGCCGAGCGTCCGCATGATCCGCCAGCCACCGGCGTACGTACCCAGCGACAGCATCACGGCGCAGGCGATCTTCACCCACACCGGGATGGGGTCGCCGTAGTCCTCGACATCGGCGATGACCAGGGCCATCACCACGATGCCCATGGTCTTCTGCGCGTCCTGCAGACCGTGGCCGAGGGCCATACCGGCCGCCGACACGGTCTGCGCGATGCGGAAGCCCCGCTTGGCCTTGTGCGGATTCGCCTTGCGGAAGATCCACAGGATGGCCGCCATCACCAGATAGCCGACGACGAGACCGACGACCGGCGACAGGAACATCGGGATGACGACCTTGTCGAGGACGCCCGACCAGTACACGGTCGTACCGCCCGCGAGGGCCGCGCCGACCATGCCGCCGAACAGTGCGTGGGAGGAGGACGAGGGAAGCCCGAAGTACCAGGTGATCAGGTTCCATACGATCGCGCCGACCAGCGCGGCGAAGAGGATCCCCATCCCCTTGGAACCCTGAGGGGTGTCGATGAGGCCCTCGCTGACGGTCTTGGCGACCCCGGACCCGAGGAAGGCACCGGCGAGGTTCATCACGGCCGCCATCGCCAGCGCCGCCCGCGGGGTCAGCGCCCGCGTGGAGACGGATGTGGCGATCGCGTTGGCCGAATCGTGGAAACCGTTGGTGTACGTGAAGAAGAGCGCGACCCCGATGGTCACGACCAGGGCAAGGGTGTCCATGGCAGGGCCTCAGGACTCCTTGACCGCGATGGTCTCCACCGTGTTCGCCACATGCTCGAAGGCGTCGGCGGCCTCCTCCAGCACGTCCACGATCTGCTTGAGCTTGAGCACCTCGATGGCGTCGTACTTGCCGTTGAACAGGTGGGCGAGCAGCTTGCGGTGGATCTGGTCGGCCTGGTTCTCCAGACGGTTGACCTCGATCCAGTACTCGGTGAGGTTGTCCATGGTCCGCAGGTTCGGCATCGCCTCGGCCGTCAGCTCGGCCGCCCGCGCCAGCACCTCGATCTGCTGCTCGACACCCTTCGGCAGTTCCTCGATGTTGTAGAGGACGACCAGGTCGACGGCCTCCTCCATGAAGTCCATGATGTCGTCGAGGGACGACGCGAGGGAGTAGATGTCCTCACGGTCGAACGGCGTGATGAACGAGGAGTTCAGCTGGTGGAAGATCGCGTGAGTGGCGTCGTCACCTGCGTGTTCCGCGGCCCGCATACGCTCTGCGATCTCGGCCCGGGCGGAGGGGTCCGCCCCGAGCAGTTCCATCAGGAGCTTCGAGCCCGTGACGATGTTGTCCGCGGAGGCGGCGAACATGTCGTAGAAGCTCGTCTCCCTGGGGGTCAGACGAAAGCGCACGTGGGGTCCTCGGGATGCATCGGTTTCGGTCAGGCTGATGCTAGGCGCATCATCCGGCCACGGCTATCGGGCCGTCCCCCAGTGTCGCCCATCAGGCAGAGTGCTCGGCACGGGGGGCACCAGGGGTGCCGGAGCGGGCACGGAGGCTCCGCACCCCTTCCGTGCGACAAACTTCGCTACCCTATACCTAGTAGGGGTATATGCGCGGCATATGCCCGTTTTCGACCACCGGGGAGGACGCGATGACGACCACAGAGGCCGGCGCAGGTGCGCCCTCCACGGAGGCGGCCGGTACGGCGGAGGCGGTGCCGGAGGCGAGGGCGGACGTGACCGGTGCCGCCGACGTGCCGCAGGGCGGTCATGAGCACGGCGTGCACGGCTACCACAAGCAGAAGGACGAGCACCTCAAGCGACTGCGGCGGATCGAGGGGCAGATCCGTGGCCTGCAACGGATGGTCGACGAGGACGTCTACTGCATCGACATACTCACGCAGGTCTCCGCCTCCACCAAGGCCCTGCAGTCCTTCGCGCTGCAACTGCTGGAGGAACACCTGCGGCACTGTGTCGCCGACGCCGCGGTGAAGGGCGGGACCGAGATCGACGCGAAGGTGGAAGAGGCGACGAAGGCGATCGCGCGACTGCTGCGGACGTGAGCCCTACCGCTCGGGGCGGGGGCTCGGAGCCTGGGCCGCGAGGCCTGGGGCTCCTGAGTCAGTTCTGCTCGCGCCTGCGCGCCCTCTCCTCGGCGACGCGAAGCACCTCGTCGATGCTCTCCAGGCTGAGCCGGTCCTCGTCCGCGGCCGACGCCGCGATCATCAGCTCACCGCACAGCTCTATCTCGGCGAGGGCCACGTGGTCCTGAACCGCCGTACCGCCGACCGGAGCCACGCGCATCACCTCGTCTCTGCCGTCACCGGCTTCCTAGAGTAGGGAGCGCCCCACTCACCGCGCATGGCACGGACGGGCTAGTCCACTGGTCCCTCGCGACTGGCCCCCGCTGCCGGCCCCCTCTTCCGGCCCCGCTACTCGGCGATCTTCCCGGCGTAGATGTCCTCGCTCCTCGGCAGGCGTACGTCGACGGCGGTGCCGAAGTCGTACAGCAAGGTCGTCGAGGCGACAGCCACGGCGTTCCTGCGCTGCCCGTTGACGAAGCTGAAGCGGTGGCGCACCTTGCGGACACGGCCCTCGTCGTCGAGATACACATCGAACGGTACGACGGCCGTGGCGAACCCTTTCGCCGCCGCCAGCAGAGGCGCCTTGCCGGCAGCCGAGGCACGCCTCGCCGCCTCCGCGAGATCGGCGGTGCCCCGGAAGTGCCGCACCTGAGCCCCGGCGACCTCGGTACGCCCCAGATACGTCGCCGACCGCGTCCCGCGCAGCAGCTCCGCCGCGGCGTACGGATCGGTGGCGCCGCCCGTGACCAGGTTCCCGTCGGACATGCCCGCCGTGTCCACCCGCACCCACTTGTCGGCGGGGACACCCGCGCCGCGGTTCTTCATGAACAGCGCGCCCGGCGCCAGCAGCTCGGTGATCGGCTGGTGCTCGCTGCTCCCGGCGGGGTCCTGCGGCAGCACGACCGTCAGCCTGCCCAGCCTGCGCCGGTAGTCGTAGACACCGGAGCCGCGGATCGTGACGCGGGTGCCGCCGGTCGCCATCTCCATGGACGTCCGCGCCTTCGACGTACCCGCGGCGAGAAGACGGTCCGGGGCGGCACGGAGGATCTGCACGGCGTCACGGCCGGACCGCGCGTCCTCGACGGCGACACCGTCGCCGGCGCAACCGGCGGCGCACAGGCAGGACAGGAACCCTCCGGCGAGCCCGACGGCCCCGACCCGCATCCGCCGTCGCCCCGCCCACCGCAGCGCGCTCCGCTGCCACGACCTCCGCCGCCGCTCAGCCATCGTCCGCCTACCCCCGGTACGTCCGTCAAGGGCCGCCTGTCGATCGGTTAACGACGGGTAGGTGCCCCCGTCACGCGACGGGGGTGGCCTTCGCGCGGTTACCCGCGTTTCCGCCTGCGGGCCGGTGGGGGGTTCTCGCGCCGTTCCCCGCGACCCCTTTCGTTTCCACCTGCGGGCCGGTGGGGGGGTCTCGCGCCGTTCCCCGCGCCCCCCTTCGTTTCCACCTGCGGGCCGGTGGGGGGGTCTCGCGCCGTTCCCCGCGACCCTGTATGCCTGCGGCGGCCTGCGCGGGTGGGTGCGTGGTTGCGGTAGCGCCCACTGATGGTGGGTGGGTCGGGCGTGTGCCGTCACGGGCGGGCGAGTGTGCGGAGCAGTGTCGCTGTCGCTTCCTCGCTCCTTCACCGAGGCCGGTTTCACCGGACATCATGGAACCCCGGACGCCCGGCGCCCCGTCCCTTGTAGAGACACGTCTGGGCAGGGAGAGGCCACACCTATGGACCGGCGTACTTTCATCGGCGGTACGGCGAGCACGGTTGCCGCGCTCGCTGGGGTCTCGGCCTGTACCGGTGAGGAACAGGGGGTCGGTGTATCGGCGTCCAGTGGGCCTCCGCTCACCACGACCGCCGGGGCGGTGTCGCCGTCCCCGTCCGCACCGGCGAACTGGGCCGCGCTCGCCCGCGAGTTGGACGGCACTCTGGTCCGGCCGGGGGACGCGGAGTGGAAGACGGCGCGGCAGCTGTACAACACGCGGTTCGACTCGCTGAAGCCCGCAGCCGTGGCGTACGTGCGGCACGCGGACGACATCCGTACCGCCCTCGCGTACGCCCGTGCCCACCGCGTCGGCGTGGCCATCCGCAACGGTGGCCACTCGTACGCGGGCTGGTCGTCGGGCGACGACCGGCTGATCGTGGACGTGTCCGCGCTGAGCACCGTACGGGCCTCCGGTACGAGTGCCGTGGTCGGCGCCGGCGCCAAGCTGATCGACGTCTACCGGGCGCTCGCCGCGAAGGGCACGACGATCCCAGCCGGTTCCTGCCCCACCGTCGGCGTGTCCGGGCTCACGCTGGGCGGCGGGCACGGGGTGGTGTCGAGGGCGTACGGGCTGACCTGCGACAGCCTGACCGCCGCGAGCATCGTCACCGCCGACGGCAGACAGCTGACCGTCGATGCGAAGAACCATCAGGACCTGTTCTGGGCGCTGCGCGGCGCCGGCAACGGCAACTTCGGTGTCGTCACCGAGCTGCACTTCCGTACGCATCCGGCGCCGCAGGCCGTGACCGCGTATCTGTCCTGGCCGTGGGCGAAGGCGGCGGCCGTGCTGAAGGCCTGGCAGGAGTGGGGGCCGGACCAGCCGGACGAGATCTGGTCGGCGCTGCATCTGTCGAACTACGCCGGCGGCAACCCGACGGTGACGGTGTCCGCGTTCTCCCTGGGCACGTACGGCGAGCTGCAGAACGCCGTAGACCGCCTCGCCGACCGGGCCGGCGGGTCCGCGTCGAGCGTGTCGCTGCGCCGCCGTTCGTACCAGGAGGCGATGGAGATCTACGCCGGGTGCTCGGCGTTCTCGGAGGACGCCCAGTGCCATCTGCCGGGCTCCACGCCGGGCCGGTCGCCGCAGGGCGCGCTGCACCGGGAGACGTACACGGCCCGCTCCGACTTCTTCGACCGTTCGATTTCGGCCAACGGTGTGCAGACGCTGCTGACGCAGATCAAGAATGTGCGGGGCGGCTCCGGCACGGTGCAGTTGACCGCGCTCGGCGGCGCGGTGAACCGGGTCGCGCCGACGGCGACGGCGTTCGTGCACCGCCGTTCGAGGATGCTGGCCCAGTACATCGCGTCGTGGCGGGCCGGCGCCTCCGGGGCGGACGCCCAGGCGTGGCTGTCGGCGGCGCACGCCGCGATGCGGCCGTACGCGTCGGGGGCGGCGTACCAGAACTACACGGACCCCACGCTGAAGGACTGGCGTACGGCCTACTACGGGCAGGCCGCGACCCGGCTGACGCAGCTGAAGAAGCAGTACGACCCGGGCCGCGTGTTCACCTTCCCGCAGGCCCTGTGACCGGGCCCTACGCGGCCAGGTCGCGCTCCTCCGTGCCGAGGGAGCGCTCGCTGCGGGCGCCGGACGCCGTGGACCGCCCGTCCTCCCCGGTGCCCTTGGCGCGCACCACCCAGCCCAGCCGGCGGGAGCCCTCGACGGCCCGCATCAGCGGCGTGAGCAGCATCATGGCGACGGGCGACAGCAGCAGCGCGACGGCCGTACCGAGAGCGAAACCACCGATGACGTCGGTCGGGTAGTGCACGCCCATGTAGACGCGGCAGAAACCCTCCAGCAGGGCGAGCCCGATCCCGACGAGGCCGAACTTGCGGTTGGCGACGAACAGTCCGACGCCCATGGCCATGGTGAGGGTGGCGTGGTCGCTGACGAAGGAGAAGTCGGTCTTGCCGTCGACGAGGACATCGAGGCCCTGGTGGTCGACGAACGGCCGGGGCCGTTCCACGAAGCCGCGGATCGGCACGTTGATCAGCACGGCGACGGCCGCGGCGAGCGGCGCCCACACCAGCGCGGCGACCGAGGAGGCGGCGTTGTCCCCGCCGCGCTTGCGCACGCCCCACCAGCACCACAGCACGAGCAGCACCATCGCGAGCAACAGCCCGTACTCGCCGACGTACTCCATGACCTTGTCGAACCAGTGGGGTGCGTCCTTGGCGAGCCCGTTGATGTCATAGAGCAGGTCGACGTCAGGGTTCGACCCGGATTCGGCGAGTCCAGCCATGGTGCTGCGGCCCCTTACGTCGTTCTCGGCGACGCACCGGTCATGCGCCGCTCACCCACACCCCCGTGGATCACTGGTCGTCAACAGGAACGTCGGTCTTCCTCTCTACGTTCCACGCTCAACCGAATGATCACGCAGACGTTACCGAAGAGAGACCCGTCATCGCAGCTCAGGGGAGTGCTTCACCCCGTTTTCCACCCCCGGCCGAGCAATGCTTTCACGCCATCTTCACCCCGGCGCTCAGATCCGCGTCGGCAACGCCTTCGCGCCGTCCTCCGTCACTCGGGTGGCGCCGAAGTAGTCCGGGGTGTCGATCGGGTCGAAGCGGATGACGGCGCCCGTGCGCGGCGCGTCGATCATGTAGCCGCCGCCGACGTAGATGCCGACGTGGCGGATGGCACGGGAGTCAGTGAGGTCGTCGGAGAAGAAGACGAGGTCGCCGGGGAGAAGCTCCTCCCGGCGGGGGTGCGGGCCCGCGTTGTACTGGTCGTTGGCGACGCGGGGCAGGGTGATGCCGACGCTTTCGTACGCGGCCTTGGTCAGGCCGGAGCAGTCGAAGCGTCCGCCCTGATCGGCGGTGCCGTTGCCGCCCCACAGGTAGGGCGTGCCGAGTTTCTGCTGCGCGAAGTGGATGGCGCCGGCGGCCTGCCGGGAGGGGTCGACGCGGGTGACGGGCGCGGCGAAGGAGTCCTCGAGCGTCGTGATCGTCTTGACGTAGTTCTGCGTCTCCTTGTACGGCGGGACGCCGCCGTACTTGATGACGGCGTACGCGCCCGCGTTGTACGCGGCGAGCATGTTCCGTTTGGGGTCGCCGGGGACGTCCTTCACATAGCCGGCGAGGGTGCAGTCGTAGGAGGCGGCCGACGGGATCGCGTCGTTGGGGTCCCAGACGTCGCGGTCGCCGTCCCCGTCGCCGTCGATGCCGTGCGTGGCCCAGGTGCCGGGGATGAACTGCGCGATTCCCTCGGCCTTGGCGGGGCTCTTGGCGTTGGGGTCGAACCCGCTCTCCTGGTAGAGCTGGGCGGCGAGCAGTGCCGGGTTGAGGGCCGGGCAGAGGTTGCCCCATTTCTGTACGAGGGCCTGGTAGGCGGCGGGCACAGCGCCCTTGGCCAGGGCTTTTCCGGCTCCGCCGACCCCGTTGAGCATGTTGCCGGCGATGACGTACACACCGACGACGAGGAGCAGGACGAAGGAGAGGCCCGCAGCGGCGGTGGCGGCGCCCGCGATCCACATCTTCCGCACCGTCAACCGCCCTTCGCCGTGAGGGAGTCCGCCGTCCGTCAGTGTAGAGCGGTGCGGTGCGGCGTGGGGTGGTCCCACACAGGGAGCTGACGGTCAGTCAGTGCCGTCGTCGTTGTCGGTCGCTGTCGCGTAGAGGCGGGCGGCTTCCTTGCCGAGTACGACGCTGTACGACACGTCGTCGGTGTCGCCGCCCTGTTCGTACCCGCCGATGACGCCGACGACCCTGCCGTCGCCGCTGACCCACGGGCTGCCGCTGGTGCCGGCGCTGAAGGCGGGGCAGGTGACGCTCTGCTGTGTGGGGCCGTGCGGGCGCGGGTGGGCGGTGCAGGTGACGGGCGTGTCCCGGTCGGCGGGGTACCCGGTCACGGTGACGGCGGTCGCCCCGGTGGCCGTACCGGGTGTGAACCGGAGGGCGCCGACGACGTCCTCGACCTCCTGGCCTTCCTCGTCGGGCTCCAGTACGGCGAACGCGAGGTCGCTGTCCTCGTCCTGCCCGCCGTCGGCCCACCCCTCCGGCAGATGGCGCCGGGCCACCGTCCACAGGCCGTGCGGGGCCTGCCCGTCACGGTAGCCGGGGGCGAAGTACAGCGTCTCGTCCCCGGCGAGGCAGTGGGCGGCGGTCAGGACGAGGTCGTGTCCGGGGCTGTGGACGACGGAGGCGGTGCAGAAGTGCCCGCCGGGGCTGTCCGCCGACTCGCCCTCGTGGAACAGGGCGCCCACCCGGTCGGTGCGCGCCCCGGGCGCCGCCGTGACGGTCACCCCCAGGGGTCCGGCCCCGCCGTCGGCGGCAGCGTGCGACGCGGACATGGCAGCGGACGACACCAGCACGACCGCGCCGAAGAGAGCGAGCCGGCGGGTGCCGCGGGCGGCGGCTGTGGTGCGCTTCATCAAGAACCACTGTTACCCAGAAAGGCGAGAACCGCCTCAGAGGAATCCGGCTCCGATACGGCCGGGCGGTCCGTCCCCGGTACGCGGCCACCCGGGGGTGGGTGGGGGCGGACTGCCCGTCTCCTCGGGCACCTGCGGGCACCTCGCCCCTGCGGTCCGCCCGACTCGGCACACATGCCCGCCCCTGCGGTCCGCCGGGTGCCGCGGGAACCCCTGCCCCCTGCGGTCCGCGCTGCCCCGCAGGAACTCCTCCTCGACGGCCGAACCTCGAACCCCTCGCCGAGTCACCTACGCGGGCACCGGCTGCCTCGAACCCCTCGCCCTGGGCGACGGCACCCGGCTGACCACCCACGGCGACACCATCCGCCGCTGGACTTTCGGGTGAGGGTCCCTCAGCGGAGCGCGGCCGCCGGGAAGCGGACCCCCGTCAGCTCCTCCGACGCCTCCCACAGCCGCCGGGCCGTCCCCGGGTCGCTCGCCGCGCGGGAGCGGCCCACCAGGGTCGGACGACCGCGCATCTCACCGAGGCCGTCCGGGCCGACGTAGCTCGCGCCCGGCAGATCCCGTACCGCCGCGTACAGCGTGGGCTGGGCGCCCGCCTCGTCGGACTGGGCGAACAGGCGGTTACCGAGCAGCATCAGCGCCCGCATCACCGGGTTCCCGGCATGGCTCTGCAAGTTGGTGGCGGCGTAGCCGGGGTGGGCGGCGACGGCCCGTACCGCCGATCCGGCCTCCGTCAGGCGGCGTTGCAGTTCCAGCACGAACAGCAGGTTGGCCAGCTTGGACTGGGCGTAGGCGGCGGTCGGGCTGTAGTCGGCGGTGCGGTCGAGGTCGTCGAAGCGGATGTCGGCGCCGGGCCAGCGGTGCGCGCCGGAGGCGACGGTGACGACGCGGTCGGTGATGTGCGGCAGCAGCAGGTTCGTCAGCGCGAAGTGGCCGAGATGGTTGGTGCCGAACTGCATCTCGAAGCCGTCCCGCGTCCGCCGCCGCGGCAGCATCATCACACCCGCGTTGTTGATCAGCAGGTCCAGTGGGCCGTCCCAGCCGGCCGCGAACTCCCGTACCGACTCGAGGTCCGCCAGATCCAGCCGTCGTACCTCCGTGCTGCCGTCGATCCGGGCCGCGGCGGCCTTGCCGCGCTCCTCGTCGCGGACGGCCAGGACGACATGCGCCCCGGCCTCGGCCAGGGCCCGCGCCGTGACGAGGCCGAGGCCGCTGTTGGCGCCGGTCACCACCGCCGTACGCCCCGACAGATCGGGCAGCGGGCCCGCGCCCCGTGCGCTCTTCGCGTCCTGCTTCTCGTTCGCCATGACCCCAAAGTAGGCAGCGCCAACAATGCTGTCAACGACAACAAAGCTGACATCGCCAACATCGCGTTACGATGCTGTCCATGCCCGCCAGCCGCCCCTACCACCACGGAGACCTGCGCGCCGCCCTGCTGAAGAGCGCCGAGCGCACCCTCCGCGAGAAGGGCGTCGCCGCACTCTCCCTGCGGGAACTCGCCCGCGACGTCGGCGTCAGCCACGCCGCGCCCGGCCGGCACTTCAAGGACAAGCAGGCCCTCCTCGACGCGCTCGCCCTCACCGGCTACGAACGCCTCCTGCGCGCCCTCGGCGCCGCCGACGCCCCCGAGCGGCCCATCCAGGAGCGCATGACCCGGCTCGCACGCGCCTACCTCGGGTTCGTCATCGACAACCCGGCACTCCTCGAACTGATGTTTGCGCGCAAGCACGAGCCCGACACCACCGGCCCGCTCGCCGACGCCGTCGAGGAGACCTTCGGCTCCCTCACCCACCTCGTCGCCGATGCCCAGGAACGCGGCGAGATCGTCCCCGGCGACCCCGAACGCCTCATGATGGTCGTCGCCTCCAGCCTCCACGGCCTCGCCGCCCTCGTCGCCGCCTGCGCCCTCTCCCCCGAGGAGGCCCTCGCCGGCCTCGACGAACAGGTCCACCACCTGCTGTACGGCGTCGCGCCCCGCTGACACACCCTCACATCCCCGACAATGGGTCAGAAGTGGGTCAACGACGGAACCACACCCCAGGTTCCGCACGATCCTCGTTGCTCGGCGTGACCTGCCGTGATACACAGAGTGACGATACGACCCCGTGCACCGCGCCCGCACCGGAACTCACCCCCGGCGTGAGGCGCTGACACGGCGTCGGCAAGCTGTTTGTACGAAACCCGCCAATCAATGACGCCAAGTCGACATACGACGGCGCGATTGTCGGCGAGAATGAGGCCTGACCTCTGCACACCGCAGGGGACTGCGGAACTACCCAACAGGGGCGGTGACTTACATGCTCTTTGCGGCCGACAAGGGAGACATCAACACCATCATCGGCGGTATCGCTCCGGACTGGGGCCCCTTCGGCAGCCTGGGCAACGAGGCCAAGGTGATGATCGAGGTGGTGATGGCCGTCGCCATCCTCCTCTGCCTCGGCATCGCCGTCTGGGGCGCAGCCAAGCAGCGCATCGGCGCCACGGCCCTCCGCGACACCTTCAGCGCCGAACAGGGCAAGGGCCTGATCATCGCCGGACTGACCGGGGTGTTCATCATCGGATCGCTCGGCACGCTGTTCACCATCGTGTACGGCATGGCCGTATAGCGCCGGTACGGCCGTCCCCTCCGTCCCTCGTCCTCTCCGGCCACGTCCGGTCCGGTCCCTCCACCCCCACCCGCCCGTCGTGCCCACCGGCTGAGGTTGCGTTTCCCTGATGTCGAGTCACCACACCGCGCCCGCACGGGAGCCAGCAGGGCTACCGTCGTACTTCTACGTGTCTACGTGTCTTTGCACGACGTCGAGGGGGCGTACGCGGCATGAGTCTCGGTGACGACCAGCACGGCTACGGCGGTACGGGCCAGACACGCACCCGCCTGCCCGACAGCGACCCCTACGGAGGCGCCCGCCGCCCGGCCCGCTCCTCCTCACGCAGCCTCGTCACGGTGGTCGGCGTCGTCGTCCTCCTCATCGCGGCCATCGCCTTCGCCAACCGCGGAGGAGACGATTCCGCAGCCGACGGCACCACCACCCCGGACGCTGCCAAACCCAAGTCCGCAGCCACCGCCCCCAGCGGGGTGGCGCCGGTGGGGAAGGGGAGCG
>NZ_JALLGL010000137.1 GCF_023072675.1 Streptomyces sp. XM83C
GCCCTGCGGCCGTGATGGAGCAGGTGGGACCACCCGCTGGAACAGCTCCCACAACTCGTCCGGCACCATGCGCTCGACCATCACCACACGGTGCAGACTACCCAGCATTCCAAATGAGACGACCTCTCAGTACCCCGGCAGGCCGACAGGTCGGTTCAGGCGCCCCGCGCGGGCCACTTCAGGCGCCCGCCGCGCCCGTCGGCGGCGGTACGTCCTGCTGGAGTTCGTCCGCGTGCTCGCCCGTCACCAGGTACACCACCCGCTTCGCCACCGCGACCGCGTGGTCCGCGTACCGCTCGTAGTAGCGGCCCAGCAACGTCACATCGACCGCCGTCTCGATGCCGTGCTTCCAGCGCTCGTCGATCAGATGCTGGAAGAGGGTGCGGTGCAGCAGGTCCATCGCGTCGTCGTCCTGCTCCAGTTGCAGCGCCAGGTCCACGTCCTTGGTGATGATCACCTCCGCGGCCTTCGCCATCAGCCGCTGCGCGAGCTGCCCCATCTCCAGGATCGTCGCGTGCAGGTCCTGCGGGACCGCCCGCTGCGGGAACCGCAGCCGCGCCAGCTTCGCCACATGCTGGGCGAGGTCGCCGGACCGCTCCAGGTCGGCGCTCATCCGCAGCGACGTCACCACGATCCGCAGATCCGTCGCCACCGGCTGCTGCCGCGCCAGCAGCGCTATCGCCCGCGCCTCCAGATCGTGTTGCAGTTCGTCGACCTTCTGGTCGGCCTCGATCACGCTCTCGGCCAGCTTCAGGTCGGCGTCGAGGATCGCCGTCGTGGCGCGTCCGATGGCCGAGCCGACCAGCCGGGCCATCTCCACCAGACCGTCGCCGATCGAATCCAGTTCCTCGTGGTACGCGTCCCGCATCAGGGTCTCTCTCTCAGGTGTGCGCCGGGGCCGGGCTCGGTCTTCCTCGGGTTCCGCAAGGGGGTCTCGGAAGCCCACGCTCCCACGTTCGGGCCCGTACGCGTCGGATTCCGTCACCCGGAATGAACCGTCCCTGTCCTGGAGGTGAACTCTGGGCGACGAGTGTTCGAGGTCGCACCCCGACGGCTGTGGGCTGCCCGTATCCCGTGCCTAACCTGGAGCCATGGACGTGAACGCGGCGGTCGCCGCAGCGGCAGCGATCGCCGGAGTGCTCACCGGTGTGATCGCCATGCTCGCGTTCCGCTGGAGCGAGCGGGAGCTGAAGCGCCCGACCCGCACCTCCCTGCACACCGACCCCGTGCTCCCGCCCGGCGTCGACACCGTCCTGTCCGTGCTCCGCTCCTCCGCCGTCGTCCTCGACGAAGCCGACGCCGTCGTCAAGGCCAGCTCGGCGGCGTACGCCCTCGGCCTGGTCCGCGGCGGCAAGCTGGCCGTCGAGCCCATGCTTCAGATGGCCCGCGACACGCGGCGCGACGGTGAGATACGCCAGGTCGAACTGGACCTGCCCCGCCGCGGCACCGGCCGCGGGGAGGCCCTCGCGGTGTCCGCCCGCGTCGCCCCGCTCGGCTCCCGGCTGGTCCTGCTCCTCGTCGAGGACCTCACCGAGGCCCGCCGTATAGAGGCCGTACGGCGCGACTTCGTCGCGAACGTCAGCCATGAGCTGAAGACCCCGGTCGGCGCGCTCTCCCTGCTGTCCGAGGCCGTCATGGACGCCTCCGACGACCCGGAGGCCGTGCAGCGCTTCGCCGGCCGTATGCAGATCGAGGCGACCCGGCTGACCAACCTCGTGCAGGAGCTGATCGACCTCTCCCGGGTGCAGAACGACGACCCGCTGGAGGACGCCGAACCCGTCGGTGTCGACGAACTCGTCGACGAGGCCATGGACCGCTGCCGCCACCAGGCCGGCACCAAGAACATCACCATGAACGCGGGCGGCACCGGCGGACTGCGCGTCTGGGGCAACCGCGGCCAGCTCGCCGCCGCCCTCGGCAACCTCGTCGAGAACGCCGTCAACTACTCCCCGGCCCGCACCCGCGTCGGCATCGCCGTCCGCCGGGTGCCGGCGCCCGGCGGCGACATGATCGAGATCTCGGTCACCGACCAGGGCATCGGCATCTCCGACCGGGACAAGGAGCGCATCTTCGAACGCTTCTACCGGGTCGACCCGGCCCGCTCCCGTGCCACCGGCGGAACCGGCCTCGGCCTGGCCATCGTCAAGCATGTCGTCGCCTCGCACGGCGGCGAAGTCACCGTGTGGAGCGCCGAGGGGCAGGGCTCCACGTTCACGCTCCGCCTGCCGGAGGCCGCCGCCGGCCGGGAACGCGGCAGCCGGGACGGGGCGCGGCAGCACCCCGGGAACGAGGACGGCACCGCGAGCAGGTCCAAGGACAGCGACCGGGACGGCCGCCACGGCTCCGACGCGTCCCTCGACCGGTCCGACGGGGGCGCTCCTTCGTCAGGTGCCGGCGGCACCTCGGCCCCTTCTTCTTCCTCTTCTTCTGTGTCACCCACCGATCCGACCGCGTACGAAACGCTTTCCGCCCCGGAGGTCCTTCCGTGACCCGAGTGCTCGTCGTCGAGGACGAGGAGTCCTTCTCCGACGCCCTGTCGTACATGCTCCGCAAGGAGGGGTTCGAGGTCGCGGTCGCGGCCACCGGGCCCGACGGCCTCGACGAGTTCGAGCGCAACGGCGCCGACCTCGTTCTCCTCGACCTGATGTTGCCGGGGCTGCCCGGCACGGAGGTGTGCCGGCAGTTGCGTGGCCGCTCCAACGTCCCCGTGATCATGGTGACCGCCAAGGACAGCGAGATCGACAAGGTCGTCGGCCTGGAGATAGGCGCCGACGACTACGTCACCAAGCCGTTCTCCTCACGTGAGCTGGTCGCCCGTATCCGTGCCGTCCTGCGCCGGCGCGGCGAGCCGGAGGAGGCGGCACCCGCGGCACTGGAGGCCGGCCCGGTCAGGATGGACGTCGACCGGCACGTGGTCACAGTCGGCGGCTCCAAGGTCGATCTGCCGCTGAAGGAGTTCGACCTGCTGGAGATGCTGCTGCGCAACGCGGGCCGGGTGCTGACCCGGATGCAGCTCATCGACCGGGTGTGGGGCGCGGACTACGTCGGCGACACCAAGACCCTCGACGTGCACGTCAAGCGCCTGCGCGCCAAGATCGAACCGGACCCGGGCGCCCCTCGCTACCTGGTGACCGTCCGCGGCCTCGGCTACAAGTTCGAGCCCTGATACGACCGACTCCGGCCGGTGCGACTTCGATGCCGTACAGCATCGAGGCCCGGTACGGCGTCGAGCCCCGGTACGGCAGAAGGGCGGGCCCTCTCCCGGAGGTCCCGCCCTTCCGGCGTACGTACGGCGTGTCAGTGACCGGCCTCGGCGGAGGCCGAGGCGGACGCGGAGGCCGACTCCTCGCCGGCCGGGGTGCCGGAGGCGGACGGCGAGCCCGAGGCGGACCCGGTCGGGCCGGCGGAGGGCGCCGCGGCGGGGGCGGATGGCACCTCGGTCGGGCCCCAGCCGGAGAAGTAGCTCTTCGCGGGGACGACGAAGGCGCTCAGCGTCACGTCACCGGTCTTGCTGAAGGTGAAGGTGACCTTCTGCACGTCGCCGTTCCTGACGGCCTCACGGCTGCTGGGCAGGGTCGCCGCCGCGTTGCCCTTGCCGCCGAGGATGACGGAGCCGCCCGCCGGGACCTTCAGCGGGCCGTCGCCCTTGGCGGGCTTGATCATGACGGTGCCCTCGACGTCGGCCACCTTGATCGCGTCCAGGGTCTGATCGGTGTCGCCGCTGTTGAACAGGGTGGCGGAGATCGCGGCCGGGCCCGTGGCGTCGTTGCTCGGCTGGGTGATGACCAGGGCGTTCTGGACCTTGATGTCGCCGACGCTCGTGGCCGCGTTGTCCGGCTTGATCTCGAGCGTCTGCGCGTTGTTACCGGCGCCGCAGGCGGCCAGCGAGGCGATGGAGACGGCGATGACGGAGGCGGCGAGGGCGCCGCGTCGAAGGCTGCTGCTCACGGCGGCGGCAACTCCTTGAACGCAGGGACAGAGCGGCGCGTGTCACAAAGCCGCCCTAAGGGTCTGTCAGCGGCCTTAGGTTACCGAGCCGTCTCCCGGCCGCCGCACCCGACCCTCCCCCAGGGCCACGCTTCCCTCGTGCAGGCGCGCCCGGGTTGCGCGATCGCCCTTCGTGGAGGAAGAAGTCCGTGTGGCGCGATCGCATCCGGTGCGTGGCGCGATCGGATCGCCGCGTGGCGTGATCACCTCCGCCGCAGCTGACCTATCGGTCACTTTGATCTCTCTCCGGTCCGGCATTCACATAAGTCGCAGTGGTCCCACCTGCATCGTCCGAGCGAATTCCCGGGGAAGGAACCCGTGCGGGAATGCGCACCTCTCCGGCGTGCCTGTCCGGAATTGATCAACGCGGGTAGCGCCCGCCCCTTGTGCGGCACCCGTGATCAATTCCGGATTCGGCGCGTATCTCTCTCCGGTCCGTCTCCGATCCCCCTCCGAGGCATCGAACGGAGTAACGCAAGTCGCACATCCAGAACCAGACATTTCCGGACGTTCCGCCGTTCGAGCGGGCCGTCGGATGCGTGTAACGTACGCGTTTCACCTCGGCCGGGAAGCCCCTCCGACCTGCGAATACCCGCTTCCGCTCAGCCCGCGAAGCACGTTCCTGTTGCTGTTGTCAAGCCCCGAGATATGCCCTGACCTGCGAAAACGCCATTCAGAACCGCCGGTTTCCGTGTTACCCTGGATAGCCACGGAAGGGGTACCTGTCACATGACGTTCAAGGTTGGCGACACCGTGGTCTATCCCCATCACGGGGCCGCGCTGATCGAGGCCATCGAAACTCGCCAGATCAAAGGCGTGGACAAGACCTACTTGGTGCTGAAGGTCGCCCAGGGCGACCTGACGGTGCGTGTGCCAGCGGACAATGCGGAGTTCGTCGGCGTGCGTGATGTGGTCGGTCAGGACGGGCTGGACCGGGTCTTCGAGGTGCTGCGCGCGCCGTACGCCGAGGAGCCCACGAACTGGTCGCGTCGCTACAAGGCAAACCTGGAGAAGCTCGCCTCCGGCGATGTCATCAAGGTCGCGGAAGTCGTGCGCGACCTGTGGCGTCGCGAGCGCGAGCGCGGACTCTCCGCAGGTGAGAAGCGCATGCTCGCCAAGGCGCGGCAGATCCTGGTGAGCGAGCTGGCCCTCGCGGAGAACACGAACGAGGACAAGGCCGAGGCCCTGCTCGACGAGGTCCTCGCGTCCTGACGCCGGCGCGAGCCGCCGCTCAGTACCTGCCATGACCCAGCCGTACACACCGTACGGAACGCGCGGGGCGCATCCGACGTACCCACGCTGACATGGCGATGCCGCGGTGCCCGATGACGTGATCACCATCCGTCGCCGGGCGCTGCGGCATGTTCGTACGCAGTCATGAATTCCTGCGCAGAGACGACGCGTCTGTGCGTAACAGCGGGGAGATTCCCCCCGATCCTGTGTGCCGGAACCGGAGAATCGGTTCGACCATGGTCACGGAAGGGTCCGGTCAAACGTGTCCCGTCCGGCGCACGCTGAGGCCATACCCAAGCCAGCCCAGCACACAAACCTGACAGGAACCGATGTCTGACGTTTCGCCTCCCACGCCCGCCGAGGCCGCCCGCACGGCCGTCGTGATCCCGGCCGCCGGCCGCGGCGTACGGCTCGGGCCCGGCGCCCCCAAGGCACTGCGCACCCTCAACGGCGTCCCCATGCTCATCCACGCCGTCCGCGCCATGGCCGCCTCGCGCGCCGTCGGCCTCGTCGTCGTCGTGGCCCCGCCCGACGGCACCGCCGAGGTCAAGTCCCTGCTGGACACGCATGCCCTGCCCGACCGCACCGACTTCGTCGTCGTGTCCGGCGGCGAGACCCGGCAGGAGTCCGTGCGCGCCGGCCTCGACGCCCTGCCGCCCGAGTACGGCATCGTCCTCGTCCACGACGCCGCCCGGCCCCTCGTCCCCGTCGACACCGTCGACGCGGTCATCGAAGCCGTACGGGAGGGCGCCGTCGCCGTCGTGCCCGCGCTGCCGCTCGCCGACACCGTCAAGGAGGTCGAACCGGCCGCCGCTCCCGGCGACCCCGAGCCGGTGCTCGCCACCCCCGAGCGGGCCCGGCTGCGTGCCGTGCAGACCCCGCAGGGCTTCGACCGCGCCACCCTCGTCCGCGCCCACGAGACCGTCACCGGCGCCGTCACCGACGACGCAGGCATGGTCGAACGGCTCGGCGAACCCGTCGTCGCCGTGCCCGGGCACGAGGAGGCGTTCAAGGTCACCCGCCCGCTCGACCTGGTCCTCGCCGAGGCGGTCCTGGCCCGCAGGAGGCTCAACGATGGCTTCTGACCCGCAGCCCCTCCTGCCCCGCGTCGGCATCGGCACCGACATCCACGCCTTCGAGGACGGCCGCGAGCTGTGGTGCGCCGGCCTGAAATGGGAGGGCGAGGGCCCCGGCCTCGCCGGTCACTCCGACGCCGACGTCGTCGCCCACGCCGCCTGCAACGCGCTGTTCTCCGCCGCCGGGCTCGGCGACCTCGGACAGCACTTCGGCACCGGCCGCCCCGAATGGTCCGGCGCCTCCGGCGTCACCCTGCTCACGGAGGCCGCCCGGATCGTCCGCGACGCCGGCTTCCGCATCGGCAACATCGCCGTACAGGTCGTCGGACCCCGGCCGAAGATCGGCAAGCGGCGCGACGAAGCGCAGAAGATCCTCTCCGAGGCCGCCGGCGCCCCCGTGTCGGTGTCCGGCGCCACCACCGACGGCCTGGGCTTCCCCGGGCGCGACGAAGGCCTGATGGCGGTGGCGACGGCCCTGGTCGTCCAGGTCGCCTGACGGGGCGTCCCGCGGGGCCGGGCCGCCGTATCGCCGTATCCGCCGAATTCCCGCCGCTGTCTCCCGGGCACGCGCGCGTGCGGGCACCTTCCGCCACGCCTCACCCGCACGCGCGCGTACGCCCCGTCGCAGGAACGTTCCTAGGACGAACCCTGCTGACTCACCCGCACGCGCGCGTGCGGGTGACCGCGACGCCGGACACGGCAGGACACCGCCCGTCCGGGAGACGGCTCACACGCACACCCCCGCGCCCACTACCCTAGGTGTCGTGACTATTCGCCTGTACGACACCAGCGCCCGGCAGATCCGTGACTTCACCCCGCTCAAGCCGGGTTGTGTCTCGATCTACCTGTGTGGCGCCACCGTGCAGGCCGCACCCCACATCGGGCACATCCGATCGGGCCTGAACTTCGACATCATGCGCCGCTGGTTCGCCTACCGCGGCTACGACGTCACGTTCATCCGCAACGTCACCGACATCGACGACAAGATCATCAAGAAGGCGGCCGAACAGAACCGCCCCTGGTGGTCCATCGGCTACGAGAACGAACGCGCCTTCAACGACGCGTACACCGCGCTCGGCTGCCTCCCCCCGACCTACGAGCCGCGCGCCACCGGGCACGTGACCGAGATGGTCGAGATGATGCGCGGCCTCATCGAACGCGGCCACGCCTACGAGGCCGACGGCAACGTCTACTTCGACGTGCGCTCCCTGCCCGGCTACCTCTCCCTGTCCAACCAGGAGCTGGAGAACCTCCTCCAGCCGTCCGAGGACGGCGAGACCGGCAAGCGCGACCTTCGCGACTTCGCCATGTGGAAGGCGGCCAAGCCGGGCGAGCCCAGCTGGGAGACCCCGTGGGGTCGCGGCCGGCCCGGCTGGCACCTGGAGTGCTCCGCCATGGCGCACAAGTACCTCGGCGCCGAGTTCGACATCCACGGCGGCGGCATCGACCTGATCTTCCCGCACCACGAGAACGAGATCGCCCAGGCCAAGGGCTTCGGCGACGCGTTCGCCCGCTACTGGGTGCACAACGCCTGGGTCACCATGAGCGGCGAGAAGATGTCCAAGTCGCTCGGCAACAGCGTGCTCGTCTCCGAGATGGTCAAGCAGTGGCGGCCCATCGTGCTCCGCTACTACCTGGGCACCCCGCACTACCGCTCCACCATCGAGTACAGCGAGGACGCCCTCCGCGAGGCCGAGTCCGCGTTCGCCCGCATCGAAGGCTTCGTCCAGCGCGTCGTCGAGAAGGCCGGCCCCGTCGACCCCGCCGAGCAGGTGCCGCCCGCCTTCGCCGAGGCCATGGACGACGACCTCGGCGTCCCCCAGGCGCTCGCCGTCGTCCACACCACCGTCCGGCAGGGCAACAGCGCCCTCGCCGCCGACGACAAGGAAGCCGCCGTCGCCCGCCTCGCCGAGGTGCGCGCCATGCTCGGCGTCCTCGGCCTGGACCCGCTCGACGACCACTGGGCCGGCGAGAGCGACCGCGGCGACGATCTGCACGGCGTCGTCGACAGCCTCGTACGGCTCGTCCTCGACCAGCGTGAGTCCGCCCGCGCCCGCAAGGACTGGGCCACCGCCGACGCCATCCGCGACCAGCTCGGCCAGGCCGGCCTCGTCATCGAGGACAGCCCGCAGGGCCCCCGCTGGACCCTCGGACCCCGCTGACCCAAGATCGAGTGTGCCGCCCGGGCCTCCGGACGGCACACTGCAAAGACGTAACGACCGAGAAGAACGACCGAGAGGCGTGCGACGACGTCACGCACGCCCCGCACACGACAGACAGGTACAGGTAGGTCATGGCCGCGAACAACCGCCGCATGTCCGGCAAGAAGGGCGCGCAGGTCGGCAGTGGCGGCAAGCGGCGCCGGAGCCTGGAGGGCAAGGGCCCGACCCCGCCCGCCGAGATGCGCAAGGGCCACGCCAAGCAGCGCGCCGCACAGGCCAAGGCCCGCCGCGCGCAGGGCCGCCCGCGCCGCGGCGCCGGCAAGTCCACCTCCGAACTCGTCGTCGGCCGCAACCCCGTCGTCGAGGCGCTGCGCGAGGGCGTGCCCGCCACCACCCTCTACGTCCAGCAGTTCATCGACAACGACGAACGCGTCCGCGAGGCCCTCCAGCTCGTCGCCGACCGCGGCGGCATCAACCTGCTGGAAGCCCCGCGCCCCGAGCTGGACCGCATGACCAACGGCCTCAACCACCAGGGCCTCGTCCTCCAGGTCCCGCCGTACGAGTACGCGCACCCCGACGACCTCCTCGACGCCGCAGCCGACGAGGGCGCCGACCCGCTCGTCGTCGCCCTCGACGGAGTCACCGACCCGCGCAACCTCGGCGCCGTCGTCCGCTCCGTCTCCGCGTTCGGCGGCCATGGCGTCGTCGTACCCGAGCGGCGCGCCGCCGGAATGACCGCCGGCGCCTGGAAGACCTCCGCCGGCACCGCCGCCCGCACCCCCGTCGCCCGCGCCACCAACCTGACCCGCGCCCTCGAGGCGTACAAGAAGGCCGGTGTCGTGGTCGTCGGGCTCGCCGCCGACGGCGAGGTCGAACTCGGCGAACTGGACGCCCTCGACGGGCCCGTCTGCATCGTCGTCGGCAGCGAGGGCAAGGGCCTGTCCCGGCTGGTCGGCGAGACCTGCGACGTGCGCGTGCGCATCCCCATGCCGGGCGGCGCCGAATCGCTCAACGCCGGTGTCGCCGCCGGTGTCGTGCTGTACGAGGCGGCGCGCCGCCGCTCCTGAGCGCCCCTGAACGCCCGTACGAGCACTTCACTCGTACGGGCGATTCCTGGCGGTGCGGGCAATGTTGACGGGGTCCGGACACATCCGGCGGGTCAAAGCAGTGTCCTAACCACACGTCACTCGGTTAGATGAGTGTGGACACCAGAACACCCCGCACACCCACGGGGGACCGCTCGTCGGGATTCGACGACGCTCCCGCGCTGAGCATGGTGAAGGTGCCGAGCGACCCGGCGCAGATCATCGTGAACCACGCGAGCTTCCGCGTGCAGCTGGGCGCGTCCGCAGGGCGCGCCCGATCCCCGCGGATCGCGCGGCACTTGAGCGCCACCGTCGACACCGCCCGGATGCCCGCCGCCGGCGCCGCGGCCGGCACACGGACCCCCGGGCGCCGCCGCCCCGTCGTGTGGAGCGGCAGGTCCGCCCCCGACGACACCGGCGCCCACCGCCTCCTCCAGGCCGTGCGGGCCGGCAGTGTCACCCACCCCGACACCGCCGACGCCGGCACCACCCAGGTCATCCCCCGCGTCGGCGGCACCGACCCCGGCTACGACGCCGCGTACGACGCCCTCGACGCCACCGTCGAGACCCCCGTCGTCGGCGCCCAGCGCACCCCCGGCGACGGCGCCCGCCTGCTGCCCGCCATGCGCACCGTCGGCAGCGCCTACGACGAACCCGACTACAGCGCCCCCGCCTACGGCGACTCGGGGTACGACGGCTACGGCGAACACGGCCGTACCGGCGAGGACTTCGACGACACCGACACCGTCGACGAACGCCCCGCCCGCGGCAGGCGCCACGGCGACGACCCCGCCCGGCACGCCTACTACCCGGGCCGCCGCATGAACCTCGGCGTCGTCCTGCTGCCGCTGCGCATCTTCCTCGGCTTCATCTCCATCTACGCCGGCATGGGCAAGCTCTGCGACCCCGTCTACTTCGACGGCGGCAAACGCGGCTCCATGGTGAAGTGGCTCAACACCCTCCACCCCTGGGAAGTCGCCGAGCCCCTGCGCCAGTTCGCCCTGCACCACCCCGTCGGCTCCGGCCTCGTCATCGCCTTCCTCCAGGTCGTCGTCGGCGTGCTGACCGTCCTCGGCTGCTGGCAGCGCGTCGCCGCCGTCGTCGGCGCGATGCTGTCCGCCGCGCTCATCGTCACCGTCAGCTGGAAGACCGTCCCCGTCTACGAGGCACCGGACATCATCTTCCTCGCCGCCTGGTCTCCGCTGATCATCGCCGGCGCCCCCGTCTACTCCGTCGACGGCCGCCTTGCCGCCGGCGCCTGGCGCCGCCTCGGCCCCCGCTCCGACATCTGGGACCTGCGCCGCTACGTCCTGCGCCGCGGCGCCCTCGTCACCGCCCTCGTCACCGGCGTCACCCTGCTGGTCGGTTCCCTCCTCGGCGGCGCCGTCCGCGACGCCGACCGGGTCGTCGTCCCCGGCCCCGGCGAGGCACCCCGCAACCAGCTGCCCGGCTCCCCGCTCCCGCAGGACCCCGAGCAGCAGCGCCGCAGCTCCTCCCCGACCGCACCGGCCTCACCCACCCGGGGCGCCACCTCGGCCGCGCCCACCGCGGGCACCACTGCCACGCCGGGCGCCTCCCGCGGCACCGGCACGGCCACCGCCGGCACCCCCAGCGAGACCCAGGGCACCGGCCAGGTCCCGCCCCGCCGGTCCACGCCCAGCGGCGGCGACACGCCCGGCGGCAGCGCGGGCCCGACCTCCGGCGGCACCGCCACCAGCGGCGCCGGCGGCCCCACCGGCGGCACGTCCTCCGGCGGCGGCACGGGCGACGGCTCCGGCGGCGGCACCTCGTCCTCCGGTGGCTCCACCGGCGGCTCCGACGGCCGGTCCGGCCTCGTGGGCGGCCTGTTGGGGTGACCCGGCCGGTGGGCGGCATCCTGGGCGAGCCCACCGGCTGACACACCTTCCGCCCACACGGCGAGGCCCCGCCCCGGACAGTTCCGGCTTGGGTTCCAGGGGTCGTCGCAACACCACTTGGTCTCAGGTGGTGAGCAGATCACGCAAGACGCTCGGCTGGGGTATCCCAGCCGAGCGTCTTGCGTGGGCGGCCGTTGCGTTCCTGGGCGACGTGTTCGAGGTCCACGGGACTGTGGACCACTCCGGGACGGGGCCTCGTCGCCGTACACCCGCGTTGTCAGCGGCTCAGGGCCGCCAGCTCCTTCGCGGCCTCCGTCAAGTCCTTCGCGGTGTCGATGGCCCGCCAGTACGCCCCCTGCGGGATCGGATATCCGAACAACCTCCGCTCCCGCGCCAGCTGCGGGAATGTCGTCCGCTCATGGTCGCCCCGCTCCGGCAGCAGGCCGGCGAACTCGGGCGAGAACACATACACACCCGCGTTGATCTCGAACGTCGACGGCGGCGCCTCGATGAAGTCCGTGATGTGACCGAACCCGTCGGTCTGCACCGCACCCCACGGGATACGCGGCCGGGCCAGCGCCAGCGTCGCTATGGCGTCCCGCTCGGTGTGGAAGTCCGCCATGTCCCGCAGCGAGAAACGCGTCCAGATGTCGCCGTTGGTGGCGTACCAGGGGCGGTCCGGGTACGGCAGCCGCGCCGCCGCGTACCGCAGCCCGCCGCCGCGGCCCAGCGGCTCGCTCTCGACGACCGTCGTCACCCGCACCGGCAGGTCGGCCGTCTCCAGCCACTTCTGGAGCACCTCGGCGAGATGGCCGCAGGAGACGACGACGTCGGTGACGCCCTCCTCGGCGAGCCACGCGAGCTGATGGCCGATGATCGGCGTCCCCGTCCCGGGGATCTCGACCATCGGCTTGGGCCGGTCGTCGGTGTAGGGACGCAGCCGGGAACCCTGGCCCCCGGCCAGGATCACGGCCTGCGTCGGGCGCTGGGCGGCGGTGGGGTCGGTCATGCCCGCACTGTACGCGGAGAGCCCCCTGACCCTTCCGGGCGGGGGCTGCTGTACGGCGGGAGCGTGCGGGGACGAGGCGGAGACGGGGGCGATGCGGTCGCGCGGACGCCACGGGGCGGCCACAGGAACGCGAAGGACGGCCCTGCGCGGCTGTACTCGTGGCCGGAAGCGGCTGTACGCGCGGCCGTCCGCGCCTTTACGACGCGAAGGGCGGCCGTGCACGACACCACACCGGCCACGCACGGGCAGCGGACGCACCGCGGCGCCGCCGACGGGCGCACGGGCCCACGAGACGGCCGTACGGCCACCACAGGACGCTCGCTCAAGGCGGCCCCGCCGGGAAACGCCCCCGAGCCGGGAGACGCCTCCGAAGGCCCCTCGGCCCCCGCCTCTCAGCCGCGTGCCGCGAGCACGCCCGACGCGAACGCCGTGTCGCACACCGGGCGGGCGAAGGACTGGGCGCGCGCGGGGCCGTACACCCGCACCGCGGCACGGCCCAGGGCCCGCGCGATGGACACGCAGTGCTTCGCCAGCGAGGGACGCTCGTCGACGGCCTGCTGAAGGTGCGTGAGCGCCACGCCCGGGTCCTTCGCCTTCAGCTCGGCCACCAGCTGGTCGCGCAGCACGTCCTGCGGGGCCCGCGGGGCGGCGTTCTTCGCGTCGCCCGCGGTGGTGACGTCGGTGGCGGCGAGCACCGAGTCCTGCGGGTCCCCCGACCAGTTGACCTGGGTCACCGCGAGGGTTCCGGAGAGCACCAGGACGACGGGCAGGACGAGGGCGAGGGAGCGGCCGATCCGGCGGGCTGGGCCCCGGTGGCCGCGTCGCGTCTGTGGGGTGGTGGAGTGCTTCACGCGAGTGAGGGTAGCGCCCGGTAATGATTTGGCGACATTTAGTCACCGGTTCGGGGGATGAGAAAGGCGCTTTTCCTGGGTACGGGGTTGACGCACACGGCTCGAAACGTCCGCGTTGCCGGGGTAAATCCGCCAGAGACGTTGGCGGGGTGATTCCGCCGGGGACGGGGAAGGGCCCCGCACCGGAGTGCGGGGCCCTGCCACGGAGCGGCCTGAACGGTGTCAGTCGGACAGACGGGCACCGGTCGAGGTGGAGAACACGTGGGTCTCGCCGGAGCGCGGCACGACGTGCAGCGTGCTGCCCTTCTCCGGCACCTCACGCCCGCCGACGCGGACGACGAGGTCCTTGGGGGCGCCGCCGACCTGCGCGGTGCCGTAGACGAAGGCGTCGGAGCCAAGCTCCTCGACGACGTTCACGGTGACCGCGACACCCTGGTCGGAGTCGGGGCCGGCGACGTCGAAGTGCTCGGGGCGCACACCGACGGTGACCGTCTTGTCGGTGGTGGCGGACAGGGCGTCGCGGGAGACCGGCACGACGCTGTTGCCGAACTTCACACCGCCGTCGGTGATCGGCACCTCGATGAGGTTCATCGCGGGGGAGCCGATGAAGCCGGCGACGAACAGGTTCGCGGGCTTGTCGTACATGTTGCGCGGGGTGTCGACCTGCTGGAGCAGACCGTCCTTGAGGACCGCCACACGGTCGCCCATCGTCAGGGCCTCGACCTGGTCGTGGGTGACGTACACAGTGGTGATGCCGAGACGGCGCTGCAACGACGCGATCTGCGTACGGGTGCTCACACGGAGCTTGGCGTCCAGGTTGGACAGCGGCTCGTCCATGAGGAACACCTGCGGCTCACGGACGATCGCGCGGCCCATGGCGACACGCTGGCGCTGACCACCGGAGAGCGCCTTCGGCTTGCGGTCCAGGTACTGCGTGAGGTCGAGGATCTTCGCGGCCTCCTCGACCTTCTGCCGGATCTCCGCCTTCGGCACGCCGGCGATCTTGAGGGCGAAGCCCATGTTGTCGGCGACCGTCATGTGCGGGTAGAGGGCGTAGTTCTGGAACACCATGGCGATGTCCCGGTCCTTCGGCGGCAGGTGGGTGACGTCGCGGTCACCGATGCGGATGGCGCCGCCGTTGACGTCCTCGAGGCCGGCGAGCATGCGCAGGGAGGTCGACTTGCCGCAACCGGAAGGACCGACCAGGACGAGGAACTCGCCGTCCGCGATCTCGATGTCCAGGGCGTCGACGGCGGGCTTGTCGGCACCCGGGTAGATCCGGGTCGCCTTGTCGAACGTGACAGTGGCCATGGTGAATGGGCCCCCTTCTACCGGCAGGAACGTGCCGGACGATCCGTTGTAGGAAGGTGGTTGGTGTAGTCCACACACGTGAACTGCCTCAGGACGCTACCTGGCGTCCACCGCATCTGTCAGCACCTGGACCCCTGTGAACTTCGCGGAAATTTTCGACGGACCGCTCCGGCGACCTGGGTACACTGCACAGGCGCGGGCCACCCGCCCGTGCGGGCCTCCTTAGCTCAGCTGGTTAGAGCGCCGCTCTTGTAAAGCGAAGGTCGTCGGTTCGAATCCGACAGGGGGCTCTGTGCGGAAGCCCAGGTCAGATGGTTGGCCTGGGCTTCGTCGTGTGTGCGGGGCGGGGGTCAGGGGCGTAGGCGGTGGCCTGTCTCCAGCCATTCCTCCTCCGGGCGTTCGCCGTTCTCGATCTTCCACAGGCAGATCTGCAGGAGGCGGGCCCCGGTCCAGGCGCGGGCTCGGGGGCGGTCCAGGGCGAGGACGTCCGTCATCGCGTCGAAGCGCCAGCGGACGTCGGCGGGGTCGAAGCGGTTGACGAGGGCCGGCCACAGTTCGAAGCCGGGGTCGCCGGCGAGGGGCTTGGGGTCGATGGCGAGCCATTCGGCGCGGTCGGCGCCCAGGACGTTCTCGTCGTGCAGGTCCCAGTGCAGGAGCCGGTCGCCGGGGGTGTCGGCGACTTCGCGGACGGCGGCGGCGCTGTCGGCGAGGAGGCGGCGCACGGCCGGGTCGGGGATGTCGGGCAGGGCGCGCCGGGCGCGGTCGAGGAGGGCCGGGGCGATGTCGGCGAGGGTGCGTTTCAGGCCGGGTGGGGCGGGGCGTGCGGTGAGGTGGGCGAGGAGCCGCGCGATGACGAGGACGACGTGGTGGTCGTCTGGGTGGCGGGCGAGGAGGCGGGCCGGGTCGAGGCGTTCCAGGAGGAGGGCGCCGGTGGCGGGGTCGTGGTCGAGGAGGCGTACGGCTCCGTCGCCGTTCCAGGCGCGCAGGGCGACGGGTTCGCCCTCGGTCTCGGTGTCGGTCTGCTGGAGCTTGAGGACGGCCCGGGTGCCGTCGGCGCGGGTGACGGGGAGGACGAGGGCGCAGCGGCCGTGCATGGCGGGGCCGTCGGGGTGCAGGTCCCAGCGGTGGAGGTGGTCGGCGGCGAGGCGGGGGAGCGCGTCGAGGAAGGCGCGGTCGGCCGGGTCGGCGGATCGGTTCAGCGACGCGGCGAAGGCCGTCGGGATGTCGATCACGGGCGTGACGTTACCGGCGTGCGTGAATCGGTTCATGCGGATCACGGGCGGGCTGCGGCGGGTGTGGAGGTATGTGCGGTCCGCGCCGGGGACGTATGTGTGGCTGGCGGTGCTGTTCGTGACGACGGTGGCGCTGCACCACATGTCGCCGGTGGCGGAGGAGCGGTTTCTGCGGGCGCGGTCGACGAATCTGCGGGAGTTGTCGAGTCATCCGGTGCGGGTGCTGATCGCGAGCGCGATGTGGATCGAGGGCGGGCACTGGGTGCCGTACGCGGTGTTGTACAGCGTGTTCCACGCGCGCGTGGAGCGGTGGCTGGGGACGGTGCGGTGGCTGGCGGTGTGCGTGCTGGCGCATGTGGTGGCGACGCTGGTCAGTGAGGGTGTGCTGTTGTGGGCGATCCGGGCGGGGGTGGCGCCGGTGTCGTCGGTGGACGCGGTGGACGTGGGGGTGAGTTATGCGCTGGCCGGGGTGATGGGGGTGCTGG
>NZ_JALLGL010000138.1 GCF_023072675.1 Streptomyces sp. XM83C
AGAGACAGGGGTGGGGCCCGGGCTGGGGGGAGTCCCCGCGCTGAGGGAGTCCCCGCATTGAGGGGCACGGCCCGCTCTGAGGCGCAGACCTCGCGTCAAGGGTGGCAGACCTCGCGTTGTGAAGGGGCCGACCGCGAGTCGAAGGGGCAAGCGCCCGTTCGAGGCAGAGCCCGCGGTGAGGGGTCCGCGTGAAAGCGCGAAAAAATCGCGCCGGAACGTGAACCGGCTGCGGGGCCTCGTCCGATGAAGAGGTGAAGGGGCCCACGGGAGCGGTCGCGGGCCCATCGGCCACGCAGGGACCGGCGTCCCCGTTGAGGGGCCGGCCGTCCGTCGGGATACTGACGGCCGGTCCCCGGCGGGCGGGACACGGCCGAGCGGGCCCGCAGCCCGGTGCACGGCAAGCACCGGGGAATCCGGTACAGCGAAACGGGGGAGTGCATGAGCCAGATCGCCACCCGGACCATGGTCCGGGTCGAGGAGATCCACAAGTCGTACGGCCGCGAGCCCGCGGCCGTCCACGCCCTGCGGGGTGTCTCCTTCGAGGTCGGGCGAGGTGAGTTGGTCGCCCTCAAGGGGCGTTCCGGCTCCGGCAAGACCACCCTGCTCAACATCGTCGGTGGACTCGACACCCCCGACCGGGGGCGCGTCAGCGTGGACGGGGATGATCTGTCGGACCTGGGCGAGGAGGGACTGCTCGCCCTGCGCCGGGACCGGATCGGGTTCGTCTTCCAGTCCTTCGGCCTCATCCCCATCCTCACGGCCGCGGAGAACGTCGGCGTGCCGCTGCGCATGCGCCGCGCCGACCCGCGTGAACGCGAGGAACGCGTCGAACTGCTGCTCTCCCTCGTCGGCCTCGCCGACCACGCCGAACAGCGGCCCACGGAGCTGTCCGGCGGCCAGCAGCAGCGCGTCGCCATAGCCCGCGCCCTCGCCAACGCTCCCGCGCTGCTCATAGCCGACGAGCCGACCGGGCAGCTCGACGCGGAGACCGGGCACGCCGTCATGGAACTGCTGCGGGCCGTGGTCCGCAGCGAGCAGGTCACCGCCCTCGTGGCCACCCATGACGCGACGCTGCTCGACCTGGCGGACCGAGTGCTGGAGCTGCGGGACGGTCGGATCGTGGAGCACTGAGGCACCGCTCCGGCGCGGACCGGCAGGCGGGGAGGCAGCATGATTTCGGACGGGTTGCGCGGCCAAGACTGTTCTGGGTGATCCGATCCGGCGGGGCCTGGCATGTGCTGTCTTGGTCACCATGGATGACGCGGTGGGTGAAGGCGTTCGGCACCGGGCCGCGCAAGTGCATCGGCGAACAGTTCGGACTCATCGAAGCCACCCCCGCCCTGGCCACCATCACCAGCCGGTGGCGTCTGAGCCCGCCCGCCGACGCCCACCGCGTCCGCCCCGGACTCGTGGCCACGCTGATCCCCCGAGGGCTCCGGCTCCAGGTGACCGCCCGCACACCCGCCCCGGCCCCTGACACGCCGGCGACCCGGCCCCCGTGACACGGCAGCGGGCGCGGGGCGACAGGACGGCCGCGGCCCCAGCGGCCCCGCCCCGGCGGGAGGCCGACGGCGAGGCCTCAGACGGGGGCGGCGAGCGGGGGGTGGTCGAGCACACGCGGCTTGTACTCCACCAGCTGGATGCTGCCGTCGAAGGTGCGGTGCCCGGTCATCCGGAGGGCGACGTCGGGATAGCCGTCGTAGATGCGTTCCGCGCCCGTGGCCCCGGTGATCACCGGGAACATGACGACCCGGAAGCGGTCGACGAGCCCGGCCCGGAGCAGGGACCGGCACAGGCTCAGGCTGCCGATCGTGCTGTAGAGCTGCGCACCGCGGGCCTTCATCTCGCGGACCGCCTCCACCGCGTCGCCCCGCACGAGGGTGGAGTTGGCCCAGGTCAGCGGCTCTTCGAGGGACGAGGAGAACACCACCTTGGGGGCCTGTGTCAGCGTATCCACGGATGCTTCCTCCTCGGGCCGGAACTCGTCCTGGCCATCGGGGACCTCACCTGCGGCGAACCCGGACATCAGCCGGTAGGTGTTCGCTCCCATCAGATAGGTGACCTCGGGCTGCTCGCCCAGCCACGCCAGATACTCCGGGCCTTCCAGACCCCAGAACCCGGGCCACCCCTCGGCTGACGCGTAGCCGTCGAGCGAGGTGATGAAATCGACGAGAAGCTCAGACATCACCATGTCCTTCCTGGGAGTGTCATGAGCTTGGACCGGGCGGCGTCCGGGAACTCATCGGCCGCCGCCCCTCTGTGACAAGGACAGCCGACGCGGGGGCCTGATCTCCCGGACCCCCGCACGGCGGAAGGAGACACCGATATGGCGATTCAGCGGATGGACAACGTCGGCATCGTCGTGGAGGACATGGACGCCGCCATCGCGTTCTTCGAGGAACTCGGCATGCGACTGGAGGGCAGGACGCAGGTCGAGGGCGCGTTCGCCGACCGGTGCACCGGTCTCGACAAAGTCCGCTGCGACATCGCCATGCTCCGCACCCCGGACGGTCACAGTCGGCTCGAGCTGGCGAAATACCTCAGCCCCGCGCCCGTCGGCACCGGCCCGCGCGACCAGCCGCACAACGTTCCCGGCACGCACCGCGTCATGTTCGCCGTCGACGACCTCGACGACACCGTCGCCCGCCTGCGCCCGCACGGCGCCGAACTCGTCGGCGACATCGCCCAGTACGAGAAAACCTACCGCCTCTGCTACATCCGCGGCCCCGAAGGGATCTTCATCGGCCTGGCCGAGCAGCTCGCCTAGGCGAAGCCGTTCGAGGAACGGTGCCGCGCCGCGACAGCGGCCGGCGGGTCAGCTCGTCTGCTTGCCGAGCTTCTCCACATAGTCCTGCGCCTTGTCGACAACGGTGTCGATCTTGTCGCTGTGCTTGCCGTGCGTCTTGTCGTCGATGAGGTCGCCGACCTTCTCAAGCCCGTCGGAGATCTTGTCGCCGTGGGCCTGAGCGAGGTCCTCGGCCTTGTCCTTCAGCTTCTTCAGAGCGTCGAACATACGGAATCCTGCCTCCTGTACTCGATCTGCCAGGTGAGACCAATGATCACACAGTGATCACGGGTCCCTGCGGGTGCTGCGGCACGCGCGTGCGCCGCATCGACATGACTCTTTCCACGGTCACCCCCGGTCACCCACAGGGACGTTCCGCTCCGTCCAGGGCACCGTCCGTCGCCCTCCACAGACGTTCCGTAGCCACGGTGACCGCCCCGGAACGGCCCCCCGGTCCGGGACGGTGCGATGGACGTGAGCTGGGCTACGGCGCCGTACGCACACACCGGTACGCTTCAGATATGGGTGCTGTTCCTCGTTCCGAAAAGCCGGTCGGCCGGTTCCGGCGCATGCTCGACCGGCTCTCCTCCTCGCAGGAGGACCTGGAGTCCGAGGAGCTGCGAGAGGACGCCGTGACCGCGGGCTGCACGAAGATAGGCGACTGCCGGGACCGGCAGATCGTCACCGTAACTGGTACCTTGCGCACGGTCACGCTGCGTCCGCGGGCCGGTGTTCCGGCCCTGGAGGCGGAACTGTTCGACGGTTCCGCGGCGCTGGACGTCGTGTGGCTCGGCCGGCGCTCCATCGTGGGGATAGAACCGGGGCGCAAGCTGATCGCATCAGGCCGGATCTCGATGAGCCGGGGCCGCCGGGTGCTGTTCAATCCGAAGTACGAACTGAGACCCCTCGGACGGGAGTAGCCGGTGACGTCCCTCGACAAGCCGACCGAAGACACAGCGGCGGACGACGCCCGGACGGTGACGGAGGCCGCGCTGTTCGAGGCGTTCGGCGGAGTGCGGGGCATGGTCGAGACCGTGCTTCCGGGCCTTCTCTTCGTCACCATCTTCACCATCAACAAGGATCTCCACCTGTCGGCGATCGCCGCGCTGGCGGTCTCCTTGATCCTCGTGGTGGTACGCCTCGCGATGAAGGACACCGTGAAGCACGCCTTCAGCGGTGTCTTCGGCGTGGCCTTCGGTGTCGTCTTCGCGATGATGACCGGCAACGCCAAGGACTTCTATCTGCCGGGCATGCTGTACACGCTGGGCCTCGCCCTGGCGTACATCATCACGACGCTGGCCGGTGTCCCGCTGATCGGGCTCATCCTCGGGCCGGTGTTCAAGGAGAACCTCTCCTGGCGCACCCGTAACCCGGGCCGCAAGAAGGCGTACGCCAAGGCGAGTTGGGCGTGGGGCCTGATCCTGCTGGCCAAGTGCGCGGTCCTCTTCCCGCTGTACTGGTGGGCCGACACCACCCAGCTGGGCTGGGTCCTCGTAGCCCTGAAGATCCCGCCGTTCCTGCTCGCCGTCTATCTGACCTGGGTGTTCCTGGCGAAGGCCCCCGCGCCGATCGACGTGTTCGCGGAGATGGAAGCGGCGGAGAAGGCGGAACGAGAGGCGGAGCAGGCCGACCGCGAAGCGGCGCCGGCGGACCGGGAGCGCACCGGGGGCCCGGCCAAGCACCGCCGTACCGAGTAGCGCGGCGGCGGAGTCTGCGGCCTGGCGCGAGCGGCACCCCCGCCCGCACTGACGTACGTACACCGAAGGGCGCCCCGATCCCGGGGCGCCCTTCGCTGTCACCGGCCGACGGCGACCCCCGCAACCCGCAGGGCCCCGTCACCCGTGGAGCGACAGGCGACGAGCCGCAAGGCGCCGGCCGTGACCCGCACCGACCCTCGTCGACCCTCAGCCGGCGTCGGCCCGCCGCACCGACAGCAGATCCTCCAGCTGCTGCTCCCTGGCCTGCGCGGCGACGAACAGCAGCTCGTCGCCCGCCTCCAGGGAGTCCTCGCGGGTCGGGGTGAGCACCCGGGTGCCGCGGATGATGGTGACGAGCGAGGTGTCCTGCGGCCACTGCACGTCGCCGACCTGCGTGCCGGCCAGGGCCGACTCCTCCGGCAGGGTCAGCTCGACCAGGTTGGCGTCGCCGTGGCTGAAACGCAGCAGCCGGACCAGGTCGCCGACGCTGACGGCCTCCTCCACCAGGGCCGACATCAGACGTGGGGTGGAGACGGCGACGTCCACGCCCCAGGCCTCGTTGAACAGCCACTCGTTCTTCGGGTTGTTGACGCGGGCGACGACGCGCGGGACGCCGTACTCCGTCTTCGCCAGCAGCGAGACGACCAGGTTGACCTTGTCGTCGCCGGTCGCGGCGATCACGACGTTGCAGCGCTGCAGCGCCGCCTCGTCCAGGGACGTGATCTCGCAGGCGTCGGCGAGCAGCCACTCCGCCTGCGGGACGCGCTCGACCGAGATCGCGGTCGGCGCCTTGTCGATGAGCAGGACCTCGTGGCCGTTCTCCAGCAGTTCGCCCGCGATCGAGCGGCCCACCGCACCGGCACCCGCAATGGCGACCCTCATCAGTGACCGCCCTCCTCTTCAGGGCCCTTGGCGAACGCCGCCTCGACCTTCTCGACCTCGTCGGTGCGCATCATGACGTGCACCAGGTCGCCTTCCTGCAGCACGGTGTGCGACGAGGGCAGGATCGCCTCGCCGAGCCGGGTCAGGAACGCGACACGCACCCCGGTCTCCTCCTGCAACCTGCTGATCTTGTGGCCGACCCAGGCGGGCGAGGTGTGCACCTCGGCGAGCTGCACCCCGCCGGTCGGGTCACGCCACAGCGGCTCCGCGCCCGACGGCAGCAGTCGGCGCAGCATCTGGTCCGCCGTCCAGCGCACGGTGGCGACCGTCGGGATGCCGAGCCGCTGGTAGACCTCGGCGCGCCGGGGGTCGTAGATCCGGGCGGCGACGTTCTCGATGCCGAACATCTCGCGGGCCACCCGCGCGGCGATGATGTTGGAGTTGTCGCCGCTGGAGACGGCGGCGAAGGCGCCGGCCTCCTCGATACCGGCCTCGCGCAGCGTGTCCTGGTCGAAGCCGACCCCGGTGACGCGACGACCGCCGAAGGAAGAGCCCAGGCGTCGGAAGGCGGTGGGGTCCTGGTCGATCACGGCGACCGTGTGCCCCTGTTGCTCCAGGGTCTGGGCGAGAGCGGACCCCACTCTGCCGCAGCCCATGATGACGATGTGCACGACCGTCCTTCCGGTGTCAAGAGTCTCTGACGTGGTTTGAACAGGTTCTCAGACCGGCGACCAAGCTACACACGCGTGGCGCCCGGTGTGCACCCCCGTGCAGGGTTACCGGGGGTGCGCCGTTCGGCGGCGCGTGATGCTGCGCACGCTGCACCGGGTGAGGAATCCGAGGCCGGTGAGGGCGAGGACGGCACCGATCAGTTCTGCGGGGGCGGGCACGGGACCTCCGGGGACGGTGACTGCGGGGGTCAGGACATCTAGGCACGCCGCCCTTCCCACCTGCGGAATCCGTGCCCCTGGAGGTCGCCGTTTCCACTCGTGCGGCAGATCGGCGTGGGGCTGTGGGCGAGCCCATGTTCGACGGCCTACGATGTTTTGTTGTGTCCAAACTGACCGACGTGCCCAAACGGATTCTCATCGGGCGCGCACTGCGCAGCGATCGGCTGGGAGAAACGCTCCTGCCGAAGCGCGTCGCCCTCCCCGTCTTCGCCTCCGACCCGCTGTCCTCCGTGGCGTACGCGCCGGGTGAGGTGCTGCTGGTCCTGTCCATCGCGGGTGTGTCGGCCTACCACTTCAGCCCCTGGATCGCGGTCGCGGTCGTCGTGCTGATGTTCACGGTGGTGGCCTCCTACCGGCAGAACGTGCACGCCTACCCGAGCGGCGGCGGAGACTACGAGGTCGCCACCACCAACCTCGGCGCCAAGGCCGGTCTGACGGTGGCGAGCGCACTGCTCGTCGACTACGTCCTCACCGTCGCCGTCTCCATCGCGTCCGGCATCGAGAACCTGGGCTCCGCGGTCCCTTTCGTCGTCGAGCACAAGACGGCCTGCGCGATCGGTGTGATCGTGCTGCTCACGCTGATGAATCTGCGCGGTGTGAAGGAGTCCGGGAAGCTCTTCGCGATCCCCACGTACGTCTTCGTCACCGGCGTCTTCCTCATGATCGCCTGGGGTGCGTTCCGATGGCTCGTCCTCGGTGACACAATGCGCGCCCCGACGGCCGACTTCCACATCAGGGCCGAGCATCAGGGCCTGGCCGGTTTCGCTCTGGTGTTCCTGCTGCTGCGCGCGTTCTCCTCCGGCTGTGCGGCGCTCACCGGCGTCGAGGCGATCTCCAACGGTGTGCCCGCGTTCCGCAAGCCGAAGTCGAAGAACGCGGCGACGACGCTGGCGATGATGGGCCTGCTCGCCGTCACGATGTTCTGCGGCATCATCGTGCTCGCCCTCTTCACCAAGGTCCGCATGGCCGAGAACCCGGCCGCCGACCTGCTGAAGAACGGTGTCCCGGTCGGCTCCGGCTATGTCCAGGACCCGGTGATCACACAGGTCGCCGAGGCCGTCTTCGGCAGCGGCAGCTTCCTCTTCCTGATCCTCGCCGCGGCGACCGCGCTGGTGCTGTTCCTCGCGGCGAACACGGCGTACAACGGCTTCCCGGTCCTCGGTTCGATCCTCGCCCAGGACCGCTACCTGCCCCGCCAGCTGCACACCCGTGGCGACCGGCTCGCCTTCTCCAACGGCATCGTGCTGCTGGCCGGCGCGGCCGGCCTGCTCGTGTGGATCTACGGCGCCGACTCGACGCGTCTGATCCAGCTGTACATCGTCGGCGTCTTCGTCTCCTTCACGCTCAGCCAGACCGGCATGGTCCGGCACTGGAACCGGCATCTGGCGGTCGAGAAGGACCCGGCGAAGCGCCGCCACATGGTCCGCTCCCGTGCGATCAACGCGTTCGGCGCGTTCTTCACCGGCCTGGTGCTGGTCGTCGTCCTGGTCACGAAGTTCACGCACGGCGCCTGGGTGGCCCTGCTCGGCATGGTCATCTTCTACGGCACGATGACCGCGATCCGCCGTCACTACGACGGTGTCGCGGCCGAGCTGGCCGCGCCCGACGAGCCCGGCGACGACATGGTGCGGCCGTCCCGGGTCCACTCCGTCGTCCTCATCTCCAAGATCCACCGGCCGACGCTGCGGGCGCTCGCGTACGCCAAGCTGATGCGTTCCGACACGCTGGAGGCGCTCACCGTCAACGTCGACCCGGTGGAGACGAAGGCGCTGCGCGAGGAGTGGGAGCGGCGGGGCATCGAGGTGCCGCTGAAGGTGCTGGACTCGCCGTACCGCGAGATCACCCGGCCCGTCATCGAGTACGTGAAGAACCTGCGCAAGGAGTCGCCGCGCGACGCGGTCTCGGTGATCATCCCGGAGTACGTGGTCGGCCGCTGGTACGAGCACTTCCTGCACAACCAGAGCGCCCTGCGCCTCAAGGGCCGTCTGCTGTTCACGCCGGGCATCATGGTCACGTCCGTGCCGTACCAGCTGCGGTCGTCGGAGGCCGCGAAGCTGCGCGCCCGCAGGCGGCAGGAGTGGAACGCCCCCGGTTCGGTGCGGCGCGGCCCGCTGACGGAGGCGGAGCGGGCGAAGGAGCCGGAAGCGGGACGCTGACCCGCGGCCCCGCAGGGTGGGGGCGGATGAGCGTCACCCGCACGCGGCGACGTCCGACGGCCGTCGCCGACGGCGTACGGCGCCGCCCCGCGCAGCACGTAGACTGGTGGGCTGTTGTCCGGCCGTACCCCTCATCGATCTGGAGTCACCGCGCCATGCAGGCAGAACAGAACACGTCGCGGGCGAGGTCGCTGGTGGGGACGGAGTACGAGGTCGAGATCGGCCCCGTCGCCCACGGCGGCCACTGCATCGCCCGCACCGCCGAGGGCCAGGTCCTCTTCGTCCGGCACGCGCTGCCCGGCGAGCGGGTGATCGCCCGCGTGACCGAGGGCGAGGAAGGCGCACGCTTCCTGCGCGCCGACGCGGTCGACATCCTCGACGCGTCCAAGGACCGTATCGAGGCGCCCTGCCCGTTCGCCGGGCCCGGCCGCTGCGGCGGCTGCGACTGGCAGCACGCCAAACCGGGCGCGCAGCGCAGGCTCAAGGCCGACGTGATCGCCGAGCAGTTGCAGCGGCTCGCGGGCCTCACCCCGGAGGAGGCCGGCTGGGACGGCACGGTCGTCCCCGCGGAGGGCGACAAGCTGCCCGCCGGTCAGGTCCCGCAGTGGCGTACCCGTGTCCAGTACGCCGTCGACGCCGACGGCCACGCCGGTCTGCGCCGGCACCGCTCCCACGAGGTCGAGCGCGTCGACCACTGCATGATCGCCGCCGAGGGTGTCAGCGAGCTGGGCATCGAGAAGCGCGACTGGACCGGCATGGAGTCGGTCGAGGCGATCGCGGCGACCGGCTCACAGGACCGCCAGGTCATCCTCACCCCGCGTCCCGGAGCCCGGCTGCCGCTGGTCGAGCTGGACCGCCCGGTGTCGGTGATGCGCGTCGACGAGAAGTCGGGCGGTGTGCACCGCGTCCACGGCCGCCCCTTCGTCCGTGAACGTGCCGACGGCCGCACCCACCGTGTCGGCTCCGGCGGCTTCTGGCAGGTCCACCCGAAGGCCGCCGACACCCTGGTGACCGCCGTCATGCAGGGCCTGCTGCCCCGCAAGGGCGAAACGGCCCTCGACCTGTACTGCGGTGTCGGCCTCTTCGCGGGCGCCCTCGCCGACCGCCTCGGCGAGAAGGGCGCGGTCCTCGGCATCGAGTCCGGCAAACGCTCCGTCGAGGACGCCCGGCACAACCTTGCCGAATTCCCCCGCGTCCGCATCGAGCAGGGCAAGGTCGAGTCGGTCCTGCCGCGCACCGGCATCACCGAGGTCGACCTGATCGTCCTCGACCCGCCGCGCGCCGGCGCCGGCCGCCGCACGGTCGACCACCTGTCGTCCCTGGGCGCCCGCCGCATCGCCTACGTCGCCTGCGACCCGGCCGCCCTCGCCCGCGACCTGGCGTACTTCCGCGACGGCGGCTACCGGGTGCGGACGCTGCGGGCGTTCGATCTGTTCCCGATGACGTCGCACGTGGAATGCGTGGCGATTTTGGAGCCTGCCGCGAAGAGCCTCTGACCTGCGACTTCTCTGATTTCTGAGGTTCCGGGTGGGTCGGCCTGACCTGTTTTCGTGGGCGCACGACATGGAGCAGGCCACATGCCGGACGGACGCCGGCTGACTTGCGGGTTCGATCGGTGACGGGAAGGCGGACGCGTGGTGGCCCCGGTCTTCGCCGGGGCCGTGCCGGGCCGTTCTGACGCTCATGTGACGCTTGCCCTGATGGGGCGGGGCGTCATGGTTATGAGTGCAAGGGCTGGGTGATGCGGTTCGTGCCCGGACCGCCGGTCACCTCCTTGATGCGGGTGCCCATCGCCGGACTCGGAGGTGGCCCGGCGGCGCCGAGCGAACTGTTCGTCCGCCGGTCACGAGCCGGTGTCCAGCATGGTCGGCGGTAGCGGCGGGCAGCTCCCAGCGCCGGGGTGGGATCCCGGCCGGATGCGGTGGCCAACCGGCCGAGGCAGGCACGGGACGGACGCAGAATCCGTCCCGCGCCCCGGGCATCGTCAGCGTTCCGAGGCGGCGATCCCCGCGCGCAGTGCCTTCTTGTCGACCTTCCCCATCGGTGTGCGCGGAAGCTGCGGCATCGAGATCAGTCGGTCGGGGATCTTGTAGGCGGCCAAGCCGCGGCCCCTGAGGAACTCCTTCATGGCGGACGGGCGGACGTCCGCCTCGTTGAGGACGACGAACGCGTAGGTCCGTTCGCCGAGCACGGTGTCCGCCACGCCGATCACGGCCGCGTCCTGCACGGCGGGGTGGGTGCGCAGCTGCCGCTCCACCTCCTCCGCGGAGACCTTCTCGCCAGCCCGGTTGATGACGTCCTTGATCCTGCCGACGATCATGATGTTGCCGTCCGGCCTGCGCCGGACGAGGTCGCCGGTGCGGAAGAAGCCGTCCGGCGTGAACGAGCGGGCGTTCTCCTCCGGGGCCCGGTAGTACCCGCGGATCGTGTACGGGCCCCGCACCTGCATCTCGCCCGCCTCCCCATCAGGCACGGGGTTCCCCGACTCGTCGACGATCCGGACTTCGTCACCCGGTGCCATGGGGCGGCCGTCCGTGTTGATGGCCGCCTCCTCCGGGTCGTCGAGCCGGGTGTGGGTCAGCAGCCCCTCGCTGATGCCGTACCACCGCTGGATCCGGCAGCCCAGCACCTGGGCTGCACGGCGCGCCAGGGCCGGGTCGAGCGGGGCACTGCCCACCTGGATCAGCAGGCGGGACAGTTCGCCGGGCGGTCGTCCGGAATCGGCCCACAGCCGCAGCACCGAGGGCACGACCGTGGTCACGGTGACCCCCTCGCGACGGATCAGCGAGAAGACGTCATCGGGCCGCACGCTCGACGTGAGGACAGCCTTCCCGCCCAGCAGGAGACTGCCGAACACGCCCGGACAGGCGAGGGCCGCCTGGTGCGCGACCGGGTTGACAGCGAGGTACACCACCTCCGGGCCCACCTGCATCGCCTCCGCGGTGGCCCGCATGACGTACTCATAATCGTCGTGGGTCCGGGGAATCAGCTTCGGCAGTCCGGTGGTGCCCCCGGAGAGCAGGAACAGCGCGGGGTCGGACGCGTCCACCCGGGGCAGCGCGACGTCCGGGGCATCCAGCGACTCCAGCTGTGTGAACTCCTGGGCGTCGCCGCTGACAATCACGTGCGGAACCGACGGGAGCTCCCGGGCGATCGTGCGGTAGTCGAACCCGCCGAACTCGTCCTTCGCCACATAGGCAACGGCGCCGGAGTGCGCGCACAGATGCGTGATCTCGGCCCTGCGGTGACCGGGCAGCGCCAGCACCGGAATCGCTCCGGCCCGCAGCAGCGCGAAGACCAGAACGACGAACTCCGGGATATTGGGGAGGTGCACCACCACCCGGTCCAGGGGCCTGATGCCCAGTCCGATCAGGCCGCCCGCCAACCGGTCCGCCCGCTGGGACAGCTCCGCGTAGGTCATCCGGCGTTCGCCGCACACCACGGCCACCCGCTCGGCGTTCCGTTCGCATGACTCGTGCAACAAGTCGCCGATCGGCCGGCCGAGCCAAACCCCTGTCCGGCGCAGCTCCGCCGCGAGCTGTTCGGGCCAGTGCACAAAACCGTCAAGCATGATCGCGTTCCCTATCAGCGGTGGGTCGAGGCGTGGATCGAGGGGGCGCGGAGGTCCGGGTGGAGCCGCGGGTGCGCTCGGTCCGTCCTGGCCGCGGGCCGGCGGCAACGCGGCTGGAGGGCGGGTGCCTGCGGTCCTTGCTGTCCTGTCCCTTGGCATCGTCAGTGCCGCGGTCCACCGCCCCCCGATCTCTTGCCGACATCTGTCGCGGGCCGCGCGAATCCGCGGCGAGTGGAAAACATGGTGCGGACGGAACGACGGCCGGCCAGGAGGGCGAAGAGGATGAGCCGGATACGGGAACGCGGATGGGTGCGGTCGATGACCACCGGTGACCCGCTCGGCGTGCGCGTGGTGTGCTTCCCCCACTCGGGGGGCTCGGGGATCGCCTTCGGCGCGTGGTCCGCCGCGGTGCCGCCCGGTGTGTCGCTGATGGCCGTCCAGTACCCGGGCCGCGGCGACCGCTTCGGAGAGCCGCCCGTGGACGACGTGGCCGCGATGGCCGGCTGCGTGGCGGCGGAGCTGCTGCGGTTGCCGCCGGGCGACCACATACTCTTCGGGCACAGCCTGGGCGCGCTGGTCGCCTACGAGACCGCCCTGCTGCTGCGGGACGCCGGCGAGGAACCCCGGGCGCTCTGCGTGTCCGCCGCTCTGCCGCCCGGACGGATGAACAACAGAAGCATCCACCTGGCACCCGACGACGAGTTCTGGACGACGCTGTGCGCGCTGGGCGGCATCGAACCCGCGATCGCCGAGAACGCCGAGCTGCGCGACCTCCTCCTGCCCGTCATCCGCTCGGACCTGCGGGCCCACGCGACCTATCGGCCCCGCCCGGGCACCCGTCCGCTGTCCTGCCCCGTGCGCTGCTACCACGGCGAGGGCGACCCGCTGGTGGAGCAGGCCCAGCTGGCGGGGTGGGCGGGTGTCACCTCCGGCGACTTCACGGAAACCGTGCGGCCGGGCGGGCACTTCCATGTGACGGCCGGCGTCGCGGAACTCGTCGCGGACGTGCTGAGCCAGGGCCGGAAGTGAGGCGGCCTTGACCACCATCGCCGTGATCCCCGGTGACGGCATCGGCCCCGAGGTCATCGAGCCGGCGCTGGACGTCCTCGACGCCCTCGGCCTCGGGGCGCGGACGGACGTCCTGGACCACGTCAACGCGGACACCTACCTGCGCACCGGAACGGCCCTGACCGGAGCCGACCTCGACCGGATCAGGTCCAGCGAGGCGGCGCTCCTCGGCGCGGTCGGCGATCCCCGGCTCAGCGACACCGCGTACGTGCGCGGTGTTCTCACCACCCTGCGTCTCGAACTCGATCTCTACGTCAACTACCGGCCCGCCAGACTCTGGCACGACAGGCTCAGTCCGCTGCGCGACCCGGCCCGCCGGGCGATCGACTGCGTGATCGTCAGGGAGAACACCGAGGGCCTCTACAGCGGCATCGGCGGCGGTACGCGCACCGGGACCCCCCAGGAGATCGCCATCGACGTGGACCTCAGCACCCGTCAAGGCGTGTCACGGGTCCTGGAGTTCGCCTTCTCCGTGGCGCGCAGGTCGGTGTGCCTCGTCGACAAGGCCAACGCCGTCCGCAACGGCGGGCAGTTGTGGCAGCGGTGCTGGAGCGAGGCGGTCGCACGGCACCCGCACGTCGAGACGTCCCACCTCTACGTGGACACCGCCGCCCTGCGGCTGGCCACCGATCCGACCGCCTTCGACGTCATCGTCACCAACAACTCCTACGGCGACATCCTCAGCGACCTCACGGCCGCGCTCGCCGGCGGCCTGGGCGTCGCGGCGTCGGCGAATCTCAACCCCGTGACCGGACAGGCGCTCTTCGAGCCCGTGCACGGCAGCGCCCCGGACATCGCGGGTACCGGCACCGCCAACCCGTTCGGCGCGATCCTCTCCGTGGCCCTGCTGGCCGAGCACCTGGGCCGGACCGAGGAGGCGGACGCGGTCCGCCGGGCGGTCGCCGCCGCCGTGGCGGCCGGCCGCGTCACCCCCGATCTCGGCGGATCCCTCAGCACGAAGGAGGTGGGCACCGTGGTCCTGACCGAACTGCGGCGGCCATAGCGAGGTGCGGACGCGGACACGACCGCGGAACTGCGGGCGGAACGACGGACGAAGGGCGGGGACAGCATGAACGGCAACGGCACGAACCGCACGGACGGGAACCCGGAGACCGTCATCGTGGGGGCCGGTCTGGTGGGCGCGGTCACGGCTTGCTACCTCGCCCGCCGCTTCGGACCGGTCACCCTGCTGGAGAAGCGGGCGGACCCCAGACTGGAGCCCGGCCGAGAACGCCGGTCACTCGTCGTGATGCTGTCGTCGCGCGGCTGGCGCGCCCTGTCGGACCTGGGCGTCGCGGACGCCGTGCGCCGGATATGCGTCCCCCTGCACGGACGCTGCGGGCACCTGCCCGACGGCCGGACGCGGTTGACTCCCTACAGCCGGGACGGACAGCCCATCTGGGCGGTGAAGCGCCGGCGGCTGCACCAGATCCTGCTGGACGCCGCCGAGGCCGCCCCCGGAGTGCGCATCCGCTTCGGGCAGCGGGTGCGCTCGGTGGACCTGGACGAACCCGCGGTGCTGGTGGAGGACCGGCACGGCTCGCGCCGGCTGGCGTGCCGCCGGGTCCTCGGCTGCGACGGCGCACACTCCGCCGCCCGGGCCGCCCTGGAGGAGCGCGGTGCCCGGGTCGAGGTGCGCAAGCTGGACCTGGCCTACCAGGAGATCGACGTACCGGCCGGCCGGCTGGACCCGACCATCACGCACTACTGGCCCACCGGGAAGGCGATGTTCGCCGCACACCCCCTGCCGTCGGGGAAGCTCTCCGGCTCCTTGTTCATGCGTCTCGACGGCCCCGCCCCGTCCTACGCGGCGGCCCGCGGCGGCCAGGACCTGTACGAGACGTTCGCCGCCCACTTTCCCGAGCCGACCGCGATCATCCCCGACATCGCGGAACAGCTGGCCGCCAAGGCCGTCTCGACCCTCACGACCGTCCGCTGCGACCGATGGGTCTGGCGCGACACCTTCGCACTGCTCGGTGACTCATGTCACGCGATGGCGCCCTTCATGGGGCAGGGCATGAACTGCGGCTTCGAGGACGCCCGGGTCCTCGTCGACTGCCTCGACGCCTCCGCCGACTGGGCGGCGGGCCTGGCCGCCTACGAGAAGTCGCGGACCGAGGACGCCGACGCGATCTCCCGGCTCTCCTACCGACACTACTTCACCATGGCCAACCCACCTCGCGAGGAGACCGCCGCGGACGTGCTGCGCGGGCGGCTGACGGCCCTCTTCCCCGACCGGTTCGTGCCGCTGTACGAGCGGTGCGCCTTCACCGAGGAGAGCTACGCCTCCGTACTGCGCGACGACCGGCGTCTGGACCGGCTCGTGGCGGATCTGCTGGCCCGGTACGGCACCGAGCTGGCCTCGGCGCCCGACGACCGGCTGCGCGCCTGCACCCCTCCCCCCGCCCCGACCACAGCCACCCTGGAGGACTCCGGATGTTCGTGATCCTGTTCAAGTCGCGCCTGTCCGAGCAGGCCGGCGAGGAATACCACGCCACCGAGGAGCGGATGCAGGAGCGGGTCCGCGCCATCGCCGGGTCCGACCCGGTGGAGGTCAAGCACTACACCGGGGAGGACGGTGAACGTCTCGCCGTCATGATGTGGCGCGACGAGGAGACGTTGGACAAGTGGCGTTGCGACCCCGAGCACCAGGTGGCGCAGCGCATGGGCCGGAAACACTGGTACTCCGCCTATGAGCTGACCGTCGCTCAGGTGATCCGGACCAGCGCGTACGACAACCAGAGTCCGGCCGCAGCGGCCGAGGAGCCGCGCTAGAGGTTGTCCCGTAACTGCTGGTCAGAGGTGAGATCATTTTGCTGTGGCTGGTGTGATCACGGCGTCGGAGCCCTCTTGGATAGGTCCGTTCACCGGGCTGAGCCCGCGGCAGTTCAACAAGCTGATCACCGCGCTGCGGCGTGAGGGGGCCGATCCGGTCCGCAAGGGCCGACCGTGGTCGCTGCCGTTGGAGGACCGGGTGCTGCTGGTGGCCGCGTACTGGCGAACCAACCTCACCCTGCGTCAACTCGCCCCGCTCTTCGGCGTCTCGAAGTCGGCGGCCGACCGGATCGTCGCCCACCTCGGGCCGGCTCTCGCCCTCCAGCCCCGGCGACGGTTCCGCAAGGAGACCGTGCTCATCGTGGACGGCACGCTGGTGCCCACCC
>NZ_JALLGL010000139.1 GCF_023072675.1 Streptomyces sp. XM83C
CCCTCGCGCCCGCCCCCACCCCCGACCCCTGGTCCCGCTACGACCCCTGGGCGGTCGCCGGGGCCAGGGCGTTGCAGCACCCCGGCAGCGCGGCGGAGAGCGAGCAGCGCACCCGGCGCAGGCGCCGCAGGGCGGTCATCGGCGCGGCGCTCGCGCTGGCACTGGTGTCCGGCGGCATCGGCGGCGTCGTAGGGGCGTATCTGGAGCGCAACGGCGGTGTCGGGACCGTGGAGCTGCCGCAGGCCGGGAAGGAGCCCGCCGACCGCGCCCCCGACAGCGTGGCCGGGATCGCCGCACGCGCCCTGCCCAGCGTCGTCACCCTGCACGTCAGGGGCACCACATCGGCCGGCACCGGCACCGGCTTCGTCCTCGACACGCGCGGCCACATCCTCACCAACAACCACGTCGTCGAACCGGCCGGCGACAGCGGCGAGATAACCGTCGTCTTCAACGGCGGCGAGACCGCCGAGGCGGAGATCGTCGGCCGGGACAGCGGCTACGACCTGGCCGTCGTCAAGGTCAAGGGCGTCAAGGGCCTCAAGCCGCTCCCGCTCGGCAACTCCGACAATGTGCAGGTCGGCGACCCGGTCGTGGCCATCGGCGCCCCCTTCGACCTGGAGGGCACGGTCACCTCCGGCATCATCAGCGCCAAGGAGCGGCCCATCACCGCGGGCGGTGAGAAAGGCGACGGCAGCGACATCTCGTACGTGGACGCCCTCCAGACCGACGCGCCGATCAACCCGGGCAACTCCGGCGGGCCGCTGCTGGACGCGCAGGGCCGGGTCATCGGCATCAACTCCGCGATCCGCTCCGCGGGTGGCGGCTCCGACGCCGACGGAGGACAGGCCGGCTCCATCGGACTGGGCTTCGCCATCCCCGTCAACCAGGGCAAACGCGTCGCCGAGGAGCTGATCAACACCGGCAGGGCCACCCACCCCGTCATCGGCATCACCCTCGACATGCAGTACACCGGCGACGGCGCCCGGGTCGACGACCGGGGCAGCGGCGGCGGCCCCTCCGTCACGGCGGGAGGCCCCGGCGACAAGGCCGGCATCGAACCCGGCGACGTCATCACCGCCGTCGACGGCCAGCGCGTCCACTCCGGCGAGGAACTGATCGTCAAGACCCGCGCGCACCGCCCCGGCGACCGCCTGGAACTCACCGTCCGGCGCGATGGCGGGGAACGGAAGATCACGCTGGTGCTCGGCTCGTCGGACAGCAGCTGACCGGAAGGTGAAGGAGCCCCCCGGAACTGCTGTATCTGACGGAAACGTCACAGGCGGGCGGCCCGGGGCGGTACCCGTCGGACAGGTCCGACAGGTACCGTGGATGCGGCCGAGGACATCCCAAGGAGCTACAGGTGTTCAATGACATAGGACCACTCGAGCTGGTCACGCTCGTCGTCCTTGCTGTGCTCGTCTTCGGCCCGGACAAGCTCCCCAAGGTCATCCAGGACGTCACCCGCACCATCCGGAAGATCCGCGAGTTCTCGGAGAGCGCCAAGCAGGACATCCGGCAGGAACTCGGCCCGGAGTTCAAGGACTTCGAGTTCGAGGACCTCAACCCCAAGACCTTCATCCGCAAGCAGCTGGAGAACGACGACCTGGGGCTGAAGGAGATCCGCAACGGCTTCGACCTGAAGAAGGAGATGGCCGAGATCACCGACGCCGTCCACAGCCGGGAGACGGACACCGCCCCCTCCGGCGGACGCGTCGACATGACGAAGCGGCCCGCCGACCCGCCGAAGGACGACCGGCCTCCCTTCGACGCCGACGCGACCTGACCGCCCGGCAGCTCACACGCCCCGGAGCAGGGCGTACGCCCCGCGCACGTGACGCGATTCATACGGTTCCGCCGCCCCGCACGGCCTGAACGCGCCGCCCGGACGCCTCGCGCGCCGGGCGGTTTCCCTACCGCCCGGAGCAGGGTGGATATGCTGCCGAGTTGTTGTGCGGACCGGACGAGTACGCCCGAAGGGGGGCGGGCTGCTCCGGACCGACGAGAGCGAGGAGGCGTCCGGGCAGATGGAGACGACGAGTCGGGCAGTCGCGGAGGCGCCGGCCGCGGAGGGCGGACAACAGGTCCCCTCCGCCCGGCGTACGGTCGACGGCTACCTGAGCGCGCCCTTCCCGTGGTACGGCCTCGACGAGGCCTTCACGGGGCCGCGCTGGCTGATGCAGGTCGGTACGGCGGCCGACGGGGCCGTCGAACACGGTTCCGTCGGACACGGCGACGAGCCGACCGTGCGGGGCGAGGTCGGCAACGAAAGCGAACCGCGGGAGAAGTTCGCCGTCGTGGTCACCGTCGCCGCACAGCCCGACCGGCGCAGCGCCGACGGCACGGGGCTGCTGGAGGCCACCACGGTGTCCTCGGCGGCCTGGCTCGCCGGAGTGGGGCTGCTGTCCTTCACCTGGCCCGGGCAGATGGACCACAGCCTGCGCGACGACTGGCTGGAGCAGCAGACAGAGACGGCGTGGACGCTCGCCGACGACCTCGACGGGCCCCCCTGGTCGACGCTGTCCCTGCCGGTGGACGGGGTGCCGACGCCGTTCCACTACCGGGAGTCCGAGTTCGGCTGGGTGCTCGCCGGTACGACACAGCGGGGGGTGCACGTCGGGGCGTACGGCCGCGGCATGAGCGCGTACGGGCTGGGCTTCGCGCAGATCGAGGACATCTCGACGTACGCCTGACAGCCCGAGCGCCTCACCGGGGCGCACCGAGCGGAAACAAGGGGGCGCACGCCGGAACCCGGCGGGCGCCCCTTCGTCGTCCGCGGCGCTCAGAACTTGTTGCGCGGTGTGATCCCCAGCGACAGCCCCGACAGGCCGCGCTGACGCCCGCCCAGCTTGCCCGCGATCGCGCGCAGCGCCGAGCCCGCCGGGGACTCCGGGTCGGACAGCACGACCGGCGTGCCCGCGTCGCCGCCCTCACGCAGCCGGACGTCGATCGGGATGCTGCCGAGGACCGGCACCGACGTACCCGTCGTACGGGTCAGGCCGTCGGCGACGAGCTGGCCGCCGCCCGTGCCGAACACGTCGACCATCTCCCCGCAGTGCGGGCAGGGCAGGCCGGACATGTTCTCGACCACGCCGACGATCTTCTGGTGGGTCTGCACGGCGATGGAACCGGCCCGCTCGGCCACCTCGGCGGCGGCCTGCTGAGGCGTGGTCACGACGAGGATCTCGGCGTTCGGGATCAGCTGGGCGACGGAGATCGCGATGTCGCCGGTGCCGGGCGGCAGGTCCAGCAGCAGCACGTCCAGGTCGCCCCAGTACACGTCCGCGAGGAACTGCTGCAACGCGCGGTGCAGCATCGGGCCGCGCCACACCACCGGCGCGTTGCCCGGCGTGAACATGCCGATGGAGATGACCTTCACGCCGTTCGCGGACGGCGGCATGATCATGTTCTCGACCTGGGTGGGCTTGCCGTCGGCGCCCAGCATGCGGGGCACGCTGTGGCCGTAGATGTCGGCGTCCACGACACCGACCTTCAGCCCGTCGGCGGCCATCGCCGCGGCCAGGTTGACCGTCACCGACGACTTGCCGACACCGCCCTTGCCGGAGGCGACCGCGTACACCCGGGTGAGGTTGCCGGGCTTGGCGAACGGCACCTCGCGCTCGGTCTGGCCGCCGCGCAGCGCCGCCGCCAGCTCCTTGCGCTGCTCGTCGCTCATCACGTCGAGGGACACATCGACCCGGGTGACGCCGTCGACGCGGGAGACCGCGTCGGTGACGCGCTGGGTGATCGTGTCACGCATCGGACAGCCCGAGACCGTCAGGTACACGGTGACCGCGACCGCCCCATCGGCGCCGATCTCCACCGATTTGACCATCCCGAGCTCGGTGATGGGCCGGTTGATCTCGGGGTCGTTCACCGTCGCCAGTGCCTCGCGCACCGCGTCTTCGCTAGCCATGAGAACGATGGTACGGCCGAGTAGCCTCGCCCGGGAAAGCCCGTCAGCGGTCGTCTACGTCACGTCCCGGCGACCGTTCTGCCGGGAATACCGCCCGCCCCCGGTGCCCGTCGTGCCGCTCGTCCAGCTCTTTCACCAGGTCCTGCAGCTCGGAGCGGATCCAGTCGCGGGTGGCGACCTCGCCGAGGCCGATGCGCAGCGCGGCGATCTCCCGTGTCAGGTACTCGGTGTCGGCGATGGAACGCTCGTTCTGCTTGCGGTCCTGTTCCAGGTTGACCCGGTCCCGGTCGTCCTGCCGGTTCTGCGCGAGCAGGATCAGCGGCGCCGCGTAGGACGCCTGGAGCGACAGCATCAGCGTCAGGAAGATGAACGGGTACTCGTCGAACCGCAGCTCGTGCGGTGCGGCCACGTTCCACAGCACCCACAGCACGATGACGACGGTCATCCATACGATGAACCGTCCCGTGCCGAGGAACCGGGCGATCCGCTCCGACAGCCGGCCGAACGCCTCCGGGTCCCACTCGGGCAGGATGCGCCGCCGCGGCGGGCGCGGCTGGTCGAGCCGGGGCCGGCTGCGGGTGGTGGCGGTCGCCCCCGCGGGGCTGCGCTCACGGACCGCCTCCCGGCCGCCGTCACGCTCCGGCGCCATTCCGGCCCACCCCCTGCCCGTCGTCCTCGTCGTCCAGGTGGAACTCGGTCTCCCGCCAGTCGTCCGGCAGCATGTGGTCCAGTACGTCGTCCACGGTGACCGCGCCGAGCAGCGACCCCGCCTCGTCCACGACGGGCGCCGCGACCATGTCGTACGTCGCGAAGAACCCGGCGACCAGCGGCAGCGCCGCGTCCGGGTCCAGCGGCTGAAGATCACGATCGACGAGCGAGCTGACCAGCGTGTACGGGGGGTCGCGCAGCAGCCGCTGGAAGTGCACGGTGCCCAGGTACTTGCCGGTCGGGGTCTCGTCGGGCGGCCGGCAGACATAGACCTGAGCGGCGAGCGCCGGGGACAGGTCGGGGTTGCGGACGCGGGCGAGCGCGTCGGCGACGGTGGCGTCGGGCAGCAGCACGATCGGCTCGGTCGTCATCAGCCCGCCCGCGGTGCGCTCCTCGTACGACATCAGCCGCCGCATGTCGGCCGCGTCGGAGGGCTGCATCAGGCTCAACAGCCGCTCCTGCTCCGCCTCCGGCAGCTCGCTCAGCAGGTCGGCGGCGTCGTCCGGGTCCATCGCCTCCAGCACGTCGGCGGCGCGCTCCTCCTTCAGCTTGCCGAGAATCTCGATCTGGTCGTCCTCCGGCAGCTCCTCCAGCACATCGGCGAGCCGGTCGTCGTCGAGGGCGGCGGCGACCTCCGCGCGCCGCTTGGGCGACAGATGGTGCAGGACGTTGGCGAGGTCGGCGGGGCGCAACTGTTCGAACGTGGCGAGCAGGTTCTCCGCGCCCTGCCCCTGCTCCTCCAGGGAGAACCCGGTGACCTGCGACCACTCGACGGTCAGCGACTCGCCTCGGGCTCGCCGCAGAGGCCCGGTGCGGCGGCCCTTGCGGACGAAGACCCGGTCGATCTCCCAGTCGCGGCGGGCGGGCAGCTGCTGCACCGACAGGTCCAGCACCGTGACCTCCTCGCCGGTCTCCACGAGGGTGACGCGGCGGTCCAGCAGCTCACCGAAGACGAGGCGTTCGGTGGGCCGCTGCTCGAAGCGGCGGACGTTGAGCACACCGGTGGTGATGACCTGGCCGGACTCGATGCCGGTGACCCGGGTCATGGGCAGGAAGATGCGGCGGCGGGTGGACAGTTCGACGACCAGGCCGAGCAGCCGCGGCGGGCGCCGGCCGACGCGCAGCATGACGACCAGGTCCCGTACACGGCCCACCTGGTCGCCGTTGGGGTCGAAGACGGCGACGCCGGAGAGATGCGACACGAAGATCCGCGGGGCGCCGGCTGCCATGGCTTTCCGTTCCTTTGCGTACGAGGTGTGCGGTGTTGGCGTTCCTTCTCCCGATTGCCCGCCCGGTCGGGCTTCAGGCTAGCCCGTCCTGATCGGCTCCGCCCTGGTGGGAGGTCCGGACGAGCTGGCTCCGCGTCACCTCGGCGGCCCCGGTACGCTGCCGTACGCCGTCGTGGACCCCGCCAGAAAGGCAGCCTCACCTGTGACTGCGACTTCCCTGGGCCGTATCCGCCGGGTTGCGCTGGCCGGCGCGCTGAGCGTGCTGGGCGTGGCGGGGCTCGCGGGGTGCAGCGAGGATCCGGACGCGGGCACCAACGGGGTCGGCAAGCTGGCGCCGGAGCAGATCCAGACCCGTACGCAGCAGGCCGCCGCCTCCGTGGCGACCGTGCGCCTCGCGGGGTCGGTGGTGGCGGGCGGCGCCACCTACAAGCTGGACATGCGGCTGAAGAGCGACGGCTGCTCCGGGTCCGTCACCGCCGACGGCGCCACCTTCGAGCTGCTGCGGGTCGGCGAACAGCTCTATCTGAAGGCCGGCGCGGACTTCTGGACCCGCGGGGACGGCAAGAACGACGCCGCCTCCGACAAGGCCGCCGCCGCCAAGCTGGACGGCAAGTACGTGAAGGTGCCGAAGGGCGACCCGGCGTACCGGCGATTCAGCGGCTTCACCGACAAGAACACCCTGCTGGGCGGGCTGCTCACGCTGCACGGCACCCTCGACACCGACGGCCATCACGAGCAGGACGGCGTCCGCACCATCCGCATCACCGGCGACGACGGGGCCGGCGGCACCCTCGACGTGTCCCTGGAGGGCAAGCCGTACCCGCTGCGGCTGGAGCGCGCGGGCGGCGCGGGCACGCTGGTCTTCTCCGACTGGGGCAAGGACTTCGCCGTCAAGGAGCCCCCGAAGAGCGAGACGGTCGACTACGGCAAGCAGCTCCCGTCGTCCTGAGCCCCTGCGGGGCGCACCGGCGGGCGTCCGCTCCGGGGATTCTGCTCCGCCGACGCGTCAGCTTCGGGGATTTGCGGCCGGGCTGCGGCCCGTCGGCGTGTTTGCTCCAGAGCTTCGGCTCTTCGGCCCGGTAGGCGCGTCAGCTCCGGAGCTTCGGCCCGCGCTCGCGGCCCCGCCGGCGGGTCAGCTGCGGGGCTTGCGGCCCCGTCGCTTGAACAGCAGGCGCGGCAGGCCTTCCGGGAGCGGCTCGCGGGTCGTCGCCGGTGACGGCACCGGCGGCGCCGCGAGCGAGCCGTCCGGCAGCGGCAGCGGCGCCCCCGCCGGCTCCAGTCGCAGCACCCGGCACTCGCGCGCCCAGCGGGCCGGCATCGCCTCGCCGTCGGGCGCGTTGAGCCGCTTGCCCTTCAGCTCGGCGACGGCCGCGAGCCACTCCTCCGACTCGGGCGCCGGCTCGGTCACCGTCGCGGTGTAGGTGACCAGCCGGCCGCCCTTGTCCTTGCTGCGGACGGTGACCTCCGCCGAGCCGCCGGCGGTGAGATACGGCAGCGGCTGCTCGCCGGGGCCGTCGCCGACGACGCAGGCCGCGCCCTCGTGCCAGACGTGCCACAGGGCGCGCGCGGCGGGCGCGCCTTCGCCCTTGACCCAGATGAGGCCGGACTTCTTGGTGGCCTCCTCGATGAGGGCCCGGTCGAGCAGTTCGCTGGTCATGCCCTCAGCCTATCCACCGGGCGGGTACGGCCCCTAGAGCCAGCCGTTGCGCTTGAGGGTGCGGTGGATGCCGAGGCAGATGGCGCCGGTGATCGCGAGGATCACCGGGTAGCCGTACTTCCAGTGCGTCTCCGGCATGTAGTCGAAGTTCATGCCGTACACCCCGCACACCATCGTCGGTACGGCGATGATCGCCGCCCATGAGGTGATCTTCCGCATGTCCTCGTTCTGCGCGACGGACGCCTGCGCGAGGTTGGCCTGGAGGATGGAGTTGAGCAGTTCGTCGAAGCCGACGACCTGCTCCTGGACGCGGGCGACGTGGTCGGCGACGTCACGGAAGTACTTCTGGATGTCGGGGTCGATCAGCCGCATCGGCCGCTCGCTCAGCAGCTGCATGGGCCGCAGCAGCGGCGACACAGCCCGCTTGAACTCCAGGATCTCCCGCTTCAGCTGGTAGATCCGGCCGGCGTCGGTGCCGCGCGGGGTGCCCTTGCGGCCCGGCGAGAACACCTCGGTCTCGACCTCGTCGATGTCGTCCTGGAGGGCGTCGGCGACGGCGATGTACCCGTCCACGACATGGTCGGCGATGGCGTGCAGCACCGCGGAGGGGCCCTTGGCGAGCAGCTCCGGGTCGTCCTGGAGGCGGTGGCGCAGCGCGCGCAGCGAGCCCTGTCCGCCGTGCCGGACGGTGATGAAGAAGTCCCGGCCGGTGAAGCACATGACCTCGCCGGTGGACACGACTTCGCTGCTGGCGGTGAGTTCGTCGTGCTCGAGGTAGTGGACCGTCTTGAAGACGGTGAACAGCGAGTCGTCGTAGCGCTCCAGCTTGGGCCGCTGGTGCGCCTGCACGGCGTCCTCGACGGCCAGCGGGTGCAGCCCGAACTCGGCGGCGATCCCGGCGAATTCGGCCTCGGTGGGCTCGTGCAGTCCGATCCACACGAAGCCGCCGTCACGCCGCACCTCCCGCATCGCCTGCTGCGGGGTGAGCGGGCCGGTGCACTCGACGCGGGCGCCGTCGCGGTAGACGGCGCAGTCGACGACGGCGGACGTCCCGCCGGCGCCGCGGGTGCCGGTGCGGGCGAGGGTGTCGGCCGGCAGGGGCCTGCGCGGGGTCTTGCGCAGGGAGACACGGGCGGGACGGACCACTGCACGCAGGTCGCGGATCATCGACATGGGCGGGCTCCTTCGCGTCGGGCAGCGAAGACGTCGGACACCCGCGGCGGGTGGAACTACCCGGAATGAGGACGTCCTGAGCGCGGATGTTTGGCACGTCCACAAAGCGGGGAGCACCGCACCGTCGCGGTGGCGAGCTTCGCTGCTGTTTCAGATCACAGACAGATCAGGCAAGACGAAACGAAGTGCTCTTCCGCGTGAAGACGCGAGCCAGGAGGTCGGCAGGCGAGGCCAGAGCCGGAACAGCTACATCAGCAGCCGGAAGAGCGAGTGGTACTGCACGGTCGACTTCGGTCCATGACAGCCCCACCTCCTCCGGCCGGTCCCTCGTGAGGGACGATCCATTCCCGTCAGGGAGTCTTCAGGCGTCGGGGCGAAGATCGCGACGCTTCTGCGTGCTGCCCCGAACACCGGCCCAGGGTATCAGCCGCCCACGGTGTCAAGGTGCGGCTTTGCCCGCTGCTGGCGAGTTCTATGCTCGCCGCATGGCTGATGTTCTTCCTCTGGTCGAGGCCCGGTTGCGTACGGCGCTGGGCGAACCGGACGCGCGCGCCGCGGTCACCTTCCTCGGCACCGACCGCATCGAGGTGCTCCGCTTCCACGAGGGAGACGTCGTGCGGTACGCGACCCTCGGCATGTCCGCACAGCCGATGGCGGACCCCACGGCGATGCTCGCCGACCCGGTGAAGGGGCCGCGCGCCGAGCTGCTGCTGTCGGTGCGCGCCGGTGCCGCCGACACCGACAAGGTGCTCAGGCCGCTTGCCGTGCTCGCCGCGTCGCCGCAGGTGGAGGGCGTGGTGGTGGTACCAGGCGCGTCGCTGGACGTGGGGGAGCCGCTGTGGCCGGGTGCGCCGTTCACGTCGGTTCTGGTGGCCGAGCCGGGCGGTCTGGTGGAGGACCTGGAGCTGGACGCGCCGCTGGACCCGGTGCGGTTCCTGCCGCTGCTGCCGATGACCCCGAACGAGGCCGCCTGGAAGCGCGTGCACGGGGCGCAGGCCCTTCAGGAGCGGTGGCTGAAGCACGGGACGGACCTCCGCGATGGGTCCCGGAAGTCCGTCCCGCTGGACTGAGCCCGTCCGGCCCCGGCGTGAGCAAGGTCACCAACCGGGGCCGGGTGACGGTCAGTTGACGAAGGCGCTGACGCTGTCCTCGGTGGCGTGCCGAGGCTGGAGCTCCTCCGCCTCGTGGGTGAGCGAGCGGCGCCGTACGAGGACGACGAGCGCGCCGACGAGGGCGGTGGCCGCGGCGACGGCGAACGGGACGTGCACGTCGGTCCACTCCTCGATCTTCGGCGCGAAGTAGGGCGCTGCGGCGGCGGCGAACCAGCGCACGAAGTTGTACCCGGCGCTGGCCACGGGGCGCGGGGCGTCGGAGACGCCGAGGGCGAGTTCGGTGTAGACGGTGTTGTTCACGCCGATGAACGCGCCCGACAGGATGGTGCAGACGATCGCGGTGGTGTGGTCGCCGTAGCCGAGGACGAGGACATCGGCCGCGAGCAGCACCAGGGAGCCGCCGAGCACCTTCAGCGAGCCGAACCGCTCCTGCATGCGCGGCGCCACGATCACGGAGAACACGGCGAGCAGCACACCCCAGGCGAAGAACACGGCACCCGACTTGTACGGGGTCATGTCCAGTACGAACGGGGTGAAGGCCAGCACGGTGAAGAACGTGTAGTTGTAGAAGAACGCCGAGGCCGCCGCCGAGGCGAGTCCGCCGTGGCCGAGCGCCTTGACCGGGTCGAGCAGCGAGGTCCTGCGCGCGGGCCTCGGCTGCTCCTTCAGGAACGCCGAGATGCACAGGAAGCCCACCGCCATCAGCGCGGCCGTACCGAAGAAGGGGTAGCGCCAGCTGGCGTCGCCGAGCAGGGCGCCGAGCAGCGGGCCGCAGGCCATGCCGAGGCCGAGCGCGGACTCGTACAGCAGGATCGCCGCCGCGCTGCCGCCGGCCGCCGCACCGACGATGACGGCGAGGGCGGTGGAGACGAACAGGGCGTTGCCGAGGCCCCATCCGGCGCGGAAGCCGACGAGTTCACCGACCGAGCCGGAGGTGCCGGCCAGGGCCGCGAAGACCACGACGAGCGCGAGCCCGGCGAGCAGGGTCCTACGACCGCCGATGCGGCTGGAGACGAAGCCCGTGAACAGCATCGCGAAGGCGGTGATCAGGAAGTACGAGGTGAACAGCAGCGAGACCTGGCTGGGCGTCGCGTCGAGTCCCTGGGCGATCGACGGCAGGATCGGATCGACCAGTCCGATGCCCATGAACGCGACGACGGAGGCGCCGGCGGTGGCCCACACCGCCTTGGGCTGCCGCAGGATGCCGCCGGCACCCGCGTCGAAGGGATCCAATGTTCTTCTCCCGTCAGATGAGTCGGGTACGCCGTCTTGTCGGACGCACGATCAGTTAGATACGCTAATAAATGTAGCGTACACCTATTTGTTCCCGATGTCATCGTTCCGCCCGGACGGGTGATCGTCCTTGACGGGACGCGGCGGGGGTAGGACCGTGGACCCCTATGAGGGGCGAACCCAGTTGCCCGAAGTGTGGTGGCCGGGTCAGGGCTCCCGGCCTCTTCGCCGATTCCTGGCAGTGCGATGCGCACGGCACCGTGTATCCGCTGCAGCCCGTGATCCCGCCCAGCGTCGAGGCCCTCAGCGTCGTGGTGCACCGCACCCAGGTCCCGGTGTGGATGCCGTGGCCGCTGCCCGTCGGCTGGCTGTTCACGGGCGTGGCGTACGCGGGGGACGACCGCAGCGGCGGCCGTGCCACGGCCGTGGCGTGCAGCGGGCCCGGACCGCTGGGCGGCGTCGGCGAACTGATCATCGTCGCGGAGGAGCTGGGCGTCGGCCTCGGCGCCCGCTACGCCGGCATCGACGGACCCGACCCCGGGCCCTGTCTGGACGTCGAGAAACCCGCGCAGACCAAGGTCCTCGCCGCCGGCCGGCCGACCCCGCTGTGGCTCGTCTCCAAGACGCCGGACGACCGAGCGGTGTTCGCGGGGGAAGCGCTCGGCATGTGGCTGTGGGCGGTCGTCTGGCCCGAGCAGTCCGGGCTCCTCCTGTACGACGAGCTGGTGCTGACCGACCTGCGGGACGCCGGAGCCGAGGTCGAGCTGGTGCCGTGCGGGGCGCTGTCGCCGAGGTTGCTCAAGCCTTGAGGGGGCGCCCGGCCTTGAGGGGCGGCGCAGGTCTTGAGGGGGCGCCCGGCCTTGAGGGGGGCTGCTCCGGCCTTCGAAGGGCGGTCGCGCGCGTCCTGAGGGGCGGGGCCGCCACTCCCTCAGGGCGGGGTCGGTTCTTCCTGTCGTGCCGAGGGGCCCTCATGGCCTCGCCGCGGCGGCGGTGCCCCGACGGCGGGCCGCGCCGGAGCGGTGCGTGCCGTGGCGGCGGTGTGAGGCGGCGGGCCCCCGGAGCGGTGCGTGCCGAGGCGGTGGTGTCCGGCGGCGGGCCCCCGGGGCGGTGCGTGCCGAGGCGGTGGTGTCCGGCGGCGGGCCCCCGGAGCGGTGCGTGTCGCGCCCCACGCATGTAAGGGGCGCTGCCCCCTGCGGGTGTGACAGGGCGGCCGGAAAATCCGGTTATCCTTGGGTGTCCCATCCGTACCGTCACCGCTGGAGCCCGCGCAGTGCGCATCGACCTGCACACCCACTCCACCGCATCCGACGGTACGGACACCCCCGCCGAGCTGGTCCGCAACGCCGCCGCGGCCGGGCTGGACGTCGTCGCCCTGACCGACCACGACACCACCCGCGGACACGCCGAGGCCCTCGCGGCCCTGCCGGAGGGGGTGACGCTGGTCACCGGGGCCGAGCTGTCCTGCCGTATCGACGGCGTCAGCATGCACATGCTGGCCTACCTGTTCGACCCCGAGGAGCCCGATCTGCTCGCCGAGCGCGAGCTGGTCCGTGACGACCGGGTGCCGCGGGCCAAGGGCATGGTCGCCAAGCTGAACGCGCTGGGCGTGCCGGTCACCTGGGAGCAGGTCGCGCGCATCGCCGGCGACGGCTCCGTGGGCCGGCCGCACATCGCCACCGCCCTCGTCGAGCTGGGTGTCGTCCCCACCGTGAGCGACGCCTTCACGCCCGAGTGGCTGGCGGACGGCGGCCGGGCGTACGTCGAGAAGCACGAGACCGACCCGTTCGAGGCGATCCGGCTGGTCAAGGCCGCGGGCGGGGTCACCGTCTTCGCCCACCCCGGCGCGAGCAAACGCGGGCGTACGGTGCCCGAGTCCGCGATCGCCGAGATGGCCGCCGCAGGGCTGGACGGCATCGAGATCGATCACATGGATCACGACGAGCCGACCCGGGCGAGGCTGCGCGGCCTCGCCAAGGAGCTGGGCCTGCTGGTGACGGGCTCCTCCGACTATCACGGCAGCCGCAAGACCTGTGTGCTCGGCGAGTACACCACCGACCCCGAGGTCTACGGGGAGATCACCCGGCGGGCGACCGGGGCCTTCCCCGTCCCCGGCACCGGCGGAATCTGACAGGCGCACGCCGGGCGCCCTGCGCGCCCCGGACACGTCACGCGCCCCGCGCACGCCGGGCCTCCCGCCCGCCCCGCGCACTCCGCGCGTCGCGGCGTCGGCGTCGTAGCGAACTCCTTCGCGCTCCTGTCCTCACCGGCTCGCTCTCCCGAGTGCCCGGGGCCGGGCCGGGAGGCGCCGTCGTGCGCCCCGCACACCTCACCCCGTCCACGTTCCATTCGTCTGCAAGGCCCTCATGTTCGACGTCGCTGTCTTCGGCTCGCTCTTTTTGACCCTGTTCGTCATCATGGATCCCCCTGGGATCACCCCGATTTTCATCGCCCTGACCGGTGGCCGGCCCGCCCGGGTGCAGAAGCGGATGGCGTTCCAGGCCGTCTGTGTCGCGGGCGGTGTGATCACCGTCTTCGGGCTGCTCGGCCACCAGATCCTGAACTATCTGCATGTCTCCGTGCCCGCGCTGATGATCGCGGGCGGTCTGCTGCTTCTGCTGATCGCGCTCGATCTGCTCACCGGCAAGACCGACGAGCCGAAGCAGACCAAGGACGTCAACGTCGCCCTCGTCCCGCTGGGCATGCCGCTGCTGGCCGGGCCCGGCGCGATCGTGTCCGTGATCCTCGCCGTGCAGAAAGCCGACAGCGCGTCCATGCAGGTGTCCGTGTGGGCGGCGATCCTCGCGATCCACATCGTGCTGTGGCTGGTGATGCGCTACTCGCTGCTGATCATCCGCGTCATCAAGGACGGCGGGGTGGTCCTGGTGACCCGGCTCGCCGGCATGATGCTCTCCGCGATCGCCGTCCAGCAGATCATCAACGGCGTCACGCAGGTCGTCCGCGGCGGCTGAGCCGTACCGCACCGACCGCTCCCGGACGCAGCAGGGCCCCGTACGGCAGATTCCGTACGGGGCCCTGAATACTCCTGGGGGGCGTTACGAAGCCGAGGTCTCGGCCGGGCGGATCCACAGGCGCTGACCGATGGCGGCGGCCTGCTGGACGATCCTGTTGACGGAGGCGGCGTCCACGACGGTGGTGTCCACGGGCGTGCCGTCGACGTCGTCGAGTCGAGTGATTTCGAAGCGCATGGTTGCTCCCCCTTCCTCTCGTGTCTCTGAGTGAGTCAACCGTGAAGGTGTTACAAACATTCCCTACGCTAAAGAAATTTTTCGAACAACTAATTACTGACGAGTAAGGGATTGCGCTCGGATGATCTTTCGGGACCGAACGGGACCGGTTGTGTTCGTAGCGTGACCGACGGGACAATGGAGGTGATGAACGACGACCTCGCGGCCCTGGCCGCCCGTATCGACCGCACGAACGAGCTGCTCCAGCGCATGCTCGCCGAGGTGGCCAAGACACCCTCCACCCATGCGATCTTCGTCGACGCGGGATACCTCTACGCCGCCGCGGGACGCCTCGTCGCCGGCACCGAGGACCGCCGCGCCTTCGACGTCGACGCCGAGGGCCTGATCGAGGCCCTCATCGACCGGGCACGCACCATCTTCGCGGACAGCCGGCTGCTCCGCGTTTACTGGTACGACGGCGCCCGCCGCCGTATCCACACCGCCGAGCAGCAGTCCATCGCCGAACTGCCCGACGTCAAGGTCCGCCTCGGCAACCTCAACGCCAACAACCAGCAGAAGGGCGTCGACTCCCTGATCCGCTCCGACCTGGAGTCCCTCGCCCGGCACCGCGCCATCAGCGACGCCGCCCTCCTCGGTGGCGACGAGGACCTGGTGTCCGCCGTGGAGGCCGCCCAGGGGTACGGTGCCCGCGTCCACCTGTGGGGCATCGAGGCGCCGGAGGGCCGCAACCAGGCCGAGCCGCTGCTCTGGGAGGTCGACAGCCAGCGCACCTTCGACCTCGACTTCTTCAAGCCGTACGTCTCCCGGCGGACCCCCGCCAGCTTCGAGACCCTCGCCGCCGCCCGGCCCACCCGGGAGGACGTCCGCTTCGTCGGCGCCCAGATCGCCGCGAAATGGCTTGCCGCCCGGGGCCGCGAAGCCCTCGGCGAGCTGCTGCCCGGCCGGCCATATCTGCCCGGCTCCGTCGACCAGGACCTGCTGGTGGAAGCCGAGACCATCCTCAAGTACTCCCTGCGCGGCCAGTCGGACCTCCGCCGCTCCCTGAGGGACGGCTTCTGGGGGCATCTGGAAGGGCAGTACTAGACGCCCAGGCGGCGGTGGTGCGTCGCGTCGGAGGGCTTCAGCCGACGCTGTCCCAGAAGTCGGCCAGGGCACGAGCCGTCGGCAGGGGCTGGTAGGCGTTGGGGGAGTGCTCGGCGCCGGGGACGATCGTGCGGTGCGCGCGCAGCCGTACCGCCATCTCGTCCAGCAGCGGCACCGGCCAGGCGTCGTCCCGCTCGCCCGACAGCACATGGAACGGCAGCGGCAGCGCGGCCAGTTCCGCGACCCGGTCCGGCTCCGTGCACAACTGGCGTCCGGTGGCGACGAGTTGCGCGGGCCGCGTGTTCACGAACCGGGCACGCAACTGCGCCAGGTCGCCGATGCCGCGAGCCGGGCCGCCGACCTCCTCCGGCGGGCCCATCGCCAGGATCGCCTCCCACACCTCCGCCATCGACATCACCGCGAGCGCGTCCCGCAGCAGCTTCACCCGCTGCTGCTGCCCGTCCGACACCTGCGCGGGACCCGACGCCATCAGCGTGAACGAGCGGAACGGGGTGTGGTCGAGCAGCACCGCCGAGCGCGTGATGTGCCCGCCCAGCGAGTGCCCCAGCAGATGCACGGGACCGTCGGCCTCCAGCGCGGCGGCCTGCGCGAGCACATCCAGCGCGAGTTCCTGCCGGGCGTAGGCCGACTCGTCGTCGGCGGGTCCGTCGGACTCGTTCTGCCCGCGCCCGTCCACGGCCACCGTCCGGTAGCCGCGCGCCGCGAGCGGGCCCTGCATGAGCCCGAAGTCCTCCTTGCTGCCGGTGAACCCCGGCACCAGCAGCGCGACACCCCGCTCCGGCACACCTTCCGGCACGGGCATGTCGATGACGGCGAACCTGGCGCGCGGCGTGCGCAGCCGACGGACGCGGGCACCGGGGGGCGGGGAGAAGGGCAGTGGGGAGGTCACGGGGTGAGGGT
>NZ_JALLGL010000013.1 GCF_023072675.1 Streptomyces sp. XM83C
TCACGGAAGGCCGGCGGGGCGGCCGGGCGGGGCGGCAGGGGAACGCGGGACGCGTGAGCCGGGGTGGAGCACAACTCCCGCTTGTGTGTGGGCTGTCCCCGGAAATTTTTACCGACGCGTAACTTCACGCTTCCACTACTCGTCCGTAACTTCACAAGTGAACAGCATCCCGTGATCCGGATCACAGGGCGTCCCCACCGTCCAACTCCCGTGAGCCGCAAGGAGATCACCCGATGCTGCCCTGGAAACGCGTGCTCAGACCCCTGGCGGCCCTGCTGCTGACCGCAGCCGCCCTGGCCGTCCCCGCGGGCTCGGCCCACGCGTCCGCCGCTCCCTCCAGCGGATGGAACGACTACAGCTGCAAGCCGTCCGCCGCCCACCCCCGACCCGTCGTCCTCGTCCACGGCACGCTCGGCAACTCCGTGGACAACTGGCTCGGCCTCGCCCCCTACCTCCAGCACCGCGGCTACTGCGTCTACTCCCTCGACTACGGCCAGCTCCCGAACGTGCCGTTCTTCCACGGCCTCGGCCCCATCGACAAGTCGGCACAGCAACTGTCCGACTTCGTCGACAAAGTGCTCGCCTCGACCGGCGCGGCCAAAGCCGACCTAGTCGGCCACTCCCAGGGCGGCATGATGCCGCGCTGGTACCTCAAGTTCCTCGGCGGCGCCGCCAAGGTGAACGCCCTCGTCGGCATAGCGCCCAGCAACCACGGCACCACCCTCAGCGGACTGACCTCGCTGCTGCCGTACTTCCCCGGCGCGGAGGCACTGCTCGACGCGGCAACCCCCGCACTCGCCCAGCAGATCGTCGGCTCCGACTTCCTCACCAAGCTCAACGCGGGCGGCGACACCGTCCCCGGCGTCCGCTACACCGTCCTCGCCACCCGGTACGACGAGGTCGTCACGCCGTACCGCACCCAGTTCCTCAGCGGATCCGGCGTCAGAAACGTCGTCCTGCAGGACCTGTGTCCCCTGGACCTGTCCGAGCACGTCCTCGTCGGGCTGATCGACCGCATCGCCTTCCACGAGGTGGCCAACGCGCTCGACCCGGCCCACGCCACGCGGACCACCTGCGCGTCGGTGTTCAGCTGACCCCACCGGGGCCCGACCGGCCTGAGCCGCCGGTCGGACCCCGGCACGACTCACCGGCGGGCCGACGCCGCCTTCCGCCGCACCGACGCGAACAGCGCCGCCGCGCCCAGCGCCAGCGCGGCAGCCCCGCCCATCGCGACATACGGCGTGTTCCCGTCACCGCCGGTCTCGGCGAGGCTCACGCCCGCGCCCGCCGCCTTCGGCTGGTTGGGCTCGGTCTCCTCCCTCGGTGCCGCGGCCGGCGAGGAGGCCGCCGCGGAGGGAACCGGGTCGGCGGTCGTGGTGGCGTCCTGGTCGCCGTGCCCGTGGTGCTCGACCGTCGACTTCTCGAAACCGGCCTCGATCTGCTTCTCCGACGGAGCGGAGGCGGCGGGCGCGGCGGCGGACGCGGGGGTGCCGCCCCCCGTGGCGGCACCCCCGCCGTAGGTGACGTCCGAGCAGGAGTAGAACGCCTCGGGGCTGTCCGAGCGCTGCCACACCGCGTACAGCAGCTGGCGGCCCGAACGCTCCGGCAGCGTGCCGGAGAACGTGTAGAAACCGCCCTCGGCGACCGGGTCGGTGGCCGTGGCCACCGGGTGCGCCAGATCCAGGTCGTCCCATCCGAGCGGCTGCGCGGGGTCGTACCCCGGCTTGGTGATGTACACCGTGAACGTGCCCTTGTGCGGCGCGGTCACCCGGTACTTGAACGTGAACGACCCGCTGCTCACGCTCGTCGCCGGCCAGTCCGCGCGGGCCAGGTCGAGGCCCTTGAACTCGTCGTTGTTCGCGCTGCACAGCTTGCCGTCCGGGATCAGCTCCTGGTGGCGGCCGGCGGCGTCGCCGATGCGGATGCCGTTCCAGTCGTACAGCGCCTGCGTCCCGCCGGCCGCGACCGCCGCCTTGCACGCGTCGGACTTCGGGTTCTCCGGCCCCTCCGCGTAGCACTGCGCGACCCGGCTGACCGGGTTGCCCATGGAACCGTGCGCGGCGGCGGGCGACGCGGCCAGCGCGGTCAGGGCGAGCGGGGCGAGGCCGGCGGCGGCCAGCACGGCGACGGCCTTACGGCGTCCAGGCATGGGGATGTCTCCTCGGAACCGGTACGTGTGGGGGTGCCGGAACCAAAGAAACCGCGTTTTCCCGCCCCGCAGGCCCTTCCCGACGATCTTTAGGCTCCCCTTAAGGATCCCCTCAGCCTGAGATCAGGTCCCCCCACCGGGGCCCCCGGCCGGCCACATCCAGGAGCGCGGGACTCTGTGCGAGACCCCCACCTGCGGGCACCTTCAGGGGCGCGGGGAACTGCGCGAGAACCCCTCACCGGCCCGCAGTCGAAGACGACGCCAACCACTCTCGAAGGGGCGCGGGGAACTGCGCAAAAAGAAAAGTGACCGCAGGCGTCACTCAGCCGTCGGGCCACCACGTCCGGGCGATGTCCTCCCGGATCTCCGGCCGCCCCGAGGGACGCTCCTCCGCCTTCTCCCGGGTCTTGCGGGAGTCCGTCTTCTTCAGGGGCTTCTGCACGGTCGTCCGGCGCATGGCTGCCTCCTTCAGGGGTCCGCCGGTCTCCGTGTCCTACGGCGACAGACCCGTTCCGCGAGACTTCCTCATCGGAACGGGTCTGTCAGTGGCGGCTGTCACGAATCGGCTGTCAGTGGCGAGTGCCACGCTGGGGGTCACCGCAAACCGCAGTGACGGGAGGACCGCAGTGAGTATCGACTGGGACGCGCAGGCCGCGGAGTTCGACGACGAACCCGATCACGGGCTGCGCGACCCGCGGGTCAGGGCCGCGTGGGCGCGCAGGCTGAAGGACTGGCTGCCGGCCGCCCCGGGCCACGTCCTCGACCTCGGCTGCGGCACCGGCAGTCTGTCGCTCCTCGCGGCCGAGCGGGGACACCGCGTCACCGGCGTCGATCTCTCCCCGCGCATGCTGGACCGGGCCCGCGCCAAGCTCACCGGGTACGAGGCGGAGTTGCTGACGGGAGACGCCGCCGCCCCGCCAGTGGGGGACCGGCGCTTCGACACCGTCCTCGTCCGGCACGTCCTGTGGGCGCTGCCCGACCCGGCCGGCGCGCTGCGCCACTGGCGGGAGCTGCTGCGCCCGCGCGGGCGGCTGGTGCTGGTCGAGGGCGTGTGGGGCACCCTCACCCCGGTCGGCGTACCGGCGGACCGGCTCGCCGCCCTGCTCGCACCGCTCGCCGCGGACCTCCGCGTGGAGGATCTGTCGGGCGACCCGGAGCTGTGGGGCAGAACGGTGGACGACGAGCGGTACGCGGTGATCGCGCAGGTGTGACGGCAGCGGTCGCAGGCCCGACGGGCACGCCGGGACGGGCCTTCGGCCGGCTGCCGTTCCGTTCACCGCAGCAGGTCCTCGAAGCCGCCCCGCAGGGCGAGCCGCTCGAGGTGGTCCAGGGCGGCCACGGCGGCCGACGCCGCGGCCGGGTCCCGGTCGGCCAGCCCGCTCCCGGCGAACTCGTCCTCGTCCAGCCGCCGTACGTCCCCGCCGTCGGCGGACCGCCACAGATCCAGGTCGAGATCCTCCACGACCAGCTCACCGGCCGTGCGCGCGGCGGGCCGGGTGATGTCGCAGTACCAGCCCTTCAGCGTGCCGTCGGCGGCCCGGACCTCCTTCACCGAATACCACCGGTCACGCCAGTAGTACTCGGTGAACACGTCCCCCGCCTCGAACCGGACGAACCCGAAGTCGCGCGCCCCCGCACCCGCCCAGGGCGCCCGCACCACGATGCGGTCGCCGTCGTCGGCGAGCAGCTCTGCCCGGTAACGGATCTTCGTACGGCCCGCCTTGACGAGGACGACGTCCACCTCCGCCGCCCGCCCGGCGGGTTCAGCCGAGTTCGCGGACATGTCCGACCTCCGTCGCGCAGATCTCGTACCCGAACCAGCGGTTGATCGCCAGCATCGGCTCGTTGCCGGTGTCGTTGCTGGTGAACGCCTCCCGGCAGCCGGCGGCGCGGGCGCGGTGCAGGGAGGCGTTCTTGGCGAGCTTGGCCAGACCCCGGCCGCGCCGGTCGCGCGCGGTGCCGGTCATCGCCGTGGCGTAGCGCCCCTTGCCGTCGGTGTAGGCGACGCTGTACGAGGCGGGCCGCCCGTCCACGACCGCGACCACCGTCAGATCGTGGGCCTGAAGCGGATGCCGCCAGGTCTCCTCCAGCCAGGCCTCGTAGTCGTCGAACGCGTACTCCACGTCGCTCGGCTCGTCCGCGGCCGTCATCGCGTCCAGCTCGAACAGCGGCCGTGGATCGTCCGCGAAGTCCGCGGCGGTACGCAGCTCCACACCCGGCGGCGGCTCCCGCAACGGCCGCAGCGGACCGTTCACCAGGTCCGGCCGCTGGAAGTGCGCGGAGCGGCCCGCACGCAGGCCGCGCCGCTCGGCGAAGCCGCGGCTGCCCGGCTCGTCCAGCACCCACGAGAACACCTTCCGTGCCCCCACGGCGGCCAGATGCTCATCGCCCGCCCGGGCCAGGAGCGTGCCGGCGCCGCGCCCCCTGCGGTCGGGACGGACATGGACGTTCAGGAAGCCCCGGCCGGGCTCCGGGCTCTCATGGATCAGACCGACGTACGCCGTGCCCGTGATCTCGCCGTCCTCCTCCGCCAGCAGCACCCGGAAGCGGGCGGCGGGAGGACTGTGCGTCAGGGTGTGCCGCACGGCGTCGGGCGTGGTCAGGACGAACGGCAGGACCAGGTCCCGGACCCGGGTGAAACCCTCGGTGTCGGACCGGTCGTCGGGGCGGAGGCCGCGCACGATCACTGTCACCGCCCGCACGCTACGGGGCGCTCCCACCCGGATGCCTCCCATTTTCCGCGGCCGGTGCGCGACAATCGCTGCGTGAGCCTGAAGATCGACATCGATGAGGGCGCCTCCGCCGCGCCGCCCTACGAGCAGGTGCGGGCCCAGATCGCCGAGCAGGCGCGCTCCGGGGCACTGCCCGTGGGATACCGGCTGCCCACCGTGCGCGGACTGGCCGAGCGGCTCGGCCTGGCGACCAACACCGTGGCCAAGGCGTACCGGGCCCTGGAAGCCGACGGGGTGATCGAGACCCGCGGGCGGCACGGCACCTATGTGGCCGCCGCCGGGTCGGCCGCCGAGCGGGAGCTGGCCGCGGCGGCCCAGGCGTACGCGCAGCGGGCGCAGCGCCTCGGCTTCCCGCGGGACGCGGCCATGGCCGCCGTACAGGACGCTCTGCGGGCGCTTCACGCCGAGGACTGAGCGAGACCGGGCACGCCCACATCGGCCGGCGTGCGGGTGACCGTCAGCCCCGCCCGGCGCGCCGCCCGCGCGAACGTGACAGCGTCCGCCGGCGCCGCCGCGCCCGGGTCGTTGTTGAAGTAGGCGTACACGTCCGCGCCGCCGGTGAACGCCGTCGCCACCCGGTCCACCCAGGTCTCCAGCGCGCGCCGCCCGTAGTGCGGCCACGGCGTGGCACGCCCCTCGTGGAAGCGGACGTACCCCCAGCCGGTGGTCCGCCACAGCGGCGTCACCGGGCGGCCCAGCACATCCGCCCAGCACAGCGCCGCGCCCCGCCCGGTCAGCACCTCGCGCACCTCGGGCGTCCACCACGACGCGTGCCGCGGCTCCACGGCGACCCGCACCCCGGACGGGAAGCAGGCCAGGCAGGCGTCCAGCAGCCCCGCGTCCGCGCGAAGCGTCGGCGGCAGTTGCAGCAGCACGGGGCCGAGCCGGCCCTCCAGGCCGGCCGCGTGCGCCATCAGCCGGTGCACCGGCTCCTCGGGGTCCTTGAGCCGTCTGATGTGGGTGAGGTAGCGGCTCGCCTTCACCGCGACGACGAAGTCCGGCGGCACCCGCTGCCGCCACGCCTCGAAGGTCTCCTTCGACGGCAGCCGGTAGAAGGCGTTGTTGATCTCGACGGTGGCGAACCGGTCCGCGTACTCCTCCAGCCACCGCCGCATCGGCACACCCTCCGGGTACAGGGCGCCCCGCCAGTCCCTGTACTGCCAGCCGGAGGTCCCGACGAACAGCCGCACACCCCCATGGAAACACCGGCGGGCCGTCACCGCCCTGCCCGGCGGGCACCCCGGCCGCTACAGGTACAGCCCCGCGTCCGCGCCCTCGCGCTGGTCCGGCACCGACGCCGGTGACGTGCCGTGCCGCAGCGCGTACAGCTCCGCCAGCGTCGCCCCGTCCCGGCCGATGCCCTCCTCGGTGCCCAGCCAGGCCACGGCCTCCTCCCGGGTGAGCCGGCCGACCTCGATGCGGGCCAGGCAGCGGCCCGGCCGCACGACCGCCGGGTGCAGCCGCTCCAGGTCCTCGTTGGTCGTCACACCCACCAGCACATTGCGGCCCTGCCCGAGCAGCCCGTCCGTCAGGTTCAGCAGCCGGGACAGCGCCTGCCCCGCCGTGTGCTTGGCCTCGCCGCGGATCAGCTCGTCGCAGTCCTCCAGGAGCAGCAGCCGCCAGCGGCCCTTGCCCGCCGTGTCGTCCTCGCCGATCGCGATGTCCATCAGATAGCCGACGTCGGAGAAGAGCCGCTCCGGGTCCAGCACACAGTCCACCTGGCACCAGTCCCGCCAGGAGCGGGCCAGGGTGCGCAGCGCGGACGTCTTGCCGGTGCCGGGCGGGCCGTGCAGCAGGAGCAGCCGGCCCGCGATGTCCTCCGGGGTGGTCTTCATCAGCCGGTCCATGGCCTGGGCGACCGGCGCGGTGTAGTTGGGCCGCACCTCCTCCCAGGTCCCCGCGGAGATCTGCCGGGTGGTGCGGTGCGGGCCGCGGCGCGGGGAGACGTACCAGAACCCCATCGTCACGTTCTCCGGCTGCGGTTCCGGCTCGTCCGCGGCGCCGTCGGTGGCCTGTTCCAGGATCGTCTTCGCCAGTTCCGCCGAGGTGGCGGTGACCGTCACGTCGGCGCCGCGGTTCCAGCGGGACACCAGCAGCGTCCAGCCGTCGCCCTCCGCGAGGGTGGTGCTGCGGTCGTCGTCGCGGGCGGCGCGCAGCACCCGGGCGCCCGGCGGCAGCAGCGTCGCGGCCGTACGGACACGGTCGATGTTCGCCGCGTGCGAGTACGGCTGCTCGCCCGTCGCGAACCGGCCGAGGAACAGCGCGTCGACGACGTCGCACGGGGAGTCGGAGTCGTCGACGGTGAGCCGGATCGGCAGGGCGTCGTGCGGGTGTGCAGGCATGCCGCCATGATCGGGCACGGGGCGCGCCCGTGCACCCGGTTTCCCGCGCCGTGTGTCGGCGTGCCGCATCCGGGCCGCCCTGTTGCAAGCTCGTGCATCTGCGACATCTGCCCCGAACCCCCTGTCCGCCGGTACCGTTTCCCTCGATGGGACGTCATGGGTGGGACTCGGGGGCGCGTCGGTGGCGGTTCACGGCGCTGCTCGGTGTGGGCGCGGCCGTCGTCGCGCTGGTGGTGACGCTGCTCAACACACTGCCCGGCGGCGGCAGTACGGCCGGCACCACCCCGGACGGTGCAAAGGTGCACGGCACGCCGCTGACGCCGGACGGGCCGCCCGAGCCGGAGGTCGGCTGGGGTTTCACGCACACCCAGTACAGCGCCGACCACGGCGCAGGCCAGGCCGTACGGCGGGTCGAGGACGCCCTGAGGGCCCGGCCGATGCCGCAGAACCAGGCGATCATGGGCTGGGGCGCCGACAACCCCGAACCGGTGAAGGGGCGTTACGATTTCGCGGCGCTGGACCGCCGGGTCGACTTCGTCCGCGCCTCCGGCGGCACCCCGGTGATCACGCTGTGCTGCGCGCCGGACTGGATGAAGGGCGGCAAGGCGGGGGCGGGCTCCACGGACTGGAGTCGGGCCGCGCTGGAGACCGCGCCGCGGCCCGAGCACTACGCCGACTTCGCGGCGCTCGCCGCGACCGTCGCCGAGCGCTACCCCGATGTGCGGCACTTCATCGTGTGGAACGAGTTCAAGGGCTTCTGGAACGACGCCGAGGCCCGCTGGGACCACGAGGGCTACACGAAGCTGTACAACCTCGTGTACCGGGCGCTGAAGAAGGTGAACCCCGACATCCTCGTCGGCGGCCCCTATCTGGTGATGGACAGCCTCGACCCGCGCGCGCCGAACGCGTCCGGCACGTTCAAGGGACCCTGGGGCGCCATGGACCAGCGGGTGCTGGACGCGTTCGCCTACTGGAACCGGCACAAGACGGGCGCCGACTTCGTCGTCGTGGACGGCTCCAGCTACACCAACGACGACGAGCTGCTGCCCGACGAGTTCGCCGCCACCGACAAGTTCACCGCCGTCAGCCGCTGGGTGCGGCAGCAGACCGGCGGGCTGCCGCTGTGGTGGGCCGAGTACTACGTGGAGCCCGCCGACGGCGACGACGAACGCAAGGGCTGGTCGGAGGCGCGCCGCGTCGCCGTACAGGCCGCCGGGATGATCGCCCTGGCCAAGGGCGGCACCACCAGCGGCTTCTACTGGAACCCGGAGAAGGAGACCGGCACCGGCTGCGCGGGCTGCCTGTGGACGCCCACCGACCGCGCGGGCGGCGGGCGGACCCTGCCCATGTACGACCTGGTGTCCCGGTTCTCGCAGGCGTTCCCGCCGGGCACCGCGCAGCGGACCGTGCAGATCGCCGCCGACGACGTGCCCAATGTGCGGGTCCTGGCGAGCGACCGGACCGTGCTGGTGGTCAACACGCTCGACCGGCCCATCAGCGCACAGGTGGACGGGCAGCGTTTCGACATGCAGGCGTACGAGGTGAAGTGGCTCGACCGGCGCTCCGGGTGAGCCGCTTCACGGGACCTACTTCATCGTCAGGAACCGCTGCACCAGCGCCGCGAACACCACCGCGAGCAGCGGCAGCGCGAACCAGAACGAACCCTGTAGCACCCGCAGCTGCCGCACGCCGGGCCGGACCGCCACCCGCACCGCTTCCCGCACCGCCAGCAGCAGGACCAGCGCGACCGCCGCGATGCCCCCGACGACCGACCACGGCGTCCAGGTCACCTGCGGCCCGATCGGACCGGGGTCGGCCTTCGCCGGCTTGCCCTCCGGCGGCTGCCTGAGGGCGTACATCGTCACGTCCTCGTTGCTGAACACCCGCGTCAGCTCCGGACGCCGGTCCAGGTTCTCCAGCAGCCGCGGCTCCCAGGTGTCCGAATAGCCCACGTCCAGCCGGAGATACACGACCTGACTGCGGTTGACCATCAGATACGAGTTCGGGCCGGCGTCCTTCAACGCCTTCACCAGCCCCGACACCAGCACCGGGTCGCTCGGCGCGAGCGTCGGCACGTAGTTCACCTTCTCCATGTCGCGGGCGCCCCACGGCATCGCCGGTGTCACATTGGTGTACGTGTCGTTGCTCAGCCACAGCACCCGCACCGTAGGGTCGTCGTGCGCGTACACGTACTCCATCGCGGCGACCTCGCCGGGCCGGATCCGCTCGAACGGCTCGTTGCCCCAGCGGGCCACCAGGAACCCGCCGATCAGCAGCACACCCGCGAGCAGCGCCGCGAGCGGGGCGAGACTCACCCGGTCCTTGTCGCGTTCCTCCGCGGTGACACCCGAGCGCGGGAACAGGGCGAGACCGGCGAGCAGCGCGGCGCCGGGCAGCGCGAACATGAACACGCGCAGCGCCATCTCACCGCCGTACGACTGCATCCCGAAACCGAGGAACGGCACGAAGGTGAGCACCAGCAGCGACCGCTCCCGGTAGCGGTGCTCGCGCCGCCGCCACCAGCCCCAGCAGGCGAACGCCATCACCCCGCCGGCCAGCGCGACCCGCGTGTACAGCACCAGCTTGTGGGAGGAGCTGCCGCCCTCGATCCGGCCGGACACCGACGACGACACGTTGTCGCCGACGCCGCCGACCCCGCCGAACAGCTCGTCGAAGTGGCCCGACCAGTACGGCTCGGCCATGTACCCGACCCACACCGCGACCAGCACCGCGAACAGCAGCGGCAGCCCGCGCAGTTCGCACTTGCCGAGCACGACCAGCGCGGCCAGCACGCCCAGCATCACGAACGGGGTGAGCTGGTGGGCCGGCACGCACGCCGCGTACAGGCCGATCACCACCGCGAGCAGCACCGCCCGCTGCCGCCGGTCGGTCGGCTCCACCTCCGCCTCGCCGGGGCGGCGGCTGCCCCACAGCACGCGCGGCGGGCGGAACCACACCAGCAGGATCGCCACGAACATCAGATACAGCAGATAGGTGAAGCCCTGCGGGGAGAAGTAGTCCTGGCCGACCCAGCCGCCCAGCACGAAGATCCAGACGCCGGTCCACTTGGCGCGCCAGCTCGCCCGCATCGACCGCACCAGCAGGAACATCGGCACCAGGTAGCAGAGCTGGATCGCCGTCGGCCACCAGCGGATCAGCTCCGAGTGGTCGGAGACCCCGCACGCCTTCAGCACCATCGCGGCGACCGCGAAGAACCCGGGCCAGCTCCAGCGCGCGTCCAGGTCGGGCACGGCCGCGCCGGTGCGGTCGATGTAGTCGAGGAAGCCCAGATGCTGCCAGGCCGTCGCGAACCGCGGCTCCGCCTCGATCGCCGCCGGCAGCGCGTGCAGCGACACCACCGTCGCGAGCAGCGTCACCAGCAGCAGCGCCCGGTGCTCCCGGCCCAGCCACAGCAGTGACGCGAACACCACCGCCAGCAGCACGGCCCCGGCCAGCGTCGGCAGCGGCAGCACCGACACCAGCCCGAGACCGCCCATGCCGTCCAGGTCCGCCTCGCCGAGCCGCAGCGCGGGCACCCAGTACAGCAGCAGGGCCGCCGCCAGCAGGCAGCCGAGGACCACTCCGGCGCGGGTCGGTACCCAGCGAGGGCCCGCCGGCTCCGCGGGCGGCGGGTCCGCCTCCGGGGCCGGCGGCTCGTCCGGCTTCTCGCCGCGCGGGCCTTCGGCCTCCTCCGGTACGACGATCTCGGCCGTGACGGGATCGACGTACCCGGCGTCGAACACCTCCTCGAACGGGGCGTCGATCTCCGGCTCCCGCTCCTCGACCGGCAGCCCCAGCTCCGGCACCGCCGGTGTCCCGAGGGGCGGTGTGCCGGGGCCGGGCCGCACGTCGGGGCGGCGCTCCTGATGGTCGAAGTCGAGGTGCATGCCGAGCGCGAGGGTGTCCTTGTCCAGCGCCCAGGCGGGCCGCCGCGTCCGCGCCCCGGCGGGCTCGGCGGGCGTCCCCAGGTCGGCGAGGTCACCGTCGGGCGCCGTGTCCTCGACGCGGTCCGCGGGCGCCGCCCGCATCGTCCGGTACAGCTTCGGCGCGGCGATGGCGACGATCACCGCGAGCGCGGAGATCTCCGCGACGCCCGCGCCGGTGAGGCCCATCCGCGGCAGGAGCAGCAGCGTCAGCCCCAGCACCAGCACGCACAGCAGGCCTTGCAGCCAGGCCAGTCCGGCGGTGCGGCTCTGCGCGCGCAGCACCGCGAAGTACGTCTCCATCACCACCCGCAGCACCGCGCCGACCGCGAACCAGCGCAGCAGCGGGGTGGCCGCGTCGGCGTAGCCCGGCCCGAACACACCGAGGATCCAGGGCGCGCCCACGAACAGCGTGCCCGCCACCGGCAGCATGATCCGCGCCATCCGCTTCAGCGCGGCCCGCGTGTCGGCGGCGAGCCGGCCCGGGGCGTGCGAGCCCTCCACGGTGAGGGAGGCCCCCATGTTGATGGCGAGCAGATTGCACGTGCCGCCGATCGTGGTGGTGATGTAGAAGTACGCGTTGTCCTCGGAGCTGACCTGCGAGGCGATGATGACAGGCACCAGGTAGACCACGGCCAGCGAGAACAGCGAGCCCGTGTAGTCCCCGGCGAGGAACCGCACCGTCTCCCGCAGCGTCGGCGGTCGGCGCCCCTCGGTCTCCGCCACGTGCCGGGGCACCAGCCGGCGGAAGACCAGCCAGCCCAGCGGCAGCACGGAGACGGCGATCGCCGCGACCCACGACACGAACACCCCGGTCGTGGGCAGCGCCACCGCGAACGCCACCAGCAGCGCCAGCTTCACCGCCGAGAACGCGGTGTTGCCGACGGGCACCCACAGCGCGCTGCGCAGCCCGGTCAGCACCCCGTCCTGGAGGGTGAGCAGATTCCACGCGACGACGGCCGCGACGAACCCCAGCCCGTTGAGCGGCCCGTGCAGGAACCGGTACGACGGCCCCCACATGTCCAGCGTCAGCAGGAACACCGCCGCGGCCACCGCCACCATCAGCGAACTTCCCGCATAGGTGCGGAAGATGAACCGCCCGGTGGCGCGGCCGGAGACCGGGATGAACCGGGCCAGGGCACCCGTCAGCGTCACCGCGGTCAGCCCCGCGAGGAGCTTCATCGCGGCGATCGCGGCGGAGCCCTGCCCGACCGCCGCCTCGTCGTACCAGCGCGCCGCGGCCAGCCAGAAGCCGAGGCCGAGCACCGCGGAGATGCCGGTGTTCAGCATCAGCGCGTACGCGTTGCGGAACAGCGGGCTGCCGCCCGGCGGCTTCCCGCTCCGTCGGGGCAGGCGCAGCAGCCGACGCCGGCCGGGCGGGCCGCTCCCTTCGGCCGCAGGCGACGCTTCGTGGGGTGTGGTCGTCGTGTCAGACACGGTCGCGGATGGCCTTCCGGCGGAGCTGGCGTGTTCTGCGGACCATCGCGTACCCCTTGGTGAGGACGCGGTCCCGGGCGAAGGTGCGGGCGATCGACCGGCCCTCGACGAGCCGGGCGAACTCGTCGATGGCGGTGCTGCGCCGCACGGTGACACGCCGCAGGGCGTACGGGCCCTGGCGGCGCTGTGCGAGAGCGTTGCCGACGGCCAGGGCCTGCGCGAACCCGGCCTCCCGCACGGCCTGCCGCACTCGGCGGTCGGAGTAGCCGTACGGGTAGGCGAACGACACCGGCAGCGCGCCGAGCTCCCCGGCGACGATGTCCCGGCACAGGGTGAGTTCGCGGCGCAGCCGTGCGTCGTCGAGCTGGTCCAGCTGCGGATGGGTGTGGCTGTGGCCGCCGATCTCGACGCCGGCGTCGGCGAGGTCCCGTACCTGCTTCCAGTCGAGCATGGTGTCCAGGCCGCCGCCCATGTCGTGGTCGCCGCGCAGCCAGCCGGTGGAGACGAACAGCGTGGCCGGGAAGCCGTGCTCGGCCAGCACGGGCAGGGCGTGCCGGTGCACGCCCTCGTAGCCGTCGTCGAACGTGATCAGCACCGGACGCCCGGGCAGCGGCGCCCCGGACCGCCAGCGCGCGGCGAGCGCGGCCGTCGTCAGCGGGGTCATGCCGCGGTCCCCGAGCAGCGCCATCTGCTCGGCGAACGCCTCCGGCGCCACCGACAGGGCGCGGGTGGCGTCGTTGGGGCGGGCGGCGACGGCGTGGTACATGAGGATCGGCACGGCCTCGTTCGTCGGTGCGGCCTCACGCATCGGCGGCCTCCGCTCTGTCGATCCGCGGCACGGAGAACGCCGTACCGGCCCGGCGTGCCCGCCAGCTCCCCACGGCGTACCCGCCGGCCGCCGCGCACACCCCGGCGACGATGGCACCGGCCCGTCCGGCGCCGCCGGGGCGGGCGAGCAGCGCGTCGCGCAGCCCGCGCGCCACCCCGGCGGGCAGCACGCGGGTGGTGTACCGGCGTTCGGACTCCAGGCCCTTGTCCGCGCCGACGCTGCGCGCGACGAGCGCCTTGGACAGGCCCTCGGCGTAGGCGCGGCTGCGGAAGTAGGCGAAGTACTCACGTGCCCGGGGCACCCGGTGGTGGATGACGGCCCGGTCGTCGATCAGCAGCACGGCGTCGGGCCGGGCGCGGCTGAGCCGGATGCACAGTTCCGTCTCCTCGCAGCCGAGCGGACGCCGGTCGCCGTCCCGGCCGATGCCGGTGGCGAAACCGCCGGCGGCGTCGAAGGCGCTGCGCCGGAAGGAGGCGTTGCCGCCGAGGACGTTGCGGACCCGGACCCGGCCGCGGGGCAGACCCTTGTAGGTGCAGCCCACCACCCAGTCGAACTCCTCCGGGAACCAGTCGGGGCGGCGGCCCGACGCCCACACGGGCAGCGTGCGCCCGCCGACCGCCATCACGCGGGGGTCGGCGTACGCCTCGGCGAACCATCGCAGCCAGTCCCGTTCCGCCACGGCGTCGTCGTCGAGGAACGCGACGATCTCCCCGCGGGCGGCGGCGATGCCGGTGTTGCGGCCGGCGGACAGTCCGCGCGGCCCGGTGTTGGCGAGGACGCGGACGTCGTCGGTCTCCTTGTACTCGCGGGTCAGCCGGTCCCGCAGCGCCGGGTTGTGGTCGACGACCAGCAGCGTCTCCAGCGCCGGGTACGACTGTGCCCGTACGGAGGACACGGCGGCGAGGATGTCCTCCCAGCGGTCCTCGGTGTAGACGCAGACGACGACGGAGACGCCGGGGCCGGGCGGTGCGCCGGGCCGTCCGGCCCCGCCGCCGGGCCGTCCGGTCTGTGGGCCGGGCCGCCCGGCGGCTGCGTCGGGGTGTCCGGTCGGTGTGCCGGGACCTCCGGTAGGTGTGCCGGGACCTCTCAACGCACCTCTCCCCGGACCGTGCCGAGCATCGGCGAGCGGCGTTCCTGCCGGCGCAGTTCGCGGCGGTTGGAGCGCTCCTTGAGGATCACCTTGAGCACCCGCAGCCCGTCGCGCACGGCCCGCAGATTGCTGGTGCCGTGGATGCGCAGATACTCGTGGCTGGGTATCTCCTGCACTCTCAGTCCGGCCTTGACGACCCGGATGTTCATCAGGGTCTCCACCTCGAAGCCGGTGCAGTCCAGCTCGATCTTGTCGAGGCAGTGCCGCCAGAACGCGTTGTAGCCGTAGCACAGGTCGGTGTACCGGGCGCCGAACTTGCGGTTGACGGCCGTGCACAGCGCCCAGTTGCCCAGCTTGCGGATGAAGGTCATGTCGTCGGTGCCGCCGCCGTTGGCGAAGCGGGAGCCCTTGGCGAAGTCGGCGCCGGAGACGAGGGCGGAGACGTACGACACGATCTCGTTGCCGTCGGCGGAGCCGTCGGCGTCGACCATGACGATGATGTCGCCGGTCGCGGCCTCGAAGCCGGTGATCAGGGCGTCCCCCTTGCCCCTGCCCTGCTGGCGCACCACTTTCACACCGGGCCACAGCTCGCGGGCTACCTCGACGGTGTTGTCGGTGGAGTTGCCGTCGACGAGGACCACCTCGTGGATCCAGCCGGGCAGGGTCTTGAAGACGTACGGCAGGTTCTCCGCCTCGTTCATCGCCGGTATGACCACGCTGACCGGCGGGGTGATCGCGAGATGCGAGGAGATCGGCCGGTACTCACCGGCGGTGTGCGGCGTCTGACTGCGCGAAGGCAGAACTGAGCTCATCGATCGGTCCCTCTCGTCCGGTGGACCGCCCGCCCCTGGGCGGCCCGGTTGTGTGTCCGGTTCGAAAGGGGGGTATCTCACCCACAGTGCGGACGTCTGACGGTCCGTGAGCATGGGTGAGCTGGCAAAGTGGCCGGTCTGCCGCTGGCGGGCAGCCGGTCGCGCGGCACGACTCGGTCACAGAAGCGGTCACCGAGCACGGCACCCCCCTACCGCGCCCCGCTCCGGAACGTCGCGGTCCTTGAGCCCTCCCCATGAGCCGCTGTGTGACGGACCGTTGCGGGTGAGATGTAAGACGGTATTGACGATTGAACCATTATGGCAAGACCTGGAACGAGATCTCACATTTTTCGTTGATCCTCGCGCTTTTCGCTGATTTCGAATGGATCTGTCCGATCCGCTGGTGCGGCTCGCGCGGCGCGGACGCGCCCTCAGGTGCGGTCGCGCAGCCGCCGCAGCAGGGCCGGCAGGAACACCAGCGCGCTGATCACCGTCACGGCCGCGACCCCGCCGCGCACCGACCAGCGGTGCACGGCGAGCATGCCCTGGGCAACCAGCATGTTCACCGCGATCGCGCCCGCAACCGCGGCGACGGTCCGACCGAACGGATCCAGCCCGCGCAGTGCGTGCGCTATGGCCGTGGCCGGTGCGGTGAGCAGGAAGAACAGGGTGAGCGGGCCGCGCAGCGGCGAGGCCGAGCCGGTGAACGCGAGCACGGCGCCGACCGCGGCGACGGCTGACGCGGCACCAGCGAGCAGCGGGGACAGATCCCGGCGCGATGGCCGCGGTTCCGTTTCGGTGCCGTCGGGCGGGCCCGATGAACCTGTCTTGATGCGGATGGTCTGCATTGCCGACTTTTCCCCCCGAAGCGCCGGATGCCGGGCTTCAATGTCGCGCAGCCCGGCTCGGGCCGTCAAGATGCGGAACCGCGCCGGCCCGGCGGGTGTGGCCCGTCCGGCCCTGTGCGGAAGGGAACTGCGGCTCCTGCGCGGGGGACGTCCGACCCTGTGCGCCGGGGGCTTCCGGCGTTGCTCGCCGGGGTTCACGCCGGGTTGTGCGCCGGGGGCTTTTCGCGGGTGGGCGGAGTCCTCCCGGCGGTTCGCGCGATGTCTGCCCGGTGGGTGCGGGTGAGTGTCCGTCAGGCGTGCGAGGCCCGTCCGGCCGTCCGGAGCGCCCGCCGCGGCATTCCGTATTCGACATGACGTCAGTTAAACTTTTGACATGGACACTTCCTGTCAACACGCGTAGCTGCTACCAAAGTTGTGGCAGAGATCCTGCTAAAGGGAGGTTCCATGAGACGTTCCCGGCTTGTCGTATTCGTCAGCTCTCTCCTCCTCGCCGTGGGCACCGCACTGACCGGCGCGGCCACGGCGCAGGCCTCGAACAACGCCGTCGCGGGCGGCTATGTGGCCCTCGGCGACTCCTATTCCTCGGGCGTCGGCGCGGGCAGCTACATCAGCTCGAGCGGCGACTGCAAACGCAGCACCAAGGCGTACCCGTACCTGTGGAACGCCGCGCACGCCCCGTCCTCGTTCACGTTTGCCGCATGCTCGGGCGCCCGAACGGATGAAGTTCTGGCGAATCAGCTCGGCGGGCTGAGCAGCTCCACCGGACTCGTGTCGATCAGCATCGGCGGCAACGACGCGGGCTTCGCCGACGTCATGACGACCTGTGTCCTCAGCTCCGACAGCACCTGCCTGTCCCGCATCAACACCGCCAAGGCGTACGTCGACTCGACCCTCCCCGGGAAGCTCGACGCCGTCTACAACGCGATCCGCAGCAAGGCACCCAACGCCCGCGTCGTCGTGCTCGGCTATCCCCGCTTCTACAAGCTGGGCACGACGTGCATCGGCCTGTCCGAGACCAAGCGCTCCGCCATCAACGCCGCCGCCGACCACCTCGACAACGCCATCGCGCAGCGCGCCGCCGCGCACGGCTTCGTCTTCGGCGACGTCCGCACCACCTTCACCGGCCACGAGATCTGCTCCAGCAGCTCCTGGCTGCGCAGCGTGAACTGGCTGAACATCGGCGAGTCCTACCACCCCACCGCCGCCGGCCAGTCGGGCGGCTACCTGCCGGTGCTCACGAACGCGGCCTGATCCCCTACAGGCCGCGCTCGCAGCCCCTCACGGGGCACACTCACAGCCCTTCACGGGCCGCGCACCCCACAGCTCCTCACGGGGCAGCCCCACAGCCCCTCACGGGGTCGCGCTCGCGGCAGGAGAGGAGGCCCCGCCCGACGGGGTCTCCTCGACGCACGTCACCGAGAACCCCACCAGCTCCGAGGTGGCCCGCACCGGCGAACGCACCTCCACACCGATGGCGTTCTCGTACGTCCCGCCCTCCTCGTACGTCGTCACCGTCACCCGGTCCTGCCGGGTGCGCCCGCCGCCCTCGGGGAACGACAGCGTCCGCCAGCCCGACCCGGTGAGGTTCCCGTGCCGCGCCACCCACCGGTACTCCACCTGCGCCGGCAGCCGCCCCACCGTGAACGTCGCCGTGAACACCGGCGCCGCGTCCCGCGCCGGCGGACAACTCCCCGCGTAGTGCGTGTGCTCGCCGGTCACGCTCACGTGCACCGTCTGCGCCGGGGCACCGGACACGCTGTGACTCGGCGTCGGGGCCGGTGTCGGCGAGTACGACGGCACGCCGGCCGTGTCGTCCTCGTCCGTCGCCGGTGTCGTCGCCGGGATGGTCGCCGGCGCCCCCTGGCTCGCGGTCGTGCCCGTCGCGCCGCCGCCTCCGCCGCCGTCACGGTCGAGCAGCGCGTACGTCAGCCCGCCGACCGCGAGCGCCAGCGCGACCAGCCCCGCGATCAGCACGCCGGACGAACGCCTGCGCCCCCTGCCCCGCCCGTCGTCCGGCCCCCCGTGCCCGGCCCCCGCCACCGGCGTCGTCGCGGCCGAAGCCGGGCCGGAGGCCGCGCCCGGCGGCGGCACCGGCACGGGTGTCGGCCCCGGAGGTGTCGGACGCGGACGCTCCGGGTGCGCGGCGACCGTCGGCGCGTACGGCAGCCCCGACGCCGTGGCACCGCGCGGGGTGCCGCCCGCCGCGACGATCCGCAACTCCCGCTCGGCGGTCTCCGCCGACATCCGCTCGGCGGGCTCCTTGCGCAGCAGCCCCTCGATGACGGGCCCGAGCGGCCCCGCCCGGTGCGTCGGCGGCAGCTCCTCGTCCACGATCGCGCGCAGCGTGCTCAGCGGCGTGTCCTGCCGGAACGGGGAGTTGCCCTCGACCGCCGCGTACAGCAGCACGCCCAGCGACCACAGGTCCGACTCGGGGCCCGGCCTGCGGCCCAGCGCCCGCTCCGGCGCGAGGAACTCCGGCGAACCGATCACCTCGCCGGTCATCGTCAGCGCCGAACTGCCCTCCACCATCGCGATGCCGAAGTCGGTGAGCACCACCCGGCCGTCGTTGGACAGCAGCACATTGGCCGGCTTCACGTCCCGGTGCAGCACGCCCACCGCGTGCGCCGCCCGCAGCGCGGCCAGCACCTCCGCGCCGATCTGCGCGGCACGCTGCGGAGTGACGGGACCCTCCGCGTCCAGCAGTTCGGCGAAGGAGACGCCCTTCACCAGCTCCATCACGATCCACGGGCGGCCGTCCTGCGTGGCCACGTCGTACACCGTCACCACATTGCGGCTCGCCACCCGGGCCGCCGCCCACGCCTCCCGCTCCAGCCGCGCGTACATCCGCTCCACGTCGGACGCGGCCAGCCCCGCCGGGGCGCGGACCTCCTTGACGGCGACATCGCGGTGCAGCACCTCGTCACGGGCCCGCCACACCGTGCCCATCCCGCCCTCGCCCAGCGGCGACAGCAGACGGTAGCGGTCCCCGATCACGCGCTCACGGCCCGGCTCTTCGGACACGGTGCCCCCATTTCGCATCCGGGCGAACTGTCGGTTTCTCCACGTTCTGCGTCTTCTCCACGAAGGTAGCTCAGCCGAGTGCCGATGCCGCCCCCTTGAGCACCAATCCGGCTCCCAGAGCCACCACCACCGACGCCGACCCCAGCGGTGCGACCCGCCGCGCCAGACCGGCCAGCGGGTGCGCGGTCCACCGAGGGCGCCGCTGAAGCAGCCGGGCCGTGCCGCTGCCCAGCCGTACGACGGCCACGCCTGCGGCGGTGAGCGTCAGCGCCAGCCCGGCGCCGTACGCGACGACCAGCAGCAGCCCGAACCAGGCGTGCCCGAGCGCCGCCGCGCCGACCAGCACCACCACCGCGGACGGACTGGGCACCAGCCCGCCGGCGAACCCCAGGAGCAGGGTGCCGCGCAGCGTGGGGGAGACGGGGTGGGTGTGCGGGATGACGCCGTGGGAGTGCACGTGGGGGTGCGGGTGGTCGTGGTGGTGGGGGTGCGGTTGGGCGCCGTCCGGGTCGGAGGCGGGGCGGTCGTGGCTGTGGTCGTGCTCGTGTCCGTGTTCGTGCGTGTGGGGGTGCCCGTGGTCGTGGTGATGGCCGTGGCCGTGCGAGTGGCCCTGCCCTCGCGCCCGGAGGGCCCGCAGCAGCAGGGTCGTGCCCGCCAGCATCACCAGTGCGCCGCTCGCCACGCCCAGCCAGGCGATCACCGAAGGCGCCGCGGCCGAACCGGCGGTGACGAGGACGCCCAGGGCGACCACGCCGAGGGTGTGGGTGACCGTCACCGACGCGGCCAGCGGCAGGACGTCCTTCAGCCGCGCCCTGCCCCCGCGCGCGGCGGCCGTCGCCGCCATCAGCGTCTTGCCGTGTCCGGGGGCGAGCGCGTGCATCGCACCCAGGCCGACCGCGATGAGCAGGGCCAGCGCGGCGAACCCCACGGTCAGGTCGTGCCGGGCCACCAGCGAGTCCAGGGCGCGGGTGAACCGGTCGGCGCCGCGCGGCAGTACGGACGCTGCCGGGGCGTCGCTCTCCTCCTCCGCCGCCAGCGCGGGGCCGCCGGGCCTGACCCGCAGGGAGGCGGCGGCGGTGCGGGCGGGGGAGGACAGCAGCTCCTCCGGATAGTCCGTCAGCCGGTGCGAGGCCGACGCCTCCGGCACGTCGGACGCGGTCAGCGTGGTCCGGTCGCCGCGTGCGGTGATCTCCCGCCAGCCCGGCCCGGAGTCGGCGCCCGCCCCGCGGAACTCCACGGCGACGGAGTCCTCGCGGGGCAGCGGCGCGGTGAGCCGGCACTCCACGCGCAGGGTGTCGAGACCGGCTTGCCCGGGCCGCACCAGCACCCGGCCGCCCTCCGAGGTCACGGCGACCGTACGGCCGTCCACGGTGAGCGCGCTGTCGAGGGCGGCCTCCTCGCACCGCTGCCGCGCCCACGCGTCCCTGCCCAGCCGCTCCAGGGCGGGCTTGGCCTGCGTGGCGGGGATCTCGGCGAGGTCCTCGACATGGTCCACGCGCAGCACACCGGGGGCGGCGACGAGACCGTCGTAACGGTTGACGGTGAAGTTGCCCAGCGGGTGCGCCTGCGCGGACGCGGCGGGCAGCAGAACGAGCGCGGCGGCGGCCGTCAGCGCGGCGGCGCCGGAGACGAGGAACCGACGGGAAGTCACCGGGAGGCCTCCAGAGCGCTGCGGGCGGCACGGGCGCCGAGCGGGGAGAAGCCCGCGTTCAGCTTCAGCGCCGCCGTCAGCGAGGCGCGGCCCTCGCTGCCGTGTCCGGTGGCCAGTTCGATCACGCCGCGGTGGTAGAGGAAGGACGCGTTGCGGTAGCCGGTGGCGCCGGCCCGCCGCGCGTACGGGAGGGCCTCGGCGTCCCGGCCGTTCACATGCAGCGCCCACGCGAGGGCGTCGGCGGTGTGCACGGTCTGCCGGCGCGCCCACTCGGCGCGGGCCGCGCGCAGCGCCGCCGCCCGGTCACCGTGGTCGGCGGCGGCGAGCGCCGTGTCCAGGTCGGCGTCGACCCCGTTGGCGCGGGCCAGCGCCGCCCACGCGTCGACCAGCGCGTACTGCTCCCGCGCCTTCTCCTGCTCGCCGCCCGCCTCGTACAGCTCGCCCAGCGCGACCAGCGGGCCCGGCAGCGGGGCGCGGCCGACGACCAGTTCCAGGTCGTGCACGGCCGCCTTGCGCTCCCCGAGCGCGGCACGGGCGCGGGCCCGGCCCTCCAGCGCGGGCAGATAGGTGTCGTCGGCGGCCAGCGCGAGCGCGAAGTACCGCAGCGCGCCCCGGTGGTCGCCCTGCCCGGAAGCGAGCCGGCCGAGCTGCTCGGCGACGTAGGCGCGGTCGCCGCGGCCCGTCGCCGAGGACAGCGCCTGCTCCAGGACACGGCGCGCGCCGGTCACGTCGCCGCGCAGCTCCAGCACGTACGCGTACCGGGTGAACACCGGGATGCCGGGCCGTCGCGCGTCGGCGGTGTCGGCGGCGCGGGCGGCCTCCGCGTAGCGGCCCAGTTCGACGAGCGCGTCGATACGGCTGCACAGCGCGCGTTCGCTGTACGGGTTGCGGGCCAGGGCCCGGTCGGCGTCGGCGAGGGCGCCGGTGAAGTCGTGGCGGGCGGCGGCGAGCGCGGCCCGCCCGGCGAGCGCGGCGTCGTCGCCGGGGCGCAGCGTCAGCGCCCGGCGCAGCGCCTGCTCGGCCTGCGGATAGCGGGAGGGGTCGCCCTGGGTGCGGGCCTGCTCGACGTAGGCGAGACCGAGCGTGGCCCAGGACGCGGCGTCGCGGGGCTGGGCCCGCAGATGATTCTGGAGTCCGCTGATCCGGGTGTCCAGGTCGTCGCCCGTGAGCACGCCCGGGTCGGCGGCGGACGCGGCGGACGCCGCGACGGCCGTGCCGCCCCCGCTCTCCCGCACCGACCCCACGGCCAGGGCACCGGCGCTCAGCGCCACGGCCAGCAGCAGCGCACACGTGGCCGGCCCGCGTGCCCGCCGCGCCGCCTCCCGGAACCGGCGCACGACGGCACCCCGTTCGGCGGCCGGGTCGGGGCCCGCCCCGCCCGCCGCCGTCCGGCCGTCGGCCGTCCCGCCGGGGGCGGCCTCGGCCGCCCCGTCCGGGTCCGGCCGGGACTCCAGGGCCGGACGCGACTCCGCGGCGGGCCGGGACTCTGCGGCGGGCCGGGGCTCCGCGGCGGGCCGGGGCTCCCCGGCCGGGCACGACCCCGGGTCCGGCCGGGACTCCGCGTCCGTGCCGGGCGTGCGGGTGTGCCGGCGTTGCGGGCCGGTGTCGTGTGTGCGCGGGGCCATGCCCCCTCCTCGTTCGGCGTGCTGTGCGGAGGACGTCGGGTGGCGCGGCCCGTGCCGTGGGGGACGGAGGGAATTCACGGGCCGCGCCGGTCGATGGGGCGGCGACCGTCAGTACGGCCGCCGCACGCGCCGGCGCCACCAGGCCAGCGCGGTGCCGATCAGCAGCACCCCGGCCGCGCCGGAGGCCGCGGAGGCGGCGATCAGTGTGGTGTCGGTGGAACCGTCCGCGCCGGCCGGTCGCAGCGCGTCGCCGAGCTGGCTGCGGACGTCCGTGTCACCGCTGGTGCCCTTGGCGAGCGGGCCGCGCGAGCCCTCGGTGGGCAGCGCCACGTACGGGAAGCTCTTCTCGAACTCCTTGTCGTTCTTGTCGACCGCGTCGCCCAGGTCGTTCTTGGCGCCGACCAGTTCGCCCTCGACGACCTGCAGCGCCGCGTCGATGACGTCGTCGGTGAGCCGGCGCCCGTTGGGGAAGCCCGCCTTGTCGCCGTCCAGCACGCCGAGCCGCTTCGGGTGCATCGTCGGCTTGATCGAGGTGTTCAGCCGGAGTTCCTCCGCGGGGCGCACGTGCGGCGGCTGGTTGAGCCCCTCGACACCCTTCAGGAAGACGTCGACGAGGTCGTTGCGCGGCTCCGCCGGCGCCTTGATCTTGTAGATCGCCTCGATGAGCTTGGGCAGTTCGGGCTCGGTGACGTTCTTCAGGAACTGCGCGTCGTCCCGCGGGTGGGACGCGTTGAACTTGTCCTTGTCCTTCTGCGGGTTGACGACCTCGTTCACCAGGGGGTTGCCCAGCCGGGACACCTGCGTCCAGTCGCCGTGCGCGTTCTTGCGCTGCGTCGTCGACCAGATGCCCACCACCGGCTGGTGCATCGACTGGGTGATCATGTGGTTGGGCACTTGCAGGGCGATCGTGTTGACGTTGTAGCCCTTGAGGGTGTCGTTGCCGACCTCGGACAGGTTCCCGCCGTACAGCAGGTCGAAGACCCGCAGGTCGAGGAAGAACGGGTCGTCCGCCTGCCCGGCGAAGGTCTGCGCGCCGCCCGCCGTCCTGTACACCGCCTGGTGCCGCAGCTTGGCGTAGTCCGGCATGGACGCCTTGCCGACGTTCGACGGGGCGACCGGTACGTCGTCCGCGAGTTTCGTACGGGACACCGCGTGCCCCTTCTTCATCTTCACGAGTTCGATGTCGTACGTCTGTGTGACGTTGAGGTCGGGGTCGTCGAGACTGTCGACCGTGCCCGTGTTGTAGAGGAAGGTGTTCTTGTTCTTCACGTGCGTCTTGAACGTGTAGCGGAAGACCAGGTCGTCCTGGGCGTCCCCGTCGTTGTCGATGTGCAGCTGGTACCGCGCGTCCTCGGCGAACGTGTAGAAGTTCGGTCCGCCCGCGGGCTCCTCGAAGGGGATCCAGTTGGCGACGATCGTCGTCGTGTCCGGCTTGTCGGGGCTGACGAAGGCGTACACGTCGGTGTTGTCGTACTGCGGGGTGCCCGAGATCAGCGGGGCCTCGCGGTGGCTGGAGGCGGACGCCTCCTTCGGTGCCAGCACGGCCACGCCGGCGGCCGTGAGCCCTCCGGCGGCCAGCGCAGCGCAGACGAGGGCCGCGACGCTCCTGCGCGCCGCCCCGCTCCTGGAGTCAGATGTCATGCCGTCCGTCCTCAGTTGCCGACTTGCCTTGGTGACCGGTCATTCGCAGCGGCGGACGGAGCGGATTGGTCGGGGGCGGAAATTTTTTCCGGAGATCTTTTCCGGTCCCGGACCCGCGTTTTCGGGCCGCCGATCCGTAACACCGTCAGGAGGTGTGCCTGCGGTGCGAATGCCAGGAGTGGCGGGACGGGGCCGATGCGGCCCGCGGAAGGGGGACGGCGTGGAAGCGGACGAGCTTCTGCTGCTGGTGGCGGGAGGTGACCAGAAGGCCTTCGAGCAGCTGTACGGCCTGGTCTCCGGGCCGGTGTTCGGACTGGTCCGGCGGGTCGTGCGGGACGCCGCGCAGGCGGAGGAGGTCGCCCAGGAGGTGTTGCTCGAACTGTGGCGCTCCGCACCGAAGTTCGACCCGCGCCGCGGCAGCGCCCTGTCCTGGGTGCTGACCCTCGCCCACCGCCGCGCCGTCGACCGGGTGCGCAGCGCCCGTGCCGCCGGCGAACGCGAGCAGCGCGAGGCGATGCGCGCCGGCGCGGTCCCCTTCGACCAGGTCTCCGAGGAGGTCGAGGCCGGCCTGGAACGCGAATGGGTGCGCCGCTGCCTGAACCGGCTCACCGCGCTGCAACGCCAGTCCGTCACACTCGCCTACTACGACGGCTACACCTACCGTGAGGTGGCAGAACGGCTGAGGCTGCCGCTCGGTACGGTGAAGACGCGGATGCGGGACGGGCTGACCCGGCTGCGCGAGTGCCTGGGAGGTGCCGTATGAGCCTGATCGGCCGGCTCCTGCGCCGCGACGACCCCCACTCGCTGGCCGCGCCCTACGCCCTCGACGCGCTCGAACCCGGCGAACGGGAACGCTTCGAGAAGCACCTCGCCCGCTGCGAGCGCTGCGCCGAGGAGGTCCGCGCCCTCGCCGAGGACGCGGTACGGCTCGCCTGGTCCACCGCCGCGCCCGCCCCGCCCGCGCTGCGCGACCGGGTGCTCGCCGCCGTCCGCGCCACCCCGCAGGAACCGGCGCGTGAACACACGCCGCAACTGCCCCCGCACGTCTGGGGCACACAGCCACCGCCCCGACGCTTCCGTGCGCCCCGCCCGCGCCCCTTGCTGGCGCCGTTCGCGACGGCGACCGCCGCCGCGGCGCTCGTCGTCGCCGCCCTGTTCGCCGTGCAGGCGGGCCGGACCCAGGACCAGCTGAACGCCGAACGCGACCGGGCACGTGAGATCGCCCACGTTCTCGCCGCGCCCGACGCACGGGCGACGACCGGCACCGACGCCGAGGGACACTCCATTGGAGTGATCGCTTCCGTTTCGTCCGGTCGCGCGGTCGTCACCTTGCGGGGCTACACCGCCCCGCCGGCCGGCCGCGTACGGCAGCTGTGGCTCATGCGCCCCGGCGCACAGCCGCGCTCCCTCGGCCTCTTCGACGGCGACACGCCCCTGCTCGCCGACGGCCTCGACAAGTCGGCGACGTCACTCGCAGTGACCGTCGAACCCGACGGAGGGTCACCCCAGCCCACCAGTCAGCCCATTGTCCAACTCGCCCTGGAATCGGTCGGATTCGGAGAGTAATCGAAGAGGGGTCGTCAACCCCCTTGCAGGGAAGGTGAATCCTGCGACCGCGATACACGAGTGCCCCAACGGGGCGATAGGGTTACTCTGCCCGGGCCGGGCGGACTCGTACGGGTGGGGAGTGACATGGAACAGATAACAGTGCGCAGCAGGGCGAGGGTCCCTGCGATCACCTGCGGCAGCAGCGCGACCAGTTCGCGCCTCGACCGTCATCTGTCGGTGCTGGCGGGCCCCGCCATACCGCAGCGCGAGGCGGTCGAGGCCATCACGCTCATGCGCGAACTGACCACACGTGACACCACTCCGCGCGCCACCGGCAGCCGGGCCCGCGTCAGCCGGGTCTCGCTCTTCGCGCCCCTGCGGCGCCTGCGCCGCTCCCTGTTCGGCGGCCACCGGCACTGACGTCCGGGCCCCGCGCTCAGGCGGCCACACCGTCCCGGCGCAGCGCTGCGATCTCGTCGTCCGTCATCCCCACGGCGCGCAGCACCGCCCCGGTGTGCTCACCGAGCGCGGGCACGTCCCCCATGCGCGGCTCCTCCCCGCCCGGCAGCGTGATCGGAGGCAGCAGCGCCCGCAGAGGCCCCACCGGGGAGCCCACCTCCCGCCACCGCTCCCGCGCCGCGAGCTGCGGATGTCCGGCCAGCTCACGCACGCCCCGCAGGCGCGCGCAGGCGATGCCCGCCGCCTCCAGCCGCCGTACCGCCTCGTCGGTGTTGAGCGCGCCCAGCGCCCGCCCGACGAGGGCGTCGGTGCGGGCCCGGTTCGCCACCCGCGCGGCGTTCGTCGCGAACGCCGGGTCGGTGCCCGACTCCGGGCTGCCCAGCACCTGTTCGGCCAGCCGCCGCCACTCGCGGTCGTTCTGCACCGACAGCAGCACCCGCCCGCCGTCCGCGGTCGCGTAGGCGTCGTACGGCGCGATCACGGCGTGCGCGAGCCCGGTGCGCTCCACCTCCGTCCCGCCGTGCAGCACGTGGTGCAGCGGATGCCCCATCCACTCGGCGAGCGCCTCCAGCATCGACACCTCCACCGGCCCGCCCCGCCCCGTCGTGCCGCGCCGCACCAGCGCCGCCAGCACCCCGGAGAACGCGTACATGCCGGCCGCGATGTCCGCCGCCGGGATGCCCGCCTTCACCGGCTGCTCGGGGGTGCCGGTCACCGACACCAGCCCGGCCTCGCACTGCACGAGCATGTCGTACGCCTTCTTGTCGGCGTACGGGCCGCCCGCGCCGTACCCGGAGATGTCCACCGCCACCAGCCGCGGATGCGCCGCGCACAGCGTGGCCGCGTCCAGCCCGAGCCGGGCCGCGGCCCCGTGCGCCAGGTTCTGCACGAACACGTCCGCGTCCGCGACCATCCGGCGTACGACGTCCAGCCCGCGCGGGTCCTTCAGGTTCAGCGCGACGGACTCCTTGCCCCGGTTGCACCACACGAAGTGCGAGGCGAGCCCGCGGGCGGCGGTGTCGTAACCGCGGGCGAAGTCCCCGCCGTCCACCCGCTCGACCTTGATCACGCGGGCTCCCAGATCGGCCAGCTGCCGGGTGGCGAACGGCGCGGCGACGGCCTGCTCGACGGCGACGACGGTGATGCCCTCCAGGGGCAGCGGGTCAAGATCCATGGTCCGGATCATGGCCTGCCGCCCTCCGTTTGTCAGCAGTGCGCCGGCCCGCCCGGCGGGTGATTCAGCTCTCCCCGCGTGCGTACCGGCGCACGGCGAGCGGCAGATCCTCGCCCGGGCGCAGGCGAAGCGGACGCGTGCGAGCCGAAGGGGCGGCGGCGGCCGGCGTGCGGACGCCGTGTCCGGGGTCATGGGGGCGGCGCGGCCGGCAGGCGGGCACCGGGGCAGGGGTCACAGCAACGCGAGCTGCCCCTCCGGACCCTCCTCCCGTACGTCCAGCACCGACGCCGGGCGGCGGGCCGTGTCCGGGACCGGCAGGACGCCCTGCGTGCGCAGGTCGGATGCCGTGAGCGGGGCCGTGACCTCCCAGGCAAAGCGTTCCTCGCGCACCTCGGCCAGCAGGGCCAGGACCGTGATGAGCTCCAGCAGTTCCGACGTCCATGCCTGCGGCCAGGCCGCCGGGCGGATCGCCGAGAGGGTGCCCGGGGCGGGCTCGGCGACGCGCGCCGCGAACCACTGCTCCAGCACCCGCACCCCGTCCGCCTCGAAGTCCCACGCCTCCGGCGGCACCGGCGCGACACGGCCCCCGTCGAGGTGCAGGGTCTCCTCGGCACGGTCGTACCGCAGGGTCAGCGGGCGGCGCGGCAGCGGGGCGCGCACATAGGGGCGGCGCCCGCCGGGCAGCTTCGGGCGCTCACCGTCCCGGCGCATCAGCCACAGCGCGCGGCGCCCCAGCGCCACCCCGCGCTCCCACAGCGCCGGGTCGGCGGTGAGCGGCACGGTCAGGTCAGGTCGTACGGCCGTCAGGATCCAGGCGAGGACGTCCGGGGCGGACACCTCCCGGCCGAGGCGCGCCCCCAGAACGTCCAGCAGACCCGGCGCCAGGTTGGGTTCCGTGCCGCCCGGGCGCCGGTACAGCGGGCGTACACGGGCGGGGCGCAGCAGCGGGAAGCAGGAGGTGGCCAGCACACCGGCCGCCGGGGTCTCCAGCACGAACACCTGCCGTTCGTCCGCCACCCGCCACAGCTCGGGCCGGGCCGCGTCGATCAGCCGGTGGTCGGGGATCAGCCACTGCTCGTCGAACGGGGCGTGCAGCACCCGCACCGGCTCCGGGCAGGGACCCGAGGCGCGCGTCAGGCGCTCCGTGCCGCCGCGCTGCCCCGGGAGCTGCGGCACCGCCGAGTGCGGGGTGCGGGCGCGGGTCGGCTCGAACAGCGCCTCCCGGTGCGGGCCGTCCGCCGACAGAAGGGCGGCCCAGCGGTCCCTGAGGGCGGCCGGGTCGGGGGCCACGGGCCAGGCCCGGCCGATGCGCGGCGGTGCGACGGACCACGGCATGAGGTCCGCCAGCCGCGGAGCGTCGTCGTGCGTCACGCCCGGCATCGTACGACGGCCCCGTCAGTGGGCGTCGAGCGTGACCGTGAAGGAGAAACGGTCGCCCCGGTAGTGGATGACCGCCACGTCCAGCACCCGGCCCCGCGTGTCGTAGGTGATGCCCGTGTAGTGCAGGATCGGGCTGAGCAGCGGCACTTCGAGCAGCCGGGCCGTCTCCGGGTCGGCGAGGCGTGCCTCCACCGTGTCGGTGATCCGGCTGATGTCCACGCCGAGCACGTCCCGCAGCACCTTCGTCATCGGCTGGCGCACCAGGTCGTCCGGGTCGATCCGGGCGGCCAGTTCGGGGCGCACCCAGTTGCGGGCGTGGTTCGTCGGCTCGCCGGTCGTCTCGTCGCAGCGCAGCCGGTGGTACGCGCCGACCTCGGCGACGTCCGGGAAGTGCTCGGCGAGCGGCACCGGCACGGGCACGGGGCCGTGCTCCAGCAGCTCGCTCGTCATGCCGGACTGCTGGGCCACGATCGCGTCCACCGAGCCGAGCAGCCGCACCGGGGCGCCCCGGCGCGCGTCCGGCTCGATGAACGTGCCGCGCCTGCGGTGCCGGGAGATGAGCCCCTCGTCCTCCAGCTCCTTCAGCGCCTGCCGCATCGTCAGCACGCTCACCCCGTAGTGCCCGGCCAGCTGCTCCTCGGTGGGCAGCCGCAGCGGGTCCTCGGGGGAGCGGCCGAGTATCGAGGCGCGCAGCGACTGCGACACCTGGTACCACAGGGGCAGTTTGCGGTTCAGGACGACGGAGTCCGGGGCGAAGGAGGTCACGGGGCCCATCCGTACCGGTCGGGGGTGTTTCAGTGCAAGGGGCTCACCGCTCGGCGCGGAAGTGCCGCTCCAGGCCGCGCCACACGTCGTCGTAGCGCTGCTGGAGATGGTCGGCGGAGGCAGCCCGCTCGGTGAGCGCGACCGGCCAGCGGGTCTCGAACATGAACGCGAGGCCGTCGTCCAGCTTCTGCGGCTTCAGCTCGGCGCTGCTCGCCTTGTCGAAGGTCTCCCTGTCCGGGCCGTGCGCCGACATCATGTTGTGCAGCGAGCCGCCGCCCGGCACGAACCCCTCGGCCTTCGCGTCGTACGCGCCCTCGATCAGGCCCATGTACTCGCTCATCACATTGCGGTGGAAGTACGGCGGCCGGAACGTGTCCTCGCCGACCAGCCAGCGCGGAGCGAACACCACGAAGTCCACGTTGGCCAGGCCGGGGGAGTCCGACGGCGACGTCAGCACGGTGAAGATCGACGGGTCGGGGTGGTCGTAGGAGATCGTGCCGATGACGTTGAAGCGGCGCAGGTCGTACACGTACGGCGTGTAGTTGCCGTGCCAGGCCACCACGTCCAGCGGCGAATGGTCGTACGTGGCGGTCCACAGGTTGCCGCAGTACTTGTTCACCACCTCCACCGGGCCCTCCACGTCCTCGTACGCGGCGACCGGCGCGCGGAAGTCACGCGGGTTCGCGAGGCCGTTGGCGCCGATCGGGCCGAGGTCGGGCAGCCGGAACGGGGCGCCGTAGTTCTCGCAGACATAGCCGCGGGCCGACCCGTCCAGCAGCTCCACCCGGAACCGCACCCCGCGCGGGATCAGCGCCACATGCCCCGGCTCGGCGTGCAGCAGACCGAACTCGGTGCGCAGCAGCAGCCCGCCCCGCTCCGGGACGATCAGCAGCTCGCCGTCGGCGTCGCTGAAGACACGGTCCATGGAGGCGTTGGCGTGGTAGAGGTGCACGGCGATGCCGGTGCGCTGCGAGGCGTCGCCGTTGCCGCCCAGCGTCCACAGCCCGGCGAGGAAGTCCGTGCCGGGCGCCGGCTCCGGCAGCGGGTTCCAGCGCAGCCGGTTCGGGTCCGGGACGGTCTCGGTGAACGGGGCGGTGCGCAGCGCGCCGTTGTCGGTGCGGGTGAACGCCGGGTGGGCGGCCGACGGGCGGATCCGGTACAGCCAGGAGCGGCGGTTGCGGTCGCGCGGCTCGGTGAACGCCGTACCGCTCAGCTGCTCCGCGTACAGGCCGAGCGGTGCCCGCTGCGGAGAGTTCCGGCCCTCCGGGAGGGCACCCGGCACCGCCTCCGAGCTGTGCTCGTTGCCGAAGCCCGAGAGGTACGTCAGCCCCTCCGCCGTCTTGCGCGCGTCCCCGTGCCCGGAAACGCCCGTACGGGAGGTGCCCCCATCGCTCATGATCACTCGCTCCTTCGCGGTGCCTATTCCTATGCATCACCGTAGGATTGCGTTTGCCGTCGGCGCAAGGGGTCCGGCGGTGTCCTCCGGGAGGACGGCCGGAACCCGACCTCGGACGGATCCGCGATGTCAGACCCGTGTTCTAGGCTCCCCGCCATGTCGTGGACGCGCGGATCTCTCGCTGCGCTCGCGGTCTGTGTCCTGCTCCTGGCCGGCCCGGCAGGCTGCGGCACCGGCGATGCGCACGAACAGCGGACGAGTGCCTCACCCTCGCCGGTGGGCAAGCTCCTGGACCGCACCGACGAGGCCGGCCGGCGCTACCGCCAGGTGGACGGCGCGCACGCCCCCACGGTCCGCGTCGAGGTGAAGCCCGCCGACGGCGGTGCCTGGGACGTGACGCTGACCGTGCACCGCTTCCGCTTCTCGCCGCCCGGCACGAAGCCCGAGGCGGCGGAGGGCCGCGGCACCGCCCTGCTCTTCGTCGACGACATGCCCGTCGCCGAGCTGCGCACCCCCGTACACCGCCTCACCGCCGACCACCTCCCGCAGGGCACCCACGAGGTCACCGCCCGCCTGTACGCCGACGACGGCACCGTCTGGGCGGTCCACGGCGACCCTGTCGAGTCCACCGCCGCCATCACCGCCTCCGGCACCGAGTCGACGGCCGCGCTGAGCAGCCGGGGCGCCGCGGCGCGTACTCAGGACCGAGGTTCACCGGTCCCCGGCGGAGAGGCATCATGAAGCCCGTGCCCCACGCGACATCGCTACGCCGAGCGCCCGTCCAGCGGCGCAGCGCCGAACGGCTCAGCAGGATTCTCGACGCCTGCGCCGACCTCCTCGACGAGGTCGGCTACGACGCCCTGAGCACCCGCGCCGTCGCCGTGCGCGCCGGCGTGCCCATCGGCTCGGTCTACCGCTTCTTCGGCAACAAGCGGCAGATGGCCGACGCGCTCGCCCAGCGCAATCTGGAGCGCTGGTCGGAGCGGGTCGCCGAACGGCTCGCCGCGAGCGGCGCCCAGGACTGGCGCGCCGCCCTGGACGCCGTGCTCGACGAGTACCTCGCGATGAAACGCACCGCGCCCGGCTTCTCCCTCGTCGACTTCGGCAACCAGATCCCGGTCGGCACCCGGCAGGGCGAACCCAACCACCGTGTCGCCGACCGGCTCACCGCCCTGCTCGCCGGCCATCTCGGCCGCCCCGCCGACGAGGACATGCGCCGCACCTTCCTCGTCGCGGTCGAGGCCGCGGACACCCTGGTGCAGCTCGCCTTCCGGGTGGACCCCGACGGCGACGAGAAGATCATCGCCGAGATACGGCACCTGCTGCGCGCCTATCTGGGGCGGGTGCTGGACTGACGGCACTCCCCGGCCCGGCACCGCCGGGAGACCTGGGCAGGATGCATACCGGTCGGTATGCTCACGCGTGTCGTGCGCCACCGCCGCCGTACCCGGGAGGACCCGTGTCCCGCACCGCCCTGCGAATCTGCCCCCTGTGCGAGGCCACCTGCGGGCTGACCCTGAGCATCGACGACGGCCGCGTCACCGGCGCCCGCGGCGACCGCGACGACGTCTTCAGCAAGGGCTTCATCTGCCCCAAGGGCGCCGCGTTCGCCGCCGTCGACAACGACCCCGACCGGCTGCGCACCCCCCTCGTCCGCCGCGACGGAGAGCTGCGCGAGGCCACCTGGGACGAGGCCTTCGACGCCGTCGCCGAAGCCATTCGCCCCCTCGTCGAACGGTACGGTCCGCACACCGTCGGCATCGTCCTCGGCAACCCCAACGTGCACACCATGGCCGGAGCCCTCTACCCGCCGGTCCTCATCGCGGGCCTCGGCACCCGCAGCCTGTTCACCGCGTCCACCGTCGACCAGATGCCCAAGCACGTCTCCAGCGGCCTGCTCTACGGCGACGCCTACGCCATCCCGGTCCCCGACCTCGACCGCACCGGCCATCTGCTGCTCATCGGCGCCAACCCGCTGGAGTCCAACGGCAGCCTGTGCACCGCCCCCGACTTCCCCGGCAGGCTCCGCGCCCTCAAGGCCCGCGGCGGCACCCTCACCGTCATCGACCCGCGCCGCACCCGCACCGCACGCCTCGCCGACCGCCACGTGGCCATCCGGCCCGGCACCGACGCGCTGCTCCTCGCCGCCATGGCGACCGTCCTCTTCGAAGAGGACCTCGTCGAACTCGGCGACCTCGCCCCGCACGTCCAGGGCCTCGACGAACTCCGCACCGCCCTCCACGGGTTCACCCCCGACGCCGTCGCCCCCGCCTGCGATGTCGAACCCGGCACGATCCGCACCCTCGCCCGCGAGCTGGCCGCCGCCGACTCCGCCGCCGTCTACGCCCGCATCGGCAGCTGCACCGTCCCGCACGGCACCCTCGCCGGCTGGCTCGTCGACGTACTGAACATCCTCACCGGCAACCTCGACCGGCCCGGCGGCGCCCTCTTCCCGCAGGCCGCCACCGACCGCACCCCCAGGCCCGCCGGACCCGGCCACGGCTTCGCCCTCGGCCGCTGGCACTCACGCGTCTCCCGGCACCCCGAGGCCAAAGGCGAACTGCCGCTCTCCGCGCTCGCCGAGGAGATCGACACCGCCACCGACGACGGCGAACCGATCCGCGCCGTCATCACCGTCGCCGCCAACCCGGTCCTGTCCGCACCCGACGGCGAACGGCTCGACAAGGCCCTCGCCTCCCTGGACTTCATGGTCAGCGTCGACCCCTACCTCAACGAGACCAGCCGCCACGCCCACGTCGTGCTGCCCCCGCCGCCGCCCTCCCGCAGCCCGCACCACGACTTCGCGTTCAACACCCTCGCCGTGCGCAACCAGGTCCGCTACACCCGGCCCGCGCTCCCGCTCGAAGCGGACCGCATGGCCGAGACGGAGATCATGGCACGGCTCGTCCTCGCCGTCACCGGACAGCACGGCGCCGACCCGTCCGCCGTCGACGACCTCGTCATCGGGCGGACCCTCGCCAGGGCCGTCCGCGAACCGCACTCCCCGGTCCACGGCCAGGACCCCCGCGCCCTCGCCGCCCGGCTCACCGGCGACAACGGCCCCGAACGCCGCCTCGACCTGATGCTCCGTCTCGGCCCCTACGGCGACGGCTTCGGCGCCCGCCCCGACGGACTCACCCTGGAGAAACTCCTCGCCCACCCGCACGGCATCGGCCTCGGCCCGCTGCGCCCCCGCCTGCCGCAGCCGCTGAAGACCGTCAGCGGCAAGGTGGAGCTGCTGCCCGAGCCCATCGCCGGCGACCTGCCCCGGCTGCGGCAGGCCATCGCCGAACGCCCCGCCGGACTGCTCCTCGTCGGCCGCCGCCATCTGCGGTCCAACAACAGCTGGATGCACAACATCCCCGCCCTCACCGGCGGCACCAACCGCTGCACGCTGCACCTCCACCCGGCCGACGCCGAACGCCTCGGCGTGCGCGACGGCACCCCCGTACGCGTCAAGGGCGCCGGGGGAGAGGTGACCGTTCCCGCCGAGGTCACCGACGCCGTACGGCCCGGCGTGGTCAGCCTGCCGCACGGCTGGGGCCACGACCGGCCCGGCACCCGGCTCCGGCACGCCGCGGGCAACCCCGGCGTCAACGTCAACCAGCTCCTCGACGGCAGCCTCCTCGACCCGCTCAGCGGCAACGCCGTCCTCAACGGCGTGCCCGTCGAGGTGTCCCCGGCGGACACCGGCCCGGCCCCGGCGGCGACCGCCGCCGCCCCGACCGCGTCCGCGACAGGCCCGAGCGGCACAGGCGCGTGAGCCGCGCCCGGGGCGAGGACCGACCGGCGGCACCGCTCGCCGCTCGCGCCGCGCCCGGGGCGGGGCCGTCGCACGCACCGCCACGCCCTCAAGGCCGACACCGGTCCCGGGTGCCTGAATCCGGACGTCCGCTTTCTCACACTGTGGACGCAACTTTTCGATGACGCCCGGTGTCTTCCCCCCGGTGCGCACATTCCGTTAACTTCCGTGACTCACGAGCCCCCTGCGTCCGCCGGGGGTGATCCGTACGCGCCGCACCATGCCCAGTGAGCCCCGGGACGACCCATGACACGTGCCATCTCCCTGCAGGACGTGAGCAAGACGTACACCAAAGGCGTCCGGGTGGTGGACCGGCTCAGCCTCGACATCGCACCCGGCGAGTTCCTCGTCCTGCTCGGGCCCTCCGGCTGCGGCAAATCCACCGTGCTCCGCATGATCGCCGGTCTCGAGGACATCACCGAGGGCTCGCTGCTGCTGGACGGCGAATGGGCCAACGATCTGCCGCCGTCCGGCCGGGACATGGCGATGGTGTTCCAGAACTTCGCCCTCTACCCGAGCATGACCAGCGGCGACAACATCGGCTTCCCGCTGCGCATCGAGAACCCCGGCGCCGATCCGCGCGACCGGGTGGACGCCACCGCCCGCATGCTCGGCATCGAGGACCTCCTCGACCGCTACCCGAGCCAGCTGTCCGGCGGTGAACGCCAGCGCGTCGCCATGGGCCGGGCCATCGCCCGCCACCCCTCGGCGTTCCTCATGGACGAGCCGCTGTCCAACCTGGACGCCAAGCTCCGCAACCATCTGCGCGCCGAGATATCCAAGCTGACCCGCGAACTCGGGGTGACCACCGTCTACGTCACCCACGACCAGTCCGAGGCCATGTCCCTCGGTGACCGGGTCGCCGTCCTGCGCGGCGGCGTCCTCCAGCAGGTCGGCACACCACGCGAGGTGTACGGGCTGCCCCGCAATGTGTTCGTCGCCGCGTTCGTCGGCACCCCGCGCATCAATCTGCTGCGCGGCATGGTCCGCGCCCCGCTGGGCGGCGCGATGACCATCAGCCTCGGCAAGCAGTTCCTGCGGCTGCCCGAACCGCTCTCCCTGGACCACCAGTTGCTCCGCGTCCAGCAGGGCCGCGAGGTGATCGTCGGGCTGCGCTCGGAGGCCGTGCGCATCGCCAAGCACTCCTCCGCCCGGCCCGGCGAAGTGCCGCTCACCGGGCTCGTCGACCATGTCGAGTACCAGGGCCACGAGGTGCTCGTCCACTTCAACACCGGCTCGCACCCCGCCGTCGTACCCGATCTGGAGGCACCCCGGCCGGCCGCCCGGCCCGCGCGGCGCCGACGCCGCGACGGCTCCGTCATCGACCGGCTGCGCGAGCGCGCCGTCGCCCTGCGCGCCGGGGTCGGGTCCGGGTCCGGGGCCGGGCCCGTGGCCGTCCTGGACGAGCCCGAGGCGGAGGCGCCCGCCCCGGCGCCGGGCATCCCCCGCATCCCCGGCGACCTGGTCGTCCGTACCACTCCCGACATCGACCTCAGACACGGCATGCAGGTGCCCCTCCTCGTCGACCTCGCCCACCTGTTCGTCTTCGACCAGCACGGCGAACGCATCTGCCCGGCGCCCGCGCGCCTGCCCGACCTCGACGAGTGAGGAAGCACACCCGCCCTCCCGGCCCGTGAGTGGGACCATCGAGCGGCACACCGGCGGTCCGGCACCCACGTGAGGGGTCACGCCCACGGTCGTGTCCGGTCGCCGGTGACCCCTGGCGCCCGAAAACTAACGCCGCTAGTTTATGTGCCGGGACGACCCACACCGGTCCGGGAGGAGCACGATGAAGGCACACGACGCGATCTACATCGACGGCGCCTGGCGCCCCGCCGCGGGCCAGGACGTGATCGAGGTCGTCGACCCGGCCGAGGAACGGGTCATCGCCACCGTCCCCGCCGGCACCGCGCTCGACATCGACACCGCCGTACGCGCCGCCCGCGCCGCGCTGCCCGGCTGGGCCGCGACCCCGCCCGCCGAGCGGGCCGCCCGCCTCACCGCACTGCGGGACTCCCTGGAGGCCCGCAAGGACGAGATCGCCGAGACCGTCACCGCCGAACTCGGCTCACCACTGCCCTTCTCCCAGGCCGTCCACGCGGCCGTCCCCGTCGCCGTCGCCGGCTCCTACGCCGAACTGGCCGCGTCGTACTCCTTCGAGGAGAAGGTCGGCAACTCCACCGTCCTCCTCGAACCCGTCGGCGTGGTCGGCGCCATCACCCCCTGGAACTACCCGCTCCACCAGGTCGTCGCCAAGGTCGCCCCCGCCCTCGCGGCCGGCTGCACCATCGTGCTGAAGCCCGCCGAGGACACCCCGCTCGTCGCCCAGCTCTTCGCGGAGGCCGTGCACGACGCCGGTGTCCCGGCCGGCGTGTTCAACCTGGTCACCGGCCTCGGCCCGGTCGCCGGACAGGCCCTCGCCGAGCACCCCGGCGTCGACCTGGTCTCCTTCACCGGCTCCACCGCAGTCGGCCGGCAGATCGGCGCGGTCGCCGGCGCCGCCGTCAAGAAGGTCGCCCTCGAACTGGGCGGCAAGTCCGCCAACGTCATCCTGCCCGGCGCCGACCTCGCCCGCGCCGTGGCCGTCGGCGTCGCCAACGTGATGTCCAACTCCGGCCAGACATGCAGCGCCTGGACCCGCATGCTCGTCCACCGCGAACAGTACGACGAGGCCGTCTCCCTCGCCGCGACCGCCGCCGCCAAATACACCGACCGCATCGGCCCGCTCGTCAGCGACAAGCAGCGCCGGCGCGTCCGCGCCTACATCGAGCAGGGCATCACCGAGGGTGCCCGCCTCGTCGCGGGCGGCCCCGACTACCCGCGCGAGCGCGGCTACTGGGTCAGCCCCACCGTCTTCGCCGACGTCACCCCCGAGATGACCATCGCCCAGGAGGAGATCTTCGGCCCCGTCCTCACGATCCTGCGCTACGAGGACGAGGAGGACGCCCTGCGCATCGCCAACGGCACGGTGTACGGTCTCGCGGGCGCCGTCTGGGCCGCCGACGAGGCCGAGGCGGTGGCCTTCGCCCGGCGCATGGAGACCGGCCAGGTCGACATCAACGGCGGACGCTTCAACCCCCGCGCCCCGTTCGGTGGCTACAAGCAGTCCGGCATCGGCCGCGAACTCGGCGCCCACGGACTCGCCGAGTACCTCCAGACCAAGTCCCTCCAGTTCTAGGAGCGTTGCGACCATCATGGCCGTCCGAGCCGCCGTACTCCCCGCCGTCGGTGCCCCCCTGGAGATCACCGAGATCGAGCTGCCCGACCCCGGACCCGGCCAGGTCCGCGTCCGGCTGGCCGCCGCCGGCGTCTGCCACTCCGACCTGTCCCTGTCCAACGGCACCATGCGCGTCCCCGTCCCCGCCGTCCTCGGCCACGAGGGCGCCGGCACCGTCGTCGCCGTCGGCGAGGGCGTCACACATCTCGCACCCGGCGACCCCGTCGTCCTCAACTGGGCACCGTCCTGCGGCACCTGCCTCGCCTGCACGCTCGGCGAGGTCTGGCTGTGCGCCGACGCCCTCACCGGCTCCGGGAACGTGTACGCCCGCACCGCCGACGGCACCGATCTGCACCCCGGACTCAACGTGGCCGCGTTCGCCGAGGAGACCGTCGTCCCCGCCTCCTGCGCCCTGCCGCTGCCCGACGGCGTGCCGCTCACCGACGCGGCCCTCCTCGGCTGCGCCGTCCTCACCGGGTACGGCGCCGTCCACCACTCCGCCCGCGTCCGCGCCGGCGAGAGCGTCGCCGTGTTCGGAGTCGGCGGCGTCGGCCTCGCCACCCTCCAGGCGGCGCGCATCGCCGGGGCCTGCACGATTGTCGCCGTCGACGTGTCGCCCGAGAAGGAGGAACTCGCCCGCGCCGCGGGAGCCACCGAGTACGTCCTCGCCTCCGAGAACACCGCCCGCGAGATCCGCGCCCTCACCGGCAGGCAGGGCGTGGACGTGGCCGTGGAGTGCGTCGGCCGCGCCGTGTCCATCCGTGCCGCCTGGGACTCCACCCGACGCGGCGGACGCACCACCGTCGTCGGCATCGGCGGCAAGGACCAGCAGGTCACCTTCAACGCCCTGGAGATCTTCCACTGGGGCCGCACCCTGAGCGGCTGCGTCTACGGCAACTGCGACCCGGCCGCCGACCTGCCCGTCCTCGCCGAGCACGTCCGCGCGGGCCGGCTCGACCTCGGCGCCCTGGTCACCGAGCGGATCGCCCTCGACGGCATCCCGGCCGCCTTCGACAACATGCTCGCCGGCAAGGGCGGACGGGCGCTCGTCGTCTTCTGACGGGCGGGATCAGCACGGGGCGGAGGCGGCGCGCGCCCGTCCGGACGAGGGCGCGCGTCCGGCCGGACGAGAGGCGTGCCGTGTTCACCGGGGACAGCCCCTTCGCCGACTCGCCGTGGCGCCGTACGAAGGGCTGGCAGCCGGCGCGCCCGGCGAGCAGGCGTCGCCCGCACTGCGGATCGACACGAAGGCCGACGCCATCGGCACGACGGTGACGGCGGCGGCACCCGTGGCGAGGAACCGGGGGCGGGGGGAGGCGTTCATGCGTGCTCCTGATCCGACGAGGACTGCCGTGCGCCGTGCGCCGTGCGCCGTGCGCCGTGCGTCGTGCGTCGTGCGCCGTGTGGCCTGCACCGTGCGCCGTGTGCGTGCGCCCGGTCGCCGTGACGCGGGACCGGCGGGCCGGGGGGCCGAGGGACGGCCGTGTCACCGCAGGGCTTCCGGTGCGATGCCGAGCAGCTCCGTCAGGGCCCGTTCACCGGACGGTGTCACCTTCACGGCCCGCTCGGACCCCACCCGCACGCACCAGCCGGCCTCGAAGGCGTGCCGGCACAGCGCCGCCCCCGCGGCCCCCGCGAGATGCGGTCGCCGCTCGGTCCAGTCGAGGCAGGCCCGGACCAGCGGGCGCCGGCCGCCGCGCGGCAGCCCGATACCGACGGCCTCGAACCACGCCACGCCCGCGTCCGTCAGCGCGAACCCCGTGTCCTGCCGCAGCAGGCCCCGGTCGGTCAGCGCGTCCGTCACGGCGATGCCGAGCCGCCCGGCGAGATGGTCGTAACACGTCCTGCCGCGCGCCATCGCCGACCCGGCGCTCACCTCCCGCAGGCTCCGCGGCCGGGCCGGTGCCTGCGGCGCGACCTGCGCGGCGAGGTCCTCCACCAGCTGGGCGATCCGCGCGTCGGCGAGGCGGACGTAGCGGTGCCGGCCCTGCCGCTCCTCGGTGAGCAGCCCGCCCGCGACGAGTCTGCCGAGGTGCTCGCTGATGGTGGAGGCGGCCACCCCGGCGTACCGGGCCAGCTCGCCCGCGGTCCACGCCCGCCCGTCCAGCAGCGCGAGCAGGCACGCGGCGCGCGTCTCGTCGGCCATCAGCCCGGCCAGCCGGGCGAGCCCGGCGGCCTGCCCGGCGGTGGTCCTCCCGCCGGTCTTCCTGCTGTTGCTCGGGGCGCTCGCGGTCATGCCGTCAAGGATGCGGCACGGACGTTTCGGCGTCCGCCGGATCATCGGCGGCGGGCGGCGTCAGCGCAGTCGCTCGTACTGCTGGGCCAGCCCGTCCAGCAGCGCGGTCAGCCCCGTCTCGAAGGCCCGTTCGTCGATCTTCTCCTGCTGTTCGGCGAGGAGATGGGCCTGCCCGAGGTGCGGATAGTCGGCCGGGTCGTACGCGGCCGGGTCCTCCACGAAGCCCCCGGCGAACGAGCCGAGGGCGGAGCCCATGATGAAGTACCGCATCAGCGCGCCGATCGAGGTGGCCTGTGCCGGCGGCCAGCCCGCGTCCACCATCGCGCCGTACACCGCGTCGGCGAGCCGCAGTGCGGCCGGGCGGCGTCCGGGGCCGCGGGCGAGGACCGGCACGATGTTCGGATGGTCGCGCAGCGCGGCCCGGTAGGAGACGGCCCAGTCGTGCAGCGCGGTCCGCCAGTCCCGGCCGTCCTCGAACATCGACAGATCGACCTGCGCGCTCACCGAGTCCGCGACCGCCTCGAGGATCTCGTCCTTGGTGCGGAAGTGGTTGTAGAGGGAGGGCCCGCTCACTCCCAGTTCGGCGGCGAGGCGGCGCGTGGAGACGGCCGCGAGGCCCTCCGCGTCCACGAGTTCCCGAGCCGTCTCGACGATCCGGTCGGTGCTGAGCAGGGGCTTGCGCGGTCGGGCCATGGCGCACATAGTAGGGCTGCGATCAGAAACTAGCAGTGCTAATTTAAATGTACGGCTTTCAAGATATGGGGTGGTGGCGTGGTGAACCTGGAGCTGAGCGAGGAGCAGACCGCCGTACGGCAGCTCGCCCGGGACTTCGTGGAACGCGAGATCACCCCGCATGTCGTCGCCTGGGACCGGGCGGAGGAGATCGACCGGTCGATCGTGAAGAAGCTCGGCGAGGTCGGCTTCCTCGGTCTGACCGTCGACGAGGAGTACGGCGGCTCCGGCGGCGACCACCTCGCCTACTGCCTCGTCACGGAGGAACTCGGCCGCGGCGACTCGTCCGTGCGCGGCATCGTCTCCGTCTCCCTCGGCCTGGTCGCCAAGACGATCGCCGCCTGGGGGAGCGAGGAGCAGAAGCGGCGCTGGCTGCCCGGTCTGACGGCGGGTGAACTCGTCGGCTGCTTCGGGCTGACCGAGCCCGGCACCGGCTCCGACGCCGGCAACCTCGCCACCCGCGCCCGTCGGGACGGCGACGACTACGTCATCAACGGCAGCAAGATGTTCATCACCAACGGCACCTGGGCCGATGTCGTGCTGCTCTTCGCCCGCTCCACCGACGCCCCCGGCCACCGCGGCGTGACCGCCTTCCTCGTGCCCGCCGACACCCCCGGCCTGACCCGCCGTACCGTCCACGGCAAGCTCGGCCTGCGCGGCCAGGCCACCGCCGAACTCGTCCTGGAGGACGTCCGCGTCCCCGCCTCCGCGATCCTGGGGGAGGAGGGGCAGGGCTTCAGGATCGCCATGTCGGCCCTCGCCAAGGGACGCATGTCGGTCGCCGCCGGCTGCGTCGGCATCGCCCAGGCCGCCCTCGACGCGGCCGTACGGTACGCGGGCGAGCGCGAGCAGTTCGGCAAGACCATCGCCCACCACCAGCTCGTGCAGGAGCTGATCAGCGACATAGCGGTCGACGTGGACGCCGCCCGCCTGCTCACCTGGCGCGTCGCCGACCTCGTCGACCGGGGCGAGCCGTTCGCCGTGGAGTCCTCCAAGGCCAAGCTGTTCGCCTCCGAGGCCGCGGTGCGCGCCGCCAACAACGCCCTCCAGGTGCACGGCGGTTACGGCTACATCGACGAGTACCCGGCGGGCAAACTGCTGCGCGACGCGCGCGTGATGACGCTGTACGAGGGCACGAGCCAGATCCAGAAACTCGTCATCGGCCGTGCGCTGACAGGGGTCTCGGCGTTCTGAGCGCCGGGCGCGTTCCGCGTACTCAGTGCCTTCTGAGTACGCCGACGGATGTGGCGCGCCTCACGCCCGGAGCACGCTTGGCGCATGAGTGACACACCGGTCAAGCAGCAGAGCACGGCCGCCTTCTACGGTCAGGCCGTCGCCTCCTTCGCCGTGGCGATGGCCGCCACGGCCGTCGGCATCTGGCGGCTGAACGCCGACGCCTGGGTGCGCGGCTTCCTCGCCATCGCGGTGCTCTATCTCGTCACCTCCGCGTTCACCCTCGCCAAGGTGATCCGCGACCGGCAGGAGGCCGGGCAGATCATCAGCCGGGTGGACCAGGCCCGGCTGGAGAAACTCCTCGCCGAGCACGACCCGTTCGAGAAGCTCTGACACCACCGCCGCCCGCCGCTCACGACCGGGCGGGACGCCCCGCGCGGTCGCCCGGCAGACGGAAGAAGGCGGCGGTCGCCGCGACCGTGTCGAAGCCCAGGTCCGTACGGCCCATGAGGAACGGGGCCCTGCGGGTGCCGGGGACGGTGTGGCCGCCGCCGTGGACCGTGTACAGCACGACGGGTGCGCGGCCGGGCTCGCCGTACCGGGTCGCCTCCACCGAGGTCCGCGCCCGGCGGCCGGCGGGCGTGCCGGTCGGGACCGTCTCCGTGGCGGGTGGCGCGGTGATGCCGTTGCGGCGCGCGTAGTAGCGGGCGGTCTCCGGCGCGGACAGGCCGAGGCCGCGCGGCCGGAACCCCCACATGCTCGCCATGCCGCCCGCGTAGGGCACCAGTGGATCCTTCGTGCCGTGCACGAACATCACCGGCACCGGACGGTCCCGGGTCTCGTGCGGGGCGAAGTTCTCCGGCGCCGGCTGTGTCGCGGACAGGACCGCCGCCCCGGCCAGCAGGTCCGGGATCTCATGGACGAGCCGGATCACCATCTGCCCGCCGTTGGAGTACCCGACGGCGTGGACCCGGGCCGGATCACCGCCGTACCGCTCCACCAGCCGCTCGACCGCGGCGCGTACGAACGCGACGTCGTCGTACCCCTCCGTGCGGGCCGCGAACGCGTTGGAGACACGGGCGTCGTTCCAGTGCCCCTTGTGGCCGTCGAGGTACGCCACGACGGCTCCGTGCGCGGTGGCGAGCCGGTCGAAGGCACGGCCGGTGAAGGCGCGCAGCTTCTCACCGGTCTGGTTCGAACCGTGCAGCAGGAGCACGACGGGGGCGGGGGCGGCGGTGCCGGGGCCTGCGTCCGGG